>JARKOU010000218.1 GCA_029975645.1 Actinomycetales bacterium
CCCCCCCCCCCCCCCCCCCCCCCCCCCCCCCCCCCCCCCCCGGGAGGGGGGAGGGGACCCGCCCCGGTAGCCTTGAGCCGCACCGTTCCGGTCCCACCGAACGCCCCTCGCGAGGTCAGCAGATCCATGACCGTTTCCCCCGACTCCTCCGTCGAGATCCCCGAGCACGTCGACACCGTCGAGCGCGCCGCCGCCACCCCCGAGGTGTCGCTGCCGTACCGCGAACTGGGCCTGAAGGACGACGAGTACGCGGAGATCGTCGCCCTCCTTGGCCGGCGCCCCACGGCCGCGGAACTCGCCATGTACTCGGTGATGTGGTCGGAGCACTGCTCGTACAAGTCCTCCAAGATCCACCTGCGCCAGTTCGGCGAGAAGACCACGGACGCCATGCGCGAGCACCTCCTCGTCGGCATCGGCCAGAACGCGGGCGTGGTGGACATCGGCGACGGCTGGGCGGTCACCTTCAAGGTGGAGTCCCACAACCACCCCAGTTTCGTGGAGCCGTACCAGGGCGCCGCCACCGGAGTCGGCGGAATCGTCCGCGACATCATCTCGATGGGCGCCCGTCCGGTCGCCGTCATGGACCAGCTCCGCTTCGGCGCGATCGACCACCCGGACACCGCGCGCGTGGTGCACGGCGTGGTGGCCGGCGTCGGCGGCTACGGCAACTGCCTGGGCCTGCCCAACATCGGCGGCGAGGTGGACTTCGACCCCTGCTACCAAGGAAACCCGCTGGTCAATGCCCTGTGCGTGGGCGTGCTGCGGCACGAGGACATCCACCTCGCCAACGCCGAGGGCGTCGGGAACAAGGTGGTCCTCTTTGGCGCCCGCACCGGCGGTGACGGCATCGGCGGCGCCTCCATCCTCGCCTCCGAGACCTTCGACGACGCCAAGCCGTCCAAGCGCCCCAGCGTCCAGGTGGGCGACCCCTTCATGGAGAAGGTCCTCATCGAGTGCTGCCTGGAGCTCTATGCCGCACGCGTGGTGGAGGGCATCCAGGACCTGGGTGCCGCCGGGATCTCGTGCGCGACGTCGGAACTCGCCTCCAACGGCGAGGGCGGCATGATCGTGGACCTCGAGAAGGTCCTCCTGCGCGACCCCACGCTCACGCCCGGCGAGATCCTCATGTCCGAGTCGCAGGAGCGGATGATGGCGATCGTCGCGCCCGAGAAGCTGGACGAGTTCCTCGCCATCACGGAGAAGTGGGACGTCGAGACCGCCGTCATCGGTGAGGTCACGGACACCGGCCGCCTGGTCATCGACCACCACGGGCACCGGATCGTGGACGTCGATCCGCGCACCGTCGCGCACGAGGGCCCCGTGTACGACCGCCCCCATGCGCGCCCGGCCTGGCAGGACGGCCTCAACGCCGACGACGCCGAGCGCCGTCCCCGGCCGACGTCGCCCGAGGAGATCCGCGAGCAGATCCTGGCCCTGGTCGCCTCCCCGAACCTCGCCGCCAAGTCCTGGGTCACCGACCAGTACGACCGGTACGTCCAGGGGAACACGGCGCTGGCCCAGCCCGATGACGCCGGCGTGATCCGCGTGGACGAGGCAACGGGCCTCGGCGTCGCGATCGCCACGGACGCCAACCCCCGCTTCAGCAAGTTGGACCCCTACACCGGCGCCCAGCAGGCCCTCGCCGAGGCGTACCGGAACGTCGCCACGGTGGGCGCCCGCCCGCTCGCCGTCACCGACTGCCTCAACTTCGGCTCGCCCGAGGACCCCGACTCCATGTGGCAACTCGTCCAGGCCATCACCGGCCTCGCGGACGCGTGCCGCGACCTCGGTGTGCCCGTGACCGGCGGCAACGTCTCCCTCTACAACGGGACGGGCGCGCCCGGGCGGATCGATTCCTCGATCCACCCCACCCCGGTGGTGGGTGTGCTCGGCGTGCTCGACGACGTGGCCCGGGTCTCGCCGTCGGGCTGGGCCGAGCCGGGGCAGGCGATCTACCTGCTCGGCACCACGCGGACGGAGCTCTCCGGCTCGGCGTGGGCCGACGTCGTCCACGGCCACCTCGGGGGCCGGCCTCCGCGCGTGGACCTCGCCGCGGAGCGGACCCTCGCCGAGATCCTCGTCCAGGCGTCCCGCGACGGGCTCGTCGACGCGGCGCACGACCTCTCCACCGGCGGCCTCGCCCAGGCGCTCGTCGACGCCTGCCTGCGCTTCGGCGTCGGCGCCCGGGTCTCGCTCGCGGCGCTCTGCGCCCGGGACGGGATCGATGCCGCGACGGCGCTGTTCAGCGAGTCCGGCGCCCGCGCGCTGGTCGCCGTGCCGCGCAGCGAAGAGGTGCGCTTCGTGGATTCGTGCGTGGCGCGCGGCTTCGGCCACCTCAAGATCGGCGTGACGGACGACGCCGCTCCGGCGGGGGCGGACGACGAAGGTCCCGCACTCCTCCTCGAGGGGCACGCCACGATTCCGCTGCACGAGTTGCGGGCGGCTTCCGAGGCCACGCTGCCGCGCTGGTTCGCCCAGGACTGAAGCGCCGACGGCGTCCGCTCGCCCCATCGACGAAGGAGTCATTCGGATGGAACGCAAGCTTCAGGCGGTCTACCAGGAGGTTCTGCGCCGGAACCTCGGCGAGCTGGAGTTCCACCAGGCCGTCCGCGAGGTCTTCGACTCCCTCCGGCCGGTCATGGAGAAGAACCCCCACTACGTGGACGCGGCCGTCCTCGAACGGATCTGCGAGCCCGAGCGGCAGATCATCTTCCGCGTGCCGTGGGTCGACGACCACGGCCAGGTGCAGATCAACCGCGGCTTCCGGGTGGAGTTCAACTCCGCGCTCGGCCCGTACAAGGGCGGCCTGCGCTTCCACCCCTCGGTGTACCTGGGGATCATCAAGTTCCTCGGCTTCGAGCAGGTCTTCAAGAACTCCCTGACGGGCATGCCGATCGGTGGCGGCAAGGGCGGCTCGGACTTCGACCCGCGCGGCAAGAGCAACGGGGAGGTCATGCGCTTCTGCCAGGCCTTCATGACCGAGCTCTACCGCCACATCGGCGAGTACACGGACGTCCCGGCCGGTGACATCGGCGTGGGTGGCCGGGAGATCGGCTACCTCTTCGGCCAGTACAAGCGGATCACCAACCGCTACGAGTCCGGCGTGCTCACCGGCAAGGGCCTCACCTGGGGCGGGTCCCTGGTCCGGACCGAGGCCACCGGCTACGGGACCGTCCTGTTCGCGCAGGAGATGCTCCGCACGAAGGGCCTGGGGTTTGAGGGGCGCCGCGTGACCGTCTCCGGCTCCGGCAACGTGGCGATCTACGCGATCCAGAAGGCGCAGAGCCTCGGCGCGCACGTGATCGCGTTCTCCGACTCCTCCGGGTACGTGGTGGACGAGGCGGGCGTGGACCTCGAGCTGCTGCGCCAGGTCAAGGAGGTGGAGCGCGGGCGGGTCTCCGACTACGCGGACCGGCGCGCCTCCGCCGTGTTCGCCCAGGCCGGGAGCATCTGGGACGTGCCGACCGACGTCGCCCTCCCGTGCGCCACGCAGAACGAGTTGACCGGGTCCGACGCGCGGTCCCTCCTGGGGAACGGTGTGGTGGCCGTGGCCGAGGGAGCGAACATGCCGACCACTCCCGAGGGCACGGCTCTCTTCCTCGAGGCGGGGGTGCTCTTCGGCCCCGGCAAGGCCGCGAATGCGGGAGGCGTGGCCACGTCGGCGCTGGAGATGCAGCAGAACGCCAGCCGGGACTCCTGGTCGTTCGAGCACACCGAGGACCGGCTCACGGAGATCATGGTCAACATCCACGACCGGTGCGCCGCCACGGCCGAGGAGTACGGCCAGCCGGGCAACTACGTCCTCGGGGCCAACATCGCAGGCTTCGTCAAGGTGGCCGACGCCATGCTCGCGCAGGGCGTGATCTAGCCGGACGTCGGCCGGGTGCGCGGGTTTGCCACCGGCGCGCCCGCTCCCCGGCGTAGGTTGCGAGCGTGGCCGATGCACCGCCCGTGACCCAGGAATGCCGCACCGAGCACGACCTGCTCGGGGAGCGCGAGGTCCTCGCCACCGCGTACTACGGCGTCCACACCGTCCGCGCGGTGGAGAACTTCCCGATCAGCGGGGTGCGGATCTCGCACCTGCGCGAACTCGTGGTCGCGCTCGCGGCCGTGAAGCAGGCCGCCGCTCTGGCCAACCGCGACCTCGGGCTCCTGGAGCCGGAGAAGGCGGCGGCGATCGTCGCGGCGTGCGAGGAGATCCGGGCCGGCGGCCTGCGCGACCAGTTCGTGGTGGACATCATCCAGGGCGGCGCCGGCACCTCGACCAACATGAACGCCAACGAGGTGATCGCCAACCGCGCCCTGGAGATCATGGGCTACGCCAAGGGCGACTACGCGCACCTCCACCCGCTCGACGACGTCAACCGCAGCCAGAGCACCAACGACGTCTACCCCACCGCCGCGAAGATCGCCACGCACATGGCGATCGCGGGGCTGCTGGACTCGATGGCCGAGCTCGAGGGAGCGTTCTCGGCCAAGGCCCGCGAGTTCGCGGACGTGCTGTGCGTGGGGCGCACGCAGCTGCAGGACGCGGTGCCGATGACGCTGGGCCAGGAGTTCGGCGCCTTCGCCATGATGATCAACGAGGACCGGCGTCGTCTCGCCGAGGCGCGCGCCCTCATCCAGGAGATCAACATGGGCGGCACGGCGATCGGCACGGGCCTCAACGCCCCGCCCGGCTACCGCGAACTCGTCCGCCGCTACCTCGCCGGGATCACCGGGATCGAGTTGGAGACCGCCCCGGACCTGGTCGAGGCCACCCAGGACGCCGGCGCCTTCGTCCAGCTGTCCGGCGTGCTCAAGCGCATCGCGGTGAAGCTCTCCAAGACGTGCAACGACCTGCGACTGCTCTCCTCCGGCCCGCGCGCGGGGTTCGGGGACATCACGCTGCCCGCGGTGCAGGCCGGCTCCTCGATCATGCCCGGCAAGGTGAACCCGGTGATCCCCGAGGTGGTGAACCAGGTGGCGTTCGAAGTGATCGGCAACGACGTCACCATCACCCTCGCGGCCGAGGCCGGTCAGTTGCAGCTGAACGCCTTCGAGCCCGTGATCGTCTCCCGCCTGTTCAACTCCCTGCGCCGGCTGCGTGCGGCGTGCCACGTGCTCGCGGAGAAGTGCGTGGTGGGGATCACCGCGAATCGCGAGCGCCTCGAGGCGGCCGTGCTCAACTCGATCGGCCTGGCCACGGCGCTCACCCCGGTGATCGGGTACGGCGCGGCGAGCGCGCTGGCGCGGGAGGCCCTGGCGAGTGGGCGTAGCGTCGCCGACCTTGCCACCGAGTCCGGTCTGGTCTCGCCCGAGCAGCTCGAGGCGATCCTCAGCCCGGAGCACCTGGTCGGGTTCAGCCCTGCCCTGCACGGCCGCCGCGCGGGCCGTTCCTGAGGGCGCGCCCGATGCCGCCCCGACGCCGCATCGACGCACAGGACGGCCTCGCCGCGCTCGCGGCATGGGCGGCGGCCCCCGACGCCGCGTCCCCGGCCGATGTGCGCACCGCCGTCCGGTTCACGCTCGAGGAACTGGCGGCGTCGTCGCCCGGGCGCAGCGTCGAGGTGCGGGTGCCGCCCGACGGCGCCGTCCAGGCGATCGCCGGACCACGGCACACCCGCGGGACACCGCCCAACGTGGTGGAGACGGATCCCGCCACCTGGCTCGCCCTCGCGACCGGGCGCCTGACCTGGGACGACGCCGTCGCCTCGGGGTCC
This sequence comes from Actinomycetales bacterium, assembly GCA_029975645.1. Classification (GTDB taxonomy): domain Bacteria; phylum Actinomycetota; class Actinomycetes; order Actinomycetales; family JAHECE01; genus JAHECE01. The sequence continues at coordinate 5,703 of JARKOU010000218.1, forward strand.
CTGCGCGCCTCCGGCGCGCGCGCCGACCTGTCCTCCGTGCTCCCGCTCTTCGCCTCCCCCGCGGCCGCCGGGTAGCCTCCGGCGAGTGAGCACGCACGACGACACCGCGCCGCCGGTCGGTGAGCAGAACCCGGGTACGCGGGCGTCCGGCGAGTCGAAGCCGGTGGGTGCGGCAGCACAGGACCCGTCGAGAGGCGCCGACCCTGGCCAGCCCCCGCTCGGCGCGGCCGAGATCGCGGCCCTCGCCGCGCCGTCGACCACGCGCCGTGCCCCCCGCTACGGACGGTTCGCGCTCGCGGGCGTGATCGTGGGTGCGCTGGTCTCGGCGTTGGCCGCGATCCTGGGCCCGGAGCCGGAGACACTCAGCCGCGGGACGATCTTCCTGCTCGTGTTCCTGGCGCTCGGCAGCCTGGGCGCCCTGATCGGGGTCCTCCTCGCGATCGCGGCGGACCGGCGGTCACTTCGAGGGCAGCGCCCCTGAGCGAACCGGGGCAAGCGTGGGGTGTGTCACCATTGGTCAGTGGCGCGCGGAGACGGTCGGCTGACCCACGACCTCCTTCCCGGTGAGAAAGGCCCTCAGGACGCCTGCGGCGTCTTCGGAGTGTGGGCGCCCGGCGAGGAGGTCGCCAAGCTCACGTACTTCGGCCTCTATGCACTGCAGCACCGGGGCCAGGAGTCCGCCGGCATCGCCACGAGCAACGGGACGCAGATCCTCGTCTACAAGGACATGGGCCTGGTCTCGCAGGTGTTCGACGAGAGCGCCCTCAACACCCTCCAGGGCTACCTCGCCATCGGGCATACCCGCTACTCCACCACCGGCGCCAGCACCTGGCACAACGCCCAGCCCACGCTCGGCCCGACGGCGGCCGGCACAGTGGCGCTCGCCCACAACGGCAACCTCACCAACACCGCGGACCTGGTCCGCCTGGTCGAGGAGCGCTACGGGTCGATGAAGCGCGGCGAGTTGGCCAAGGGCAGCACCACGGACACCGCGGTCCTCACGGCGCTGCTCGCCGGGGACCCCGACCACACGCTCGAGACCACCGCGCAGGAGATCCTGCCCCGGCTGCGGGGCGCGTTCTCCCTGGTCTTCATGGACGAGCACACCCTCTACGCCGCCCGAGACCCGCACGGCATCCGGCCCCTGGTGCTAGGCCGGCTGGAGCGGGGCTGGGTGGTGGCCTCGGAGACGGCGGCGCTCGACATCGTGGGTGCCTCCTTCGTCCGCGAGGTGGAGCCGGGCGAGATGGTGGCGATCGACGCCGACGGCGTTCGCACCCAGCACTTCGCGCCCGCCACACCCACGGGCTGCATCTTCGAATACGTCTACCTCGCCCGGCCCGACACCACGATCGCCGGGCGCTCTGTCCACGCGGCCCGGGTGCAGATGGGGCGCATGCTGGCCCGGGAGCACCCGGCGGACGCGGATCTCGTGATCCCGGTGCCGGAGTCCGGCACGCCGGCCGCCGTCGGCTACGCCGCCGAGTCTGGGATCCCGTTCGCCCAGGGCCTGACCAAGAACGCGTACGTGGGCCGCACGTTCATCCAGCCCAGCCAGACCATCCGCCAACTCGGCATCCGGCTCAAGCTGAACCCCCTCAAAGAGGTCATCGAGGGCCGGCGCCTGGTGGTGGTGGACGACTCGATCGTGCGCGGCAACACCCAGCGCGCGATGGTGCGGATGCTGCGGGAGGCCGGGGCCAAGGCGGTGCACGTGCGGATCTCCTCCCCGCCCGTGCAGTGGCCGTGCTTCTACGGCATCGACTTCGCGACGCGGGCCGAACTCATCGCTACGGGCATGACCATCGACCAGATCCGCTCGAGCATCGGCGCGGACTCCCTCGGGTACATCTCCACCGCGGGCATGGTGGCCGCCACGCAGCAGCCCGCCTCCCGGCTGTGCACGGCCTGCTTCACGGGCGACTACCCGATCGAGCTGCCCCCCACGGTCCACCTGGGCAAGAACCTGCTCGAGCAGTCGGCGCTGCCGCTCGGCAACCCCGAGGACGGCCTCGTGGCGCTCCTGCCCGGCATCGGCGGCGCGGGCGCCCTGGACCACCCGTAGCGCCGACCACTGACCCCGGCGCTACGCCCCACCCCTAGCGCACTCGACCACCCGAGGACGGACCGCGATGGCCACCGACTCCATCACCTACGCCTCCGCCGGCGTCGACACCGCCGCCGGGGACCGCGCCGTCGACCTCATGAAGGACGCGGTGCGCGCCACGCACGGGCCGCGGGTGCTCGGCGGCGTGGGCGGCTTCGCCGGCCTGTGGGACGCGAGCGACCTGCTCTCCTACCGCCGCCCCCTGCTCGCGACGTCCACGGACGGCGTCGGCACCAAGGTGGCGATCGCGCAGGCGCTGGACATCCACCACACCATCGGCTTCGACCTGGTGGGCATGGTGGTGGACGACATCGTGGTGGTGGGCGCCAAGCCCCTGTTCATGACCGACTACATCGCCTGCGGCAAGGTGGTCCCGGAGCGGATCGCGGACATCGTCCGCGGCATCGCCGCCGCCTGCGGCCAGGCCGGCACCGCGCTGGTGGGCGGGGAGACCGCCGAGCACCCGGGCCTGCTCGGGGTGGACGAGTACGACGTCGCCGGCGCGGCCACCGGGGTGGTCGAGGCCGACGCCGTGCTCGGGCCGGAGCGCGTGCGGCGCGGCGACGTGCTCATCGCCCTGGCCTCGAGCGGCCTGCACTCCAACGGCTACTCCCTGGTGCGGCGCGTGATCGCGCGCGCGGGGTGGGGCCTGGACCGGCACGTGCCGGAGTTCGGTCGCACCCTCGGGGAGGAACTCCTCGAGCCCACCCGGGTGTACGCGGCGGACGTCCTGGCGATGGCGGCCGAGCCGGCCGCGGAGGTCCACGCCTTCACCCACGTCACGGGCGGCGGGCTCGCCGCGAACCTGGCGCGGGTGCTCCCGGCCGGGCTGGTCGCGGACATCGACCGGGCGTGCTGGGTGGTGCCGCCCGTCTTCGACGTCGTCCGCGCGCTCGGGGACGTGCCGTGGGGCGACCTGGAGAACACGCTCAACCTCGGCGTCGGGATGGTCGCCGTGGTGGGGGCCGACGGCGCCGGTCACGCCCTGCAGGTAGCCCGCGAACACGGGCTGGACGCGTGGGTGCTCGGCAGCGTGGGGGTGCTCGGCCCGGAGGAGCCCGGGGACACGCTGGTCACCGGGACCAAGGGCGTGCAGGGCGGGGCCGTGCGGCTCCAGGGGGAGTACCGGACCGCGTAGGTCGGGTCAAGATCGCCGGGCTCACTGCGGCCCGGTCAGGTCAGCCGGTCAGATCCGACCGGCCCGGCGCCGCTCAGTGCGTGCCGGCGACCGGCCAGTCGTCGTCGTCCTCGTCGTCCTCATCCTCGAACTCGTCGGTCTCGTCGTCCTCGTCGAGATCGGCGGGTGCGTAGGGGTCGGAAACCTTGGAGCGAGACGCCAGCTCACGCTCGAGTGCGCGATAGTCGGTGTGCGGGCTGAAGTACTTCAGTTCGCGAGCGACCTTCGTCTGCTTTGCCTTTTGACGGCCGCGCCCCATGGCGTCGACCCCCCTCTTGCGTGAGCCGGCAGGCACCGGACGTGGTGCGGCCGACGGCGATCATGGTCAAGTTCTGTCGTGGCGCCAGGGTACAGGGTCCCTGGGCGGGGCACGTAGTCAGGCCCCGCCGCGCGGCGCCGAGGTCACGTGCGCCGACGTGCGGCGATGAGGATGAGCCCGGCCACCACCAGGACCACGGCTCCAGCCACGGCGAGCGCCTGCGCCTTGTGGGCCGCGGCGAACTCGGCGGACTTCTTGGCCTGGTCCTGGGCTGCTGCCCCGACCTTGCCGGCACGCTCGGAGGCGGACTGCGCCGCGCCCTTCGCCTGCCCGGCCACCTGCGCGGCCATGGCCTTGGTCTGCTCGCTCACCTGTGCCGCCTTGGTCTTCGCCTGCGCGGTGAGCCGCTCGGCGTTCAGGCGCGGATCGAGCCGGTCCTTGAGGGCGTCGAGGGTCTGGGTGAGTTCCTCCCGGGTCCGTGCGAGGTCGGCTTCGATCTCCGCCATCGTGCGCTGCGGCTTCGGCTCGGACGCGTCGGTCGTCATGGGCGCACACCCTTCTCCCGGTCCCCGTGCGGGGTGACTCGGCGTCGAGCCTAGTCGCGCCTGGCCTGGTGCGCGTTCACTCCTGCGCGATCGCGCGCAGCACGGGCAACCGCGCGGCGCGGGTACCCGGCCAGAGGGACGCCAGGACCCCGACGACGACGGCGAGCACCAGCATCCAGCCGAGCGCCGGCCACGGGATCGCCAGCGTCGACAGACCGACGTCGCCGAACACGTACGGCATTGCGGAGGCGAGCGCCACGCCGACCCCCAGGCCCACCACCGTGCCGAACAGGGCGGTGAGCACGGACTCGATCGCCACGGTCCCGCCGAGTTGCAGGCGACCGAGCCCCACCGCGCGCAGGAGTCCGATCTCGCGGGTGCGCTCGATGACCGAGAGTGCGAGTGTGTTGACGATGCCCAGCACGGCGATGACGATCGAGAGGCCCAGGAGCGCGTACAGGATCACGAGCACCTGGTTGACCTGATCCGCCAACGACGTCGCGAGTTCCTCGTTCGTCTGGACGGACAGCACCACGAACGGGGCGACGGCGTCCACCACGTCCGCGCGCAGCGTCTCGAGGTCCACGCCGTCGGCGGCCTGGATGAACACGCTGGTCACGTCGCGCTGGCTTGTGGGGAGGAGTTCCTCGAGGGTCGCCTCGGGCACCACCACGGGCGCACCGAGGATCCGGGAGTCGACGACGGCGGTCACCGTGACGTCGACGCTCGCCGTGTCCGAGGTCAGGGTGAGGGTGTCGCCCACCTGGAGGCCGGCGTCGTCGGCGGTACTCCGCTGGACGGCGGCGTCGCCCTGCCCGAACCCGGCCAGGCTCCCCTCGACCGCGGCGACGTCCAGCGTGGTGCCGAACGCGCCGTCGGACACGCCGACCACGGAGGTGGGGGGTTCGAGCCCCGAGACCTCGGCCGAGCCGAGGCTGACCGTGTCCGCCCGGCCCACCGAGTCGAGGGCGCTGATCGCGGTGACCGCCTCGGCCGGGACGGCGAAGGTGGCGGACTGGACCACGAGATCGGCGGCGGACTCCGACTCGACGATCGTGCGGGTGGACGCGGCGGCCGTGGCGGCGAGCACGGTGGTCGCGCCCACCAGGGCCATGCCGATCATGAGGGCGCCGGCCGTGTTGGCGGTGCGCCGAGGGTTGCGCGTGACGTTGCCCTTCGCGAGGCGGCCCAGCGGGCGGATCGCGGCGACGAACGGGACCGCCAGGATCCCCACGGCGACGCGGGCGATCACGGGGGCGAGCAGGAGGATCGCGACGAGCACGGCGGCCGCCCCGGCCCCCAGCCAGGCGCCCGCCTCCTCGACCCGGTCCGATGTCGCGAGGTACACCGCCGCCACCCCGCCGGCGAGCAGGGTCCAGCCGACGACCGCCCGCACGCGCAGGGAGCGGTGCTCGGCCACGACGTCGTCCCGCATGGCCTCGACGGGCGGCACGAGCGCGGCCCGGCGGGCCGGGATCGCCGCAGCCACCACGCTGACCAGCGTGCCGACGGCGATGGAGATGGTCACGGTGCCCGCCTCGAGGGGGATGTCGCCCGAGAGGCTCATACCCATCCGCTCGAGGATGGCGCGCAGACCGGAGACCAGCGCGAGGCCGGCGAGCACCCCGAGGGCCGAGCCGACCAGGCCGACGAGCGCGGCCTGGGCCAGGACGGACGTGAAGACCTGGGCGGGGGAGGCGCCCACGGCGCGCAGCAACGCGAACTCGCGCTGGCGCTGCCGCACCGCCATGGCGAAGGTGTTGGCGATGATGAAGCCACCGACGAACAGCGAGATCGCCGCGAAGACCAGCAGGAACGTCCCGATGAAGCCGAGCACCTGGTTGACGGCCTCGGTGGCGTCGGCCCGTTGGGCGTCCCCCGTGACCGCCACGGCCGGGGCCTGCGCGCCGGAGGCGGCGTCCGCGCCGGCGTCGGCCAGGGCGGTGGCGAGGCGGTCCACCAGTTCCTGCTCGGAGAGGCCGTCCTCGCCGTAGACGGCGATGCTCTCCACCGTCCCCTCGGGTGCGAAGGCGGCTTCCGCCGTCGCGACGTCGAGGAACACCAGCGTGGCGCCCCCGCTCGGGGTGCCGTTGTCGATGATCCCGACGACCTCGACCGGGAGCACCGCGCCGCCGAGAACCACCGTGGTGCTGTCCCCGACGGTCAGGCCCGAGGCCGACGCCGTCGACACCCCGAGCGCGATCTCGCCCGAGGTCTCGGGAATCCTGCCCTCGGACACCTGGGCGGCCGGATCGCGCGGGTCCAGGCCGATGCCGAAGGTCGGGGCCTGGCCGCTCTGCACCGCGGTCCCGTCGGCGCCCACCAGCACCACCGGCCCGGCGAGGTTCGGGACGGCGGCCGTGACGCCGTCGACCTCCGCGGCGGTCTCGGCGAGGGCGATCGGGATGCGGTTGAGCGCTTGCCCTGGTTCGCCGAAGCCCGCCTCGGCCGCGGACTCCTGCGCACCGCGCAGGTAGGCGTCGCCCTGCGTGGAGGTGGCGATGATCTGGTCGAACGTCGATCCGAGCATCTCCCGCAGGGAGAAGGTGCCGGCCACGAACGCGACGCCTAGCAGCACGGCGAGCACGGACAGGGCGAACTGCACCAGGTGGGCGCGGATCTCCCGCAGCGCGACGCGGACCATCAGGTGGCCGTCGCGGCCGCGGCCGCCGTCGGCTCGGTCGCCTGGCTCGACGGGCCGCGCGCGCTCAGGGTGCCGAGGGCGTCGAGGATGCGGCCCGGCGTCGGGGAGCGGAGCTCGCCCACGAGGCGGCCGTCGGCGAGGAAGAGGACGCGGTGGGCGTAGGAGGCGGCGGTCGGGTCGTGGGTGACCATGACGACGCTCTGGCCCAAGGCGTCCACGGAGCGCCGCAGGAAGGTCAGCACCTCGGCTGAGGAGCGCGAGTCGAGGTTGCCCGTGGGTTCGTCCGCGAAGATCACCGAGGGGCGGGCCATGAGCGCGCGGGCGCAGGCGACGCGCTGCTGCTGGCCGCCGGAGAGCTCGCTCGGACGGTGGGTGAGGCGGTCCTCGAGCCCGACGGCGCGCACCACGGTGTCGAAGTGCTCGCGGTCCACCGGGCGGCGCGCGATGTCCAGGGGCAGGGTGATGTTCTCGGCCGCGGTGAGCGTGGGGACCAGGTTGAACGCCTGGAAGACGAACCCGAGGCGCGTGCGCCGCAGCGCCGTGAGCTGCCGCTCCTTCATCCGGCTCACCACGGCCTGGTCCACCACCACGGTGCCCGACGTCGCGTGGTCCAGCCCGGCCATGCAGTGCATCAGGGTGGACTTGCCGGAGCCGGATGGGCCCATGATCGCGGTCAGCTCGGCGCGGGCGAAGTCGACGTCGACGCCGTCGAGCGCGCGCACCGCCGTCGACCCCTCGCCGTAGACCTTCACCAGGCCGCGCGCCCAGGCGATGGTCTCCTCGCCCGGTGACTCCGCGACGGGTGCGGGCGCGTCGAGGCCGTGGTGGGCGCCGTCGTCGGTCTCTGCGGAGGAGCGCAGGTCACGGCGGCGGGGCGGGCTCGGGGAGAGCGGTGTGCGCTCGGGGGGAGTGGACATCGGGGGCAGGGTACGCCCCGCGTCTGACAGACATGTGACGCGGTCCGCCGGATGAGGTGGCCAGTGGCGGGGTCGAACCGCCGACCTCTCGATTTTCAGTCGAACGCTCTACCAACTGAGCTAACTGGCCGTCACGCGAACGCCCGGTCTTCGCGACCGGGCGACGTGTGGAGCGACCCCGACGGGACTTGAACCCGCGACCTCCGCCGTGACAGGGCGGCGCGCTAACCAACTGCGCTACGGGGCCTTGTGTGGAGCAAGGCCGTTGAGTTGTGCTCGTACCCCCAACGGGATTCGAACCCGTGCTACCGCCGTGAAAGGGCGGGGTCCTGGGCCGCTAGACGATGGGGGCCCCTTGTACCGAGGTGCCCGTGACGCCGGGGCGCCCCAAGACCTCGGGAATCATACGGGTAGACGCGCCGAGTCGGCAAAGCGGCCGACGCGAGACGACGCGAGGGCGGGTGCGTGCGCCGAGGGCGGGTCGGTATGCGCCC
>JARKOU010000219.1 GCA_029975645.1 Actinomycetales bacterium
ACGCACGGGTGTTCGGCGGGCCGCATCCGGCGAGTCTGGCCGCGCGGCGTCCGGCCCACAACAGGCATACCCCCCAGCACGCCCCCGACCCGGACAGTTGCGGCCATGGACAAGCCCGAGGTGACCATTCCCGATCACGACCCGCCCGCCGACCTGGTGCTCGACGACCTCCAGACCGGCACCGGCCCCGAGGCCGCCCCCGGCAAGCGTGTCGCCGTGCACTACGTGGGCGTCGCCTGGTCGGACGGCGCGGAGTTCGACAACAGCTACGACCGCGGCGAACCCCTCGTCTTCCCGCTCGGCGCGGGTCAGGTGATCCAGGGGTGGGACCGCGGCATCGCGGGCATGAAGGTGGGCGGACGCCGCCGCATCACCATCCCGCCGCAGCTCGGCTACGGCGCCCGCGGCGCGGGCGGCGTCATCAAGCCCAACGAGACGCTCGTCTTCGTGTGCGACCTGGTGGGCGTGGCCTGACACGGCTCTGCTGACGGACGCCGCCGGCGTCCGTCACCAGCTGCCGCCGCCGCCACCACCGCCGCCGCCACCGGCGAAGCCGCCACCGCCACCGAAGCCGCCGCCTCCGCCGAACGCGGAGCCGCCGCCGAAGCCGATGTCGTTGCTGAAGCGCGGGCCGGAGGCTGCGATGGACGGCGTGGTGGCCGGCCCCACCGACGAGCCGAGCGTGTCGAGGTTCCAGAGGATGACGGGGCCGTCCCAGAACGTGCCGCCGTACCAACTCGTGTCGGGCTGCGTGAGCCGGCCGAGCGCGATCGCCTGCTGGCACACCTGCACCCACCGCTCGGCCAGACCGAAGAGGATCGCCCAGGGCAGGTACTTGCTGAAGATGTCCTCACCCTCTTCGAACCGCAGCTGGTCGGCCTCGGCCGTGGCGATGTAGGTGCGGAACCCCTCGATCTGGTCGGTCCACGCCCGCCCGAGCGCGGTGCGCTGGCCGCGGGCCATGCGCGCCCGAACGACCAAGAGGGTGATCACGAGCGCGATGGTGGCCGGCAGGAGGAACCAGGCCAGACCCATCAGGGCGCGCACGTCGAAGAACCAGAACCCCAGGAACAGCAGCCACATGACGCCGGCGATCGAGGACGACTTCCGGCCGCGGCGCAGCCGCCGGAACCAGCCCGACGTGAGCGCCACGGCCTGCGCGTCGGCGGCCAACCGGTCGGACGCCCCCGCCAGCTGTCCGGCACGCCCGACGTCGACGGCGTCCCGCCCGCGGTCGAACAGCTCGGCGAGCAGCAACCGGCTGGGTTCGTCGGGCGCCCGGCCCGGGTCGCGCAGGATCGCGGTCGTGCGGTCCTGGCTCGTCAACTGCACCGCACCCGCCGTGGCGAGGCCGACCAGCGTCGCCGTGAGGTGCTCGGTGCGGTACTGGCCGTGGAGCAGGAATCCGGCGTGGGTCAGGGGCAGCTTCGGCGGGCTGAACTGCACCGGCACCTCGAGGCCGGGATCGTTCCGGACGAGCGGGGCGGCCTCGCCCCGCGCGGGCACCGTGCCCGGCGGGAGGCCTGCGTAGCGCTGGTCGTGGCCGTTGCGCCGGTAGTACCACCAGCCCAGCAGCGGGATGACGAGCACGGACGCCAGCCCCGCACCCTGCAGCACCCGTGTGGAACGCATGTCCACGGCGTCCCCCCGTTCGGTGAGGATGGGCACCGCGCCGGTCACGGCGCTGGGCTGGATCTGGACCGCAACCGTCAGCAGCTCGCCGGTGGCGAGCCCGTCCTGGGTGAAGACGGCCTCGCCCGACTCCACGGTGGCGGACGTGCAGGGCGTCGCGGACGCCGACGTGGAACCGCTCGTGGACGGCGGCCGCCCCGCGTAGCAGCGCAGGTCCTGGGCGCCGCCCGGGACACTGACGCGAACGGTGGAGCTGCTGATGGGGTCCATGTCGGAGCCGGTGACGTCCCAGTAGAACTCGGGCGTGCCGCTCGGCGTCCGCAGGGCCCCGCGGACGTCGTAGGCGAGGACGTAGGTGACGGCGTCCTGGGTGATCGTCCGATCGGCACTGCCGATGCGGATGCGGAGCACCGCCTCACGCTCGCTCGGGTTGTAGCGCGTGGTCTGCACCTCGGTGGAGACGGCGTCCGGGCTGGTGACGACGACGTTGGAGACGTCGTGGACCATGTCCTGCTCGGCGTCGTACGGCTCACGGAGGTTCAGGTACCGCTCGTAGCCGTGGCGCCCGGAACCGGGGCCGAAGCGCAGGGTGATCGTCTCGGTCACGCTGACGACACTGTCCGGCGAGACCACGTAGGTGACGTCGAAGCGGTCGTAGCTGTCGGCGGCGGCGCGCTCGACGACACC
>JARKOU010000237.1 GCA_029975645.1 Actinomycetales bacterium
GCTCGGTCCGGGCTCCCGCGACCTCACCACGCCGCGCGCGCAGCAAGCCATCCGGGAGGCGTCGATCGTGGTCGGGTACCGGCCGTACGTCGCCCAGGTCAAGGACCTGCTGCGGCCCGGCACGAAGATCGCCAGCACCCCGATGGGCAAGGAGGAGGAGCGGACGGCGACCGCCATCGAGTTCGCCCGGCAGGGCAACAACGTGGCCCTGGTCTGCTCCGGCGACCCGGCGATCTACGCGATGGCTTCCCCGACCCTCGAACAGGGCACCGAGGGCATCGACGTCGAGATCGTCCCCGGGGTGACCGCGAGCCTGGCCGCGTCCGCGATCCTGGGTGCCCCGCTCGGCCACGACCATGCCACGATCTCGCTGTCCGACCTGCATACCGACTGGGACACGATCCTCGCCCGCGTGCGGGCAGCGGCGGAGGCCGACATGGTCACCGTGCTGTACAACCCGCGCAGCCGCACCCGCCTGCACCACCTTCCCGATGCACTGGCCATCTTCGCCGCCCACCGCCCACCCGGCACCCCGGTCGCCGTGGTCGAGGAGGCCGACCGGCCCGACCAGAAGGTCACCCTCGCCACCCTCGCCGACTTCGACCCCGACGTGGTCAACATGAACTCCCTGGTCGTGGTCGGCTCCTCCACCACCCGCTACCTGCCCGCCGGTACCGGGGGCACGGCCATGGTCACCCCCCGCGACTACCACTGGATGGACCGATGAGCCACGAGGCCCCCACCCCTGCCCCCGCGGCGGCGCCCGCCACCCCGCCGCCCCTGGTCATCGCCGGCCACGGCACCCGAGTCAACGCCGGCGCCACCGCCGCCACCGTCCTGGTCGACAAGGTCCGCGAACTGCTGCCCGGCGTCCGGGTCGAGGCCGGGTTCGTTGAACTCACCCCGCCCACCATCGACACGGCCCTCGACGCGGTGCTCACCGACGCCGGCTCCGCCGTCGTCGTGCCACTGATGATTGGCAGCGGTGGCCACGTCCGTGACGACATCCCCGAAGCCATCGACCAGTCCAGGTCCCGGCACCTCGACGCGACCGTCGTGTACACCCGGCACCTCGGCTCCCCTAGGGCCCTGGTCAACGCCGTCCACGCCCGGGTCTCCGCCGCCCGCGCAGACTGGCCCGCCGAGGACACCGACGTGGTGATGGTCGGTCGGGGCTGCAGCCTCACAGACGCCAACGCCGATCACGTCCGGCTGTCCAGGGTCGTGTTCGAGACCGGCGGCTACCACCAGGTGCTGTCCGCCTTCATCCAGGTCGCCCGGCCATCGCTGCCGGAGATCCTGCGCCAGTACCACGCGTCCGGCAGTCGCCGGATCGTGGTCATGCCCCACTTCCTGTTCACCGGACGGCTCGACCAGTGGGTTCACCAACAGGTCGAGGAGTTCCGCGCCGCGCACCCCGACGCCGTCATCCGGATCGCCGACGTGATCGGGCCCTGCGACGAACTCGCCGAGGTCGTCGCCCAGCGCTACAAGGAAGGCGCGCTCCGGGCCCGCACCACCGCCGGCTCCCCCGCCTACCTCACCGGCTTGCTGCTGCGCGACCGGAAGGTCGTGGTCGTGGGCGGCGGCTGTGTGGCCCGACGCCGCGTCCCCAAGCTGCTCGACGCCGGCGCCCGGGTCGCGGTCATCTCCCCCGAGGTACACAGCCGCCTCGCCGGCCTGGCCGAAGCCGGCGCGATCACCTGGCACGCCCGCAGCTTCGAGCCCACCGACCTGGACGGCGCCTGGTACGTGCTCGCCCTCACCGACGCCCCCGCCGCCAACGCGGCCATCGTCGCCGAGGCCGAAGCCCGCCACACCTACTGCGTCCGCGCAGACCGCGCCGACGACGGATCTGCCTGGACACCAGCCACCGGAGACACCGCCGGGGTCACCGTAGCCGCCATCACCAGCCACGACCCGCTGCGTGCCCGCCGGGTGCGCGACCGGTTCCTCGAGATCGTCAACGAGGAATCGCTGTGACCTACGACTACGTCAAGGACGGCGCCGAGATCTACCGGCAGTCGTTCGCCACCATCGCAGCCGAAGCCGACCTCGACCGAGTGCCCGAAGACCTCCGGCCGGTCGCAATCCGGATGATCCACGCCAGCGGCCAGGTCGACCTCCTCGACGAACTCGCCTGGTCCCAGGGGCTCGCCACGGCCGCCACGACCGCGCTGCAGCAGGGCGCCCCGATTCTGTGCGACTCCCGAATGGTCGCCAGCGGCATCATCCGCTCCCGCCTCCCCCGCGACAACCAGATCCTCTGCCTTCTCGGCGACCCGCGACTCGACGACCTCGCCGCCCAACTGGGCACCACCAAGACCGCCGCGGCGGTCGAACTCTGGCGCCCCCACCTCCCCGGAGCAATCGTCGCGATCGGCAACGCACCCACCGCCCTGTTCCACCTGCTCGAGATCATCGAGGACCAGCCGGAACTCGCACCGGCCGCCGTCCTCGGCATCCCGGTCGGCTTCATCGGAGCGGCAGAGTCGAAGCGCGCCCTCGCCGACAACACCCTCGGCCTGGACTACCTCGTCGTACACGGACGCCAGGGTGGCAGCGCCGTCACCGTCGCCGCCGTCAACGCCCTGTGCGGCACCGACGGACGAACCGGCTGACCGGCCAACGACGACCCCGCACCGCGAAAGGACCCGCATGAACACCGACACCCCCACCACGGGCCAGGTCATTCTCGTCGGCGGCGGACCCGGCGACCCCGACCTGCTCACCATCGGCGGGCTCCGCGCACTCCGGGAAGCCGACGTCGTGCTCCACGACCACCTCGCACCGCTCGCTTGCCTCGACCAGACCCGCCCCGGCGCCACCCTCATCGACGTCGGCAAGATCCCCCGCGGCTGCCAGGCCGCCCAGACCGACATCAACGCCCTCCTCATCGACCACGCGCGCAGAGGGAGGACCGTCGTCCGCTTCAAGGGCGGCGACCCGTTCGTTCTCGGACGCGGCAGCGAGGAATGGCTCGCCTGCGCCGAAGCCGGCATCCCCGTCCGCGTCATCCCCGGAGTGTCCTCCGCGATCGCCGGACCAGAACTCGCCGGCATCCCCCTCACCCACCGCGGCGTCACCCAGAACTTCTCCGTCGTCTCCGGACACGTCGGACCCGACCACCCCGCCTCGACCGTGAACTGGGACGCGCTCGCGCAAAGCACCGGCACCATCGTGATCCTGATGGGTGTCGCCCACCTCGCCGAGATCTGCACCGGCCTAACCAGCCGCGGGCTCGACGGCGACACCCCAGCCGCCATCGTCGCCAAAGCCGCGCTGCCCGACCAACAGGTGGTGCGCGGCACCGTGGCTACCCTGCCCGCCCTCGCCGACGCCGCCGACATCCAACCCCCCCGCGCTCACCGTGATCGGAGCCGTCGTCGCCCTTGGCCTTACACCGGTCGGCTAGCTAGTACCGCGTCAGGCAACCTTGGCCCTCTTGATGGTGGCGGCTCGTTTGATGACCTTGCGGAGTCGTGGGTCGGTGGCGTGGTTGTTGCGCCAGATGATGTAGCGGCGGATCATGCTGGCTTGCTCGCGGTGGCTGG
>JARKOU010000242.1 GCA_029975645.1 Actinomycetales bacterium
CGCCGCCCCCCCCCCACGCCGGCGTCCGCAGGTACGGCTGCCTTGTCCTAGGCCCGAGACCCGGCCATGACCTCGAGGCTCTCGGGCGCCTCGATCGCCTCGTCGTGCGGGTTGCGCCCGATGCCCTTGGCCACGATCACCAGGAGAGCGGAGACGACGGTCCCGGCGACGAGCGCGATCAGGAACATGAACGGATTCCCGATCAGGGGCAGCACCCAGATCCCGCCGTGGGGTGCGAGTTGGCCGGCGCCCAGGGCCATGATCAGGCCACCGGCGACGGCGCCGCCGACCATGAAGGAAGGGATCATCCGGATCGGGTCCTCCGCGGCGAACGGGATCGCGCCCTCGGAGATGAACGACGCACCCAGGAGCCAGCAGGACTTCCCCGACTCGCGTTCGGCCTCGGAGAACAACCTCGGCCGGAGGACGGTCGCCAGGGCCACGGCGAGCGGCGGGACCATGCCGGCGGCCATGACCGCGGCCATGATCCGGGCCTCGGTGCTGCTCGAACTGGTCGCGTTGGCCAGGCCGGTGACGGCGAAGACGTAGGCCACCTTGTTGATCGGTCCACCCAAGTCGGTGCACTGCATGAGGCCGAGGATGATGCCGAGCGGGATGAGGTACGCCGTGCCCAGCCCGTTGAGCCACGTCATCAGGGCGTCGTTGAGGGCCTTCATGGGGGGACCGATCACGAGAACGGTCGCTAGACCCACGATCATCGTCGAGACCAGCGGGATCACGACCACCGGCATCACGCCCCGAGCCCCCTTGGGGACCCGCCACCGGGAGACCCAGAGCGCCAGGAAGCCGGCGAGGAATCCGGTGACGATGCCGCCCAGGAAGCCGGCACCGACGAAGTTGGCCGCGAAGCCGCCGACGAAGCCGGGCACGAGGCCCGGGCGGTCGGCGATGGCGTAGGCGATGTAGGCCGAGAGCGACAGGACGAGGAAGCCGAACGCCCACTTGCCGATCCAGAAGAGGAGAACCGACCAGTCCTGGAGCGAGCCGTAGGAGAAGTCGCCGGCGATCCAGTTCGTGAAGGCGGTGGCGTTGAAGCCGTCGACCACCTTGGTGACCTCGATGGCGCCGTTCTCCGGCCACGCGATCGTGGCGAGCATGAAGCCGATAGCGATGAGGATGCCGCCCGCGGCGACGAACGGGATCATGTAGGAGACGCCGGTCATCAGGTACTGGCGGATTCGCGTCCCCGTCCCGGCTTTCACCTTCGGCGGTGCGATGACGGGAGGTGCCGCCGGCCCGGCGCCGAGGGGCGGACCGGCCCGTACGGCGGAGACGGCCTCGGCGATGACGCCTCCGGCGTCGTGGACGGCCTTCTTGACGCCGACGTCGACGGTCGGCTTGCCGGCGAAGCGCTCCTTGTCCCTGACCTCGAGGTCGGCGGCGAAGATGACGCCGTCGGCCGCGGCGATGACGGCCGGATCGAGGGGGGTTGAGCCCGCCGAGCCCTGGGTCTCGACGACCACCTCGTGACCGGCGGCCTTGCCGGACTGTTCCAGGGCCTCTGCGGCCATATAGGTGTGCGCAATGCCCGTCGGGCATGACGTCACAGCGACGAATCTCATGGGATGACAACCTCTCTGGGGTGATGACGGGGGTGCCCGCCTGCGTGCGGGCGCGCTCGAGCCAGGTGTGGCAGGGGTCGATGGGGAACTGGCCCCCGATTGCGCGACGATGCGGGTGTGTTCAGCCCGCGCGGGAGAACGCGGCGGCGCGTAGGAGCTGGTCGTCGGAGGGTCGAATCCCGGTGTAGAGGACGAACTGCTCGGCCGCCTGAAGGGCGATGATCTCGGCGCCGCTGATGGTCGGCTTGCCCAGTTCGGTCGCCAGCCTGATCAGCGGCGTCGTCGCGGGGAAGGCGACGACGTCGAACACCACCTC
The DNA here is from genome assembly GCA_029975645.1 of Actinomycetales bacterium. GTDB lineage: Bacteria > Actinomycetota > Actinomycetes > Actinomycetales > JAHECE01 > JAHECE01. Next base: position 1,900 of record JARKOU010000242.1, read on the forward strand.
GGCCTGCTCGACCAGCGCCCGGTCGAAGGACAGGTCGTTCTCTGCCGGCCCGCCGCTCATGCCGATCGGAGTCGCGTTGAGGAGCAGGGGGGCGGTGATGCCCTCGATCTCGGGGGCGAAGCGGTAGCCGTACTGCGCGGCCAGGGCGCGCCCGTCCTCGACGCTCTGCGGCGCGACGACCGTCCCGGAGCGGAAGCCGGAGTCGCGCAGCGCCGCCACGATCGCCTTCGCCATCCCGCCAGAGCCGAGGATGACGAACTCCAGGTCGGTGGGCACCTCGTGCTCGGCCAGGACGGCGCGGACCGCGATGTAGTCGGTGTTGTACCCGCGCAGGTGGCCCGCGGTGTTCACGATCGTGTTGACCGACTGGATGGCCGTCGCGGACGGGTCGAGTTCGTCGACCAGGGGGATGACGGCCTGCTTGTAGGGCATCGAGACGCCGGCGCCCCGGATTCCCAGGCCACGGATCCCGGCGACGGCCTGCTCGATGTCCGCGGGCGCGAAGGCCTTGTACAGGAAGTCGAGCCCGAGCTCGTCGTAGAGGAAGTTGTGGAATCGGGTCCCGATGTTGCTCGGGCGCGCCGCGAGCGAGACGCACAGCGTCGTCGCCTTGGAGATGGTGGTGGTGCTCGGCATGGGACTGCCCTTTCGTCAGGCGCCCGGGCGACATCGCCGGGGCGGAGGGACAGCGCGGGAGGCGGCTGAGCCCCGGCGCTTCGTGATGTAGAGACTGTACATCGATTTGCATAGGTGCGTCTAGATCCGGATGAGTACGGGTTTGCGCCAGGTCAGAAGCAGGCGCGCGACGCCGGCTCCCGTGGATCGGATGGCCGATGCGATGCAAATCGCTTTGCATGAGATAATGCGGGCATGCCCAGCGCGAGCGGTCGAGGCAAGCCGGTGATCAGCGAGTTGGCGCAGGCGGCCGGCGTGTCACCCACGACCGTCTCGCACGTCTTCAACAAGCCTGAGCGGGTCGCCGCGGCCACCCGCGAACGGGTCCTCAAGGCCGCCGCCGAACTTGGCTACACCGGGCCGGACCCGACCGCGCGTCACCTGCGCCGCGGTCGCGCCGACGCCATCGGCGTCGTCTACACGGACGAACTCGGCTTCGCCTTCGAGGATCCGGCCACCGCCTCCATCCTGGGCGGCCTCTCACGGGTCTGCGGGGCCCGGGACCTCAACCTGCTCCTCGTCCCGCTGGGGCTTTCGGCCTCCGGCGTCCGGTCCGCCGCTCTGGCGAGCGCCGCCGTCGACGGGTTCGTGGTCTATTCGGTCCCGCAAGGCGCACCCGGCCTCGACCTCGTCCTCAACCGCGCCCTGCCGACGGTCATCATCGACTCCCCGCAGAACGTGCCGACGGCCGCCTTCGTGGGGCTGGACGACCGCGGCACCACCCGGTCCCTGGCCGAGCACCTGCTCCGGCTCGGCCACCGCCGGATCGGCATCATCGCCTCGAGGCTCGGCACCACCCCGTACAACGGCCCCGCCGGGACGGACCGGTGGGCCGACGCGCCCTACGTCATCATCGCCAACCGCATCCGAGGCATCCACGACGCGCTCTCGGCAGCACCTGGTGACGTCCCGATCGAGGAGCGGTTCGACAACACCATCGAATCCGGCACCCAGGCGTTGCACGACCTGCTCGACCGACACCCCGACCTCACCGCCGTGTGCTGCCTCACCGATGTCCTCGCTCTCGGAGCGCTGACGGCGGCGGCCCAGCGCCGCCTCCACGTCCCCGACGACCTCACGATCACCGGATGGGATGACCTCCCCGAGGCCCGCCGGGTGGGACTGACCACCATCAGCCAGCCCCTCGCCGGAAAGGGCCAGGCCGCGGGTGAGCTGCTGCTCGGCGCGGGGGCGGACGAGCCCCGTCGCGTGATCCTGCCGACCAGCGTGGAGATCCGCCGAACGTCCGGTCCGCCTGCGCCGACCCGGCGCTGACGCCACGCCGCGGCGGTGGTCGCGCCGAGTTCGGCGGGAGTCGCGCTCCGCGGGCTTGACCGATCGGCGCGCGCTACCTAGCGTTCATATATGGGCTCAGAGCGGTTGCCGCGAATGACGATCCCCACGCAACTCGTGCTCGAGAACCTGCTCGCCGACCCGTCCCAGGAGTTGTACGGGCTGCAGATCGGGCAGATGGCCGGGCTTCCGTCGGGGACGGTGCATCCGATCCTCGCGCGGTTGGAGGCGGTCGGGTGGCTGACCTCGCGTTGGGAGGACGTCGACCCGCGCGAGCAGGGGCGCCCCGCCCGCAGGTACTACCGGCTGAGCGCCGAGGGCGCGGTCGCGGCGAAGGCCGCACTGGCCCGCGCGTACCGGCCGACGAGGTTGCCCGGATCCGCGCACGCGCCAGGTCAGGCGTGAGGGCGTCATGGCCGGCGACGACGCCCGGTCGGGTCAGCGGGGCAGCGGCGCCGGTCCGCTGACCATCAAGGAGCGTCGCCACCTCAACCCGTCACGCGCTGCGAATCTCCTCATCGCGCTCGCGGTGCGGGCGCTGCCGCCCGCTCACCGCGAGCGGTACGTGCAGGAGTTCTACGGCGAGATATTCGGGATGTCGCGCGCTCGGCAGGTCGGGTACTGCCTCACGCTGGTGGTCCACTCCACGAGATTGGCGCTGGCGCTCGACGAGCGGGACCCCACGGCCGAGGAGTCCGCGCGACGTGACTGGCGGTGCGCCCTGCGTCGGCATCACTACGTCACCCGCAACAACCCGGACGCCGAGACAAAGGTGGCCGCGTTCTACGAGCAGTGCGCGCGTTGCGCGCGCATCCGCGACCGGCATCCGAGCGGCTACACCGCGATCGGCCCGTGACGTCGGGCGAGTTCATCAGGAACCGCCTCACCCGCTGCGGGGAACGTGCGGCGCGATGGCCTGGTCCACCATGAGGGCAAGCGCCTCGGTCGTGACGGCCTTGTTGTGTGCGAGCGGGTCGAGGAAGTCGATCTCGGTCGCGACGACCACCACGAGGCCGCGCTCGGGGATCACCTCGACGAGCTGACCGCCGTAGCCGCGGGCGAAGTAAGCCGGGTCGCCGTCGGCCTCGGTGGTCCCCCACATGTACCCGTACCCGAAGCCCAGTCCGGTCTGCTCGATGTGAGCGGTGGTCGCCTCCCGGATCCATGACTCCGGGACGATCTGCTCGCCGGCCCAGCGGCCGCCGTCGAGGTAGAGGAGCCCCAGGGCGGCGAGGTCCTGGGGCCTGAGCTTCAGGCCGCCCGCGCCCTCGTGGTAGCCCTGCGGGTCGACCGGCCAGGCGAAGTCCGCCTCGTTGTAGGCGGTGACGTCGGCCGGGTCCGGCACCCTGTCCACGGACTCGATCACGATCTCGAGCGCGGGCTCGCTCGGGATGCCGAGCGGCTCGAAGAGGTTCTCCCGGGCGTACTGCAGCACCGGCTGACCGGTCGCCTCGACGAGGATCGCGGACAGCAGGTGTCCCCCCTCGTTCGAGTAGGTGAACGATCCGTCCCCGGGACCGTCGTCGGCGCGGTGGGCCAGGATCCCGCGGATCCAGTCGGGCGACTCCCAGTACGGCTCGCCCCGCGCGTCGTCGGCCCGGAAGTCCGCGGTGTGGGTGAGGGCCTCGCGCAGGGTGATCGCGGCGACCTCGGGCGTGAGGTCCGCGGCGTAGGACGGCAGGAGGTCGCCGAGCGTTTGGTCCACGCTCTCGATCTGTCCTCGCTCGATCGCGATGCCGATGAGCGTGGCGAGCACGCTCTTCGTCACCGACTGGAGGTCCCAGTAGTCCTCGGGAGTCGCGCCGGTGTACCGCTCGAGGACGGGCTCGCCGTCGTGGTAGACGAGCACGGCGCGGACCTGGCCGTAGGTGTCGACCGTCTCGAGGAACGCCTCGATCTCCGGCTCGATCTGAGCGGCGATCTCGGCGTCGTCGGCCGTGGTCCCTCCCGAGCATGCCGTCGCCAGGAGCGCGACGCAGGACGCCAGGGCCGCCCAGCGTCGCCCGACCACGAACCGGCCCGCAGCCGCGGAGGGCATTGCCGTCAGCCCGAGATCCCGAAGCCGCCACCGGGTGTTCCGGTGACGTCCTTCTGTTTGGTGCAGCGCCGGCACTCCCAGTAGATCATCGGGGAGTCGCCCGACTCGGAGTTCCTGCGGATCGCGTACGTGTGCCAGCCGATGCGGCACCGCCAGTCCTTGCTCATCGTGGCCCCCGCGCTGTGTCCCGGCCCCCGCGTCGATCGGGTAACCCACGCTCCGGCCAGGCGTTCGTAACAAGTAGTCTACCGAGGGGGTAGGTAGACTACAAGGGTCACGTGCGGGGCCGGGCCTGATGCACAAAGAGCCCGGCCCGCGCCGTCTCGCCGAGGACCTACCGCCCGAGGAAGTCGAGGACCTCGCCGGCGGTACGCGGACTCCTGATGGTCCGCCCGTGGTTCTCGCCGTCGTGCCAGATGACGGTGCAGTCCCGCAGGCCCTGGGCGGTCTCCTCGATCACCTCGCGCGGCAGGAGGACGTCGCCAGTACCCGCGACGATGAGAACCGGCGCGGTGACCTGCGGCAGGATCGGCCGGGCGTCAAATGCCATCTCGGCCTCCATCTCCACCAGCACGTCGGGGCCGTTCAGGTCCTTCGACGCGATCATCCGTCCCACGAACGGAGCCAGCAGGCGGCGCAGCAGCGGTGAACGCACCGGCATCTCCTCGAGGCCGGCCTCGCCGGCCTCGGTGAACCGGCCGTTCCCGAGGGCCTCACCAAAGCGCCGGTCCAACGCCTTGGTCGGCTCCGGGATCACCGCGGTGGAGCCCAGGAGCACGATCTTTCCGACGGTCTCCGGGTGCCGCGCGGCCAGGTACAGCGCGATGAGCCCGCCGTAGGACGCGCCGACGACGGCGTCCACCCGGCCGCCGAGTTCGGCGATGACCTGGGCGACGTCGTCGGCCATGTCGGCGATCGAGTGCCCGGCGGGCATGTTCCGCCGTCGCGCGAGCCACCAGACGGTGAACTCCCCTGTGGCGTAGGCGGGGAGGAAGCCCCGTGCGAGCGCCTTCTCCCACGAGGTGGTTCCCGGGCCACCGGGCAGGAAGAGCATGGTCCGCGGCCCGGTCCCGAGCGCCGCGTACGCGACGCCGTTGGGGAAGGTGCCGGTGCGCTCCGGCACCTTGGGCGTCGCGGCCCGACGCCGTGCCACGACGCCGCCGGCCACCACCACCGCCGCCGTCGCAGCCGCCGCGAGCGCGATAGCCGTCCGCCGTGCGTGCATCGTTCCGCTCCCTCCGCGCCGGCGTGGCGGGGGCGCGGCTCCCGCCACGCGATCTGGTCCGGTCCACGCGCTCCGCGGACCGGTGTCCGTTCTCGACGGTACGCGTCGTCGGTCATGATCGCCGGGAATCGGCAGGCGGCTCGGGGAACGGTGGATCGAGCCGCCCGCCGCCGCGAGCCGCGGTCGTAGTGTCGGGGCATGGCGCCGTCGTCCGAGCCCGGCCTGCTCGTGCTGCACGCCCTCGCGCTGATGCGCGTGGCGGACCAGGACGCGGTCGCCGAACGGTTCGGGCTGGACCCGCGCGAGGTCCGGGAACTCCTTCTCGATGACGAGGCTCGGGGGTGGGTCCAGCGGCTGCGGCTCGCCGACGTCTCCGGCTGGACGCTGACGACATCCGGATACCGGGAGCACTCCCGGCAACTCGCGTCCGAGATGGCCGACGCCGCGGCGAGGCGTGCCGTCCTGGCCGTGTACGAGGAGTTCATGCCCCTCAACGAGCGCTTCCTGGCCGCGCTGACGCACTGGAAGGTCAGGCCGACCGCGCTCGAGCCTCAGGCCGCGAACGACCATCGGGACCCGCGCTGGGACGAGCGGGTGCTCATCGGGCTGCACGTCCTGGTCCGCGAGGTCCGTCCTCTGTGCGCCCGGCTGGAACAGGTCCTCGCCCGCTTCGAGGGCTACGGGGATCGGCTCACCGCGGCGCTCCGGCGAGTCGATCGCGGCGAGATGGCCTGGCTCGACCAGCTCCGCGACGTCTCGCTCCACGCCGTCTGGCTGGAGCTGTTCGAGGACCTGCGGATGTCGCTCCAGGTCGAGGAGCCTAGGGGCGCGTGAGGGCGATCCTGCTCCGGGCTCACACTCCTTCGTGGGCCTCGAGCCGGCCGGACTTGACGGCGGCGACCAGCGCGGCGTGGTCCTTCTCCGACTGGTCGGCGTAGAGGCGCGACCACGTGGCGATCGCGGTGTCGAACGACTCCCCGGTGTGCAGGTACCCGCGGATCGCGGCGCCGTCCGGGCTCTGGGCGTGCGCCCGGGCGAGCAGGCCGCCGCAGAGCCGCGCATAGCCGGACAGCACCGGGGGGGTGAGGGTGGCGAGGTCGATGGACCCCTTCATGTCGCGGAACTGGCGGATGTAGTAGTCGCGGCCGTTGTACTCCATCCAGCCGAGGAAGCGATCGGAGACCGCCTGCATGACACGCTGGCCGGTGACCACGCGCCAGCCCTCGCGGCCGGATGTCGGCTGCGCCAGCACGCGCCGTCCGCTATGGCCCCGGGGCATCCCGCCGTAGGTGACCAGGACGGAGGGCTGCGCCTCCTTCGCCTGGAGGAACAGGGGTTCGCCGGCCGGGCCGACGAACAAGAGGATGTGGCACCGCGTGCCGACCGAGCCGACGCCGACGATCCGCAGGGCTCCGTCCATGAACTCGAACTGCTCGAGCAGCACGGCGATGTCCTGGTGGACGGTGTCCTTGTACGCCCGCACCAGGCCGGGGACCACCTCCGGGCCGACCAGGTTGAGGTGCTGGACGATCGGGGGCTCGTCCAGGATCCGTAGCCGGCCCTCGACGTCGGTGGTGGTCACGGCCTTGAGGACCTTCTCCGAGGTCCGCCGGCGCGCCATCCGCGCGGCCTCGGCGAGGACCTCGCGCCCTGCGCCGCTCGCGATCTGGTCGAGTTGCTCCGTCTCGACCCGGTAGTAGAACCGCTCGAGCGCGTTCATCTCGTACAGGGCGCGCAGGGACTCGCGGTAATTGCGCACCGCCCCGGCCACCGCGTCGCGGCAGGCGTCCTCGCTCATCCCGATGTCTCGGCCGGCGAGCACCACGCTGGCGCCGAGCCGCTTGACGTCCCACTCCCAGGGGGCGATGTTCGCCTCGTCGAAGTCGTTGAGGTCGAAGATCAGGCGACGCTCGGGTGAGGCGAAGAGGCCGAAGTTAGCGACGTGCGCGTCGCCGTCGGCCACCACGAGGACGTCGGTTCGGGCGTCACTCGCCAGGTCGACGGCCATCTGCGCGGCCGTCCCCCGGTAGTACGCGAACGGGGACTGCATCATCCGACCCACCCGCACGGGGATCAGGTGCGGCAAGCGGGTGGTGTGCTGCTCCTCGAGGACTGCGACCGGGTCGCGTTCCGGGAGGGCGAAGCGGGCGTGGTCCCGACGGCGCAGCGTGCGACGCAGGGTCGCCCCCCGGGCGAGCTGCTCCTCGAGCGTGGGCCGCGGTGCAATCTCGGTGGCGGGGTCTGCAGTCATCGGAGGTCCTCTCTCTCGCGCCGGAGGTCCCGCGCGTCGGTGCCGGGGCGCGACCCTGCGCCTGCCCGGCCGTGCTGCCGTGACCGGCCTCGGACCCACTGCACCCCGCGGGGATGATACGGCGGGCGGATCTGGGGCGGCCAGCAACTGCACGCACCGTTCCGGCCCGGCGGCGTCGGGGCCTACCGCCGCCTGGTTCGTGGGGTGAGACTGAAGGCTGAAGCGCGATTCACGGGACCGGCGCGAGGAGGTGTCCGTGGGGCTTCGCCGCAGGCTCGCGGCCCTCGCAGCGGGCCTGGTCGTGGTTGCCGGGTACGGCGTGGTGGCCGGGTGCGGCGCCGTCGACGGCTCGCGCGGTGGCGTCGGCCCGGCGTGGGCGAATGAGGCGGCCGCCTGGATCTCGGCGTACGACGCCGCGGCCGGATCGCTGGGCGCGGACGATCCCCCTCGGGTGACCGACTTCTACGCCGCCGATGTCATCTTCGACACCCTCGAGGCGGAGTACTACGGCCGGGTCGCGGTCACCGAGGTCGAACGGTCGCTGTTGGCCTCGTCCACACGGCACGACTTCGGCGACACCTATCTCGACAGCGCCGGCTTCCTCCGCACGGAGGCCTTGGTCTGGGGCGATCGCGGACGTCCGCCGCTCCCGACGCTCAGGGCGTGGGAGATGGCGCCGGAGGGGATCGTCCACATGCAGGGCTACAACTGGCTCGAGACGGGGCTCGTGCGGGACAACCCGGACTTCCGGAGCAGTCGGGCCCTCGCGGACGCGCTCTCCGAGGAGTACGTGCGGGCGTGGGCGGAGGCCGACCATACCGCTTTGCGATCGATGTACTGGGCGGGGGCCACCCTGACGGACAGCCTCTACGGAGTGCAGGTCACGGGCCGGGAGGCGATCGTCGCGCTCGCCGACCCGCAGACAGCCGCTCCCGTGCACTTCGACCGAGCCGAGGACGTCTATCCCTCCGAGGTCCTGGCCCCGCTCGATCCGCCGCCCGATGCACCGGCGGTGTACGTCACCCGTGACTACCTTCGCCCCGACGCGGGGCGCCCGGCCAACCTGCTCCTCCTCGAGCGCAGCGTCGCGACCTGCCCTGGCGCCTCCGCCGTCGTGCTGACGGTCGACGCCGCCGGGCGCGTCATCGCGGAGCGTCGCTTCCACGCGCTGAACTCGGTGCGAGCCTGCGCGCAGGCTCGTGACCTCGAGCCCGGCTGGTGGACCGACCGTGGACTGCCGATCCCCATCTCCGAGCGGATCACCGGGCACGTCGAGACCGGTGCCGGGTCGATCGAGGTCCGCAACGGCACGCCAGAACTGGAGGAGTTCGTCCGCTGGGGGCTGGGTCGATTCGCCGCGGCCGGGCTTGAGCCCCCTCGAGTGCGGTCGATCGCCTTCGACCCGTTCTCGCCGCCGTGCTCCGACCACAGCGGCTACACCGCCTCCTCGGACGGTGTCACCAGGATCGTCATCTGCGCCGACGCCGGCGACACGGCCCCGCGTGCTCCAGAGGACGGGGACGGCTGCACCGAAGCCTCCTGCCCGAACTTCAGCTGGAGCCGGCGCGAACTCCTCGTGCACGAACTGGGCCACGCCTGGCTCGGCACCCACGTGGACCAGAGAACCAGGGACGCCTTCAGCGCGTATGTCGGCACGGAGTGGGACGACGACGCGGTACCCGCCGCGCGGCGCGGCGTGGAACTGGCCGCCTCGACCATCGCGTGGGGACTCACCGGCCTCTCGCCCGAACGCGCGGGCCTCGGGCCTCGGTCGTGTGAGGTCGCGGCCGAGGGTTTCCGGCTCCTCACCGGCGTCGAGCCGCTGAACGACTGTTGACCTCCCGTCAGAGGGTCGCCGTTCCGGCGAGGACGCTCACGCAGCGCCCGCCGACCCAGACGTCGTCCCCGAGTCGGGTGACCTGCACGCGTCCCGCCCGGCCCAGGCGCGTGCCCTGCGCGGCCACGTACCGGTCCGGGGCGTGCCCGGAGCCGATGAGCCACTGCCCGATGGCGGCGTTGAGCGAGCCGGTGACCGGGTCCTCCCGCACCACCGCGTTCGGGGCGAAGAACGCGCGCACCTCGAACTGGGCGTCGGCGTCGGCGGGGTGCGGTCCGATCACGCCCACGAAGAGGCCGGCCACGGCGCCGTCGTCGGGTTCGATCGCGAGGACGTCCTGCGCGGATCGCAGCCTGACGGTCTGCCAGGGCGGGCCGTTGTCGCACCACTGGTGGTCGACGATGGCGGTCCGGTCGAGGCCTAGGCCACGGGCGATGGCGTCCACCGCGGCGTCGTCCAACGGTCCCGAGCGGCGCCGTTCCGGGGCCTTGAACGCGAGGCTCCCGTCCGTGCTGTCGCGGCGGATGGGCACCAGCCCGACGCCGCACTCCTGCACGATGACCTCGCCCCTGGGCACGCCGCCGGCGGCGAGCCAGGCGTGGCACGAGCCGAGCGTGGGGTGACCTGCGAACGGCAACTCGGCGCCGTTGGTGAAGATGCGTACCGAGTAGTCGGCCTCCGGGTGCGCCGGGGGAGCGAGGAACGTCGCCTCCGAGAGGTTCGTCCAGTCGGTGAAGCGCTGCATCTGCTCGGTCGTGAGGCCGTCGCTGTCCAGCACGACGGCGACGGGGTTCCCCAGCAGCGGCTCCGCGGTGAACACGTCGACCTGGGCGAAGGCTCGGGAGCGGGTCATGCGCGCGACGCTAACGGAAGCGACGCTAGTCCTCGATGACGTCCAGGCCCTGCTCCCGGAGTTGGGCCAGGTGGTCCAGCATGCCTTTGACCACCTCGGGGGCGTGGCCTTGCCAGTGCTCGAGTTCGGCGACCACGCGGAGCGCGTGGCGCGTTCGGTAGGACTGCGTGGGGTTCCCGGGGAATCGCTTGTTGGTCACGTTGGGGTCGTCCTCGAACGGACCGAGGGGTTCGACCACGTAGATGTGGCCTCGATCGGTGCTGCCCTCCAGAGCGGTGGCCAACTGCGCTCCCCACGCCGCTGTCTCCACCAGCGCGGTGAAGTAGATGTTGTTGGACACGCGGCCCCGGTGGAAGTTGGAGCCGAAGCCGGGAACGAGTTCGGCGCCGGCCGCGAGGGCGTACTTGGTGCCGTGGTAGAAGGGGCCCTCGATGTGGGCGCAGGTGTCGTAGGTGACCGGCGCATGGGTTGTGGGGCGCTCGTCCATGGGTCGTTGTTCCTCCTCCGGGCCGCCGCGGTTCGCGCGACGATTGTCAGGGAGACGACGTGGCCGGCGCGCCCCCATCCCGACCGGTGCGCGGTGCGTGCGTCCGCGTCGGATCAGCAGGAGGGCGTGGTGACCAAGTTCCGGCTGGAGAGTGCGGACGCGGTGTCGGAGACGCTCATGATTCCGCTGCACGCCCGCGCCTTGGAGCAGCAGCAGCCGGAGCCCCTGGTGCGCGACCCGATCGCGGCGGAGATCGTGGAGCGCATCGACTACCCCTGGCACCGCATCAGAGTCAACCGGCACGATCTGGCGGCGATGATGGTGCGTCTGCGGGAGGTCGACCGCATGGCGCGCGCGTTCCTGGCCGAGCACCCCGCCGCCACGGTGGTTCACATCGGGTGCGGGTTGGACGCGCGCTTCCAGCGCCTGGACAACGGTCAGGTGCGGTGGTTCGACCTGGACCTGCCGGAGGTCATCGCTCTGCGCAGGCACGTGCTGCCGGAGTCCGAGCGTGACCGCTACCTGGGCTGCTCGGTGTTCGATCCTCAGTGGATGGATGCGGTGGATGCTGCCGGCGCGGGGCCGTTCCTCTTCCTGGCCGAGGCGGTGCTCACGTACTTCGACGAGTCGCAGGTCAAAGGCCTGGTCATCGGTCTGCAGCGACGGTTTCCGGGAGCGGAGGTGGTGACCGACGGCGCGACGCCCCTGACGGTGCGACTGGACAACTGGCACCTGGCCTTCACCGGCTCCGCGGCGCGGATCCGGTGGGGCCTGACGGATCCCCGCGACGTGGAGGCGTGGAGCCCGGGCATCCGGCTGCTCGAGTCGTTCTACTACTTCGAGCAACCGGAACCCCGGTTGGGGTTGCTCAGATGGTGGCGCCACGTGCCCGCGATCAGCCGAGGATCCGGAATCCACCACTACCGGCTCACCTGACGGCGCTTCGACGTGAACCGGTTCGCGAGCACCCGGTCGTCGCTAATCGCCTCCCTGACGGGGCTCAGTTTCGCGTCCGGGGTCGATCACGAGAATGAGAAGTGCCCAACCGGCGAAGACCACCCCTGCGGTGAGGGCCGTCACGTACAGCGCCTCGTCGACGCCGGGCAAGACTCCGAAGATGATCAGGAGCAGACTGCCGGCGATGGCAATGTGCAACGGTAGTCCGACGGCTGGGAAGAGCCGGTCGAATCGATCAAGGCTCCCGCCGAATGCCTTGCTGGCCGGGGTTCGGCTGTAGAGCATCAAGCCGACGGCCCAGATGGTGAGGGCCGCGAGGGCGCAGGAAAGCCAGAGCGTGTGTCCGCTGACCCCGTACCTGCTCACGGCGATCGGGACGAGGGCGTCGACCACCACCCAGACCCCGAGCAAGAGCACGCCCTGCAGGTAGGCCACGCCATGCAGGTCGGTCGGCTGCGCGCCCCGCAGGCTGATCAATGCACCGAACCCGACGAAGACGCCGGCGATCTCGGCCAGGTGCACGAACAACTCGATCTCCACGGCGCGCCACCTCCCGGTGGAACCCGTCACGGCGGCCCACCCGCCGAACGGGTGCCGACTTCGACGCTACTCCGGTGCGTGCGCGGGGGCGCAGGTCCTCCGGCCGGGACGGCTCCAGAATCCGTGGTCTGTTCGTCGCGGCGAGACCCCGGGACGATGAGTGTCCCGAATCGTTCCTGGTTCGCCGCAGCGGCTCACGAAAGGTGTGGATCGGCGTGGGGGGGGGGGGGGG
>JARKOU010000243.1 GCA_029975645.1 Actinomycetales bacterium
CCTCGACCTCACGAGCGAGAACCCTCGACCTCGGCGGTGGTTGGGGGCGGCACTAGGATCGCGCGGGTGATCGATGAGACCGTCGGCCCGGCTCGTGACCTTCCCGAGCAGTTGCGCGTTCGGCGGGAGAAGCGCGCGAGACTCCTCGCCGAGGGGCGCCATCCATACCCGGTCGGGGTGCCCCGGACCCACACGATCGCCGCGGTGCGCGAGGCGTACGCCCACCTGGGCGCCGGGGAGGAGACCGACGACGTCGTCGGTGTGGCCGGCCGGGTGATCTACCTGCGCAACACGGGCCGGTTGTGCTTCGTGACCCTCCAGGACGGCGCCGGCAACCCGCTCCAGGTGATGCTGAGCCAGGGGGAAGTCGGGAGCGAGTCGCTGGAGGCGTTCAAGTCCGACGTCGACCTCGGGGATCACCTCTTCGCTTCCGGCCGCGTGATCTCCTCTCGCCGCGGAGAACTCTCCGTCCTCGCCCGGGAATGGGGGATCGCCGCCAAGGCGCTGCGCCCGCTCCCCACGCTGCACCACGTGCCGTCCGAGGAATCGCGCGTGCGGCAGCGATACCTCGACCTGATCGTGCGGCCCGAGGCGCGGGCGATGGTGCGCATCCGGGCGGGTGTTGTTCGCTCGTTGCGAAATGCACTGGAATCGCGGGGCTTCACCGAGGTGGAGACCCCGATGCTGCAAACCCAGAGCGGTGGTGCGGCGGCGCGGCCGTTCGTCACGCACATGAACGCGTTCGACATCGAGTTGTTCATGCGAATCGCGCCAGAACTGTTCCTGAAGCGCGCCGTGGTGGGCGGAGTAGAGAAGGTCTTCGAGATCAACCGAAACTTTCGGAACGAGGGGGCGGACTCCAGCCACTCGCCGGAATTCGCGATGCTCGAGGCGTACGAGGCTTACGGCGACTACGACACGATGGCGGCGCTCACCCGCGACCTGGTCCAGGCGGCGGCCCTCGACGTCTTCGGTTCCACCACCGTTCGTCTGGTCGACGGCGAGGAGTACCCCCTGGGCGGGGAGTGGGCTGAGATCTCGCTCTACGACTCCCTCTCGGCGGCGCTGGGCGAGGAGATCACGCCGCAGGCACCCCTGGACGTGCTGATCGCGCACTGCCTGCGGCACGAGGTGGGTGTGGACGTGGTCCGTGCCAGCGCGGGGAAGCTCACGGAGCAGCTGTGGGAGGAGTTGGTGGGCCGGCACCTCTGGGCGCCCACGTTCGTCCGGGACTTCCCGCTCGAGACGTCGCCCCTGACGAGGGAACACCGCTCCCGACCAGGCGTTGTGGAGAAATGGGACCTCTACATCCGCGGGTTCGAGCTGGCGACGGCGTACTCCGAGTTGGTGGACCCGGTGGTGCAGCGGGAGAGGCTCGAGGCCCAGGCCCTCCTCGCGGCGAAGGGCGACCCCGAGGCGATGCGCGTGGACGAGGACTTCCTCGCGGCGATGGAGCACGGGATGCCGCCCTCGGGCGGGATGGGGATGGGGATCGACCGCCTCCTGATGGCCCTCACCGGGTTGGGGATCCGCGAGACGATCCTGTTCCCTCTCGTGAAGCCGCTCTGACGGTCGCGGCGCGGGCGCGGTGACGGTACCGACGTACGATATCGCCGTGTTGGAGAACATCGTCGCGCTCCTGCCGCCGCTCGGCGTCGGCTTCCTTTTCTACATTGTGCTCCGCGCGATCATCCACGCCGACCGGCGCGAGCGCGCGGCCCTCGCCCGCATGGAGCGGGAAGAATCGGCAGCGGCAGACGCCCGCGGCGAGGGGGCCGGTTCCTAGCGCCGGGGCGCTGGCGCGTCAATTCTGTCCGCGCCCTGTGTGTTGTCCACACGTTGCTTGACTGTAGGGAATTTCCGTGTAAGGGTGATCATCATGGTTCGGCCCAACCCGGTCGGACCGATGTCACGAAAGGAAAACGGAGCTCCCATGGCTCAGAAGGTTCAAGTGCTCCTGCTCGACGACGTCGACGGAAACCAGGCCGCCGAGACCGTCAGTTTCGCCCTCGATGGCGTGGCCTACGAGATCGACCTGAACTCGGACAACGCCCGTGCGCTGCGCGATTCTCTCTCCCACTGGATCGGCCACGCCCGCCGCGCCACGGGCGAGCGCCCCGCAGCCGCTCGATCGGCAGCCACCCGCCGCAGCAGCGCACCGAAGCGCGGCGACGGCGTCAACCCGCACGAGGTCCGCGAGTGGGCGCGTGCGAACGGCTACCAGGTGAGCGAGCGCGGCCGGATCTCGGAGCAGATCCGCGAGGCGTACCTGGCCGCTCACTGAGCAGCAGTGACGGATCGGGGCCGGCCCGAGGGCGGGCGCGGCTCCCCGTTCCCGGCTCGAGGTGACGTGAACGACGCCGGTGGTGGGGGGGGGGGG
>JARKOU010000248.1 GCA_029975645.1 Actinomycetales bacterium
TACTTGACCTTGCCGTCGAACTCGCCGACCGTGCGCCGGTCCGGCCACCAGAAGTCCGAGCGGCCGATCGGCCCGCGATCGTCGTGGAACGTCTCCTGCCGTTCCGGCCGAGGGAGGCCGTTGACGTGGAGGACGACGGCGCTCCATGACTCCCCCGGGCTCTCGGACCGGGCATCCGCGAGGTCCGCGCACGCCCGAGAGGCGGCGACACCCTTGTGGCCGCCGAGGTGGTCGAGCGCAGCACGGAGGTCGTCCGCGGTGCACCGCGCGAACCGGAGCGCCGCGTCCGCGGCCACCACCCCGGCGGTCAACGACCGCAGCCGGGCGACGTCGAGCACCGTTCGCGCCGGAGCGACCAGTCGGAGGCCGCCGACCGTGCCGACGTCGGCGGCGGGCGGGCGCGCGACCGGGATGGCGAGGCCGCGCGACGCGCGACCACCGGATCCGGTGCCGACCACGTAGATCCCATCCGGCGCGGGCCCGAAGAGAGGAAGGCCGAGGATGACGGCGGCGGACGGCCCCGCGAGAGCCGGATCGAAGCCGTCCTGCCGCCGGCGCCGCACGTACGCCTCGACGCGGAGCCGGTAGCGATCCTCCCGTCTCAGGTCACGGCCGCCCCTGAGATACGTCTCGCGGTGCAACCGCTCGAGTTCACCCGAGCGCACGAGCGCCCGGAGTTCACGGTCGGTGGCGCCCAGGAGGATCTCGGCCCGAGTCAGGGCCTGCGCAGGAGCGGCGCCGCGGACGTTCGAAGTGCCGACGTTCCCGGTCATCGGACCAGCCTCGGGCGCCTGCGGCCCGACGCGTTGCACGCCCCTGGCCCTCGGTGGACGGCGTGACCGCAGAGCCGTCTGGGGAGGGGGCGCGGGCCGTCCGCCCGGACGTAGCCACCGGCCGAATCGCGAACACCTCGGCAAATCGCGAACAAGGCGGCGGAACGCGAACTCCGGGAGTTCGCCTTTCGCCTCGATGTTCGCGGTTTGGCGGGGTGTTCGCGGTTTGGCGGGGTGTTCGCGGTGTGCCTGGGTGGTCGCGATGTGCCCGGGTGTTCGGGGTGTGCCTGGGTGGTCGCGGTCTGCCGGGATGTTCGCGGTCCGCCGGGGCGATCGCGAGACGGCGAGGGGTCGACGGACGGCCGGGTCAGAACAGCACGGTCGCGTACGTCCCCACCTGCTCGAAGCCCACGCGCCGGTACACCGCGAGCGCCGGCGCGTTGTAGGCGTTGACGTACAGCGACACGGTGGGCGCCACCTCGGCGAGTGCGGTGCGGACGACGGCGGCCATCCCCGCCTGCGCGATCCCGCGACCCCGGTACTCGGGGTCCACCCACACGCCCTGCACCTGGGCCACGCCGAGGGCGACGGCACCCAGCTCCGCCTTGAAGACCACTCGCGGCCCGCTAGGCCCGCGGTCGATGCGCACGAAGGACCGGCCGGTCTCGATCAGCTCGCGCACCCGGCTCTCGTACGCGTTGCCCCCGATCACCGGCGAATACCCGACCTCCTCGGTGAACATCGCGACGCACGCAGGGAACAGCACGTCGAAGTCCTCGGGCCGGGAGCGGCGCACGGCCGGGTCGTCTGCCACGAGCGGGTCCCGCGCGATGGCGAGCGACGGCTGGTCCGACCGCACCTCGCGCGGCGCTGACCACCACGGGCGCAGCAGGTCCCACAGCGGCAGGACCTGCTCGGCCGGGCCGACGATCGACGAGCAGCGCCGCCCGCGCCGGCGCTGGGCATCGGCGATGGCCTGGATCGCATCCGGTCCCGCGGCCACCGGCACGAGATTCGCCCCGGACCAGCACATCGCGACGAGCCGCCCGCCACCCACCACGCCGAGCAGCGGTACGGATCGTGGCGCGGACCCCAACGCCTCGACGAACGTCCCCGCGAGGACCGCGGCCACCGGATCGCGCCGGCACAGCGCCAGCGCCTCGTCCCGGTCGGCGGGTTCGAGGGGCCGCACCGCGAGCCGGTCGTCCGACACGCCGCCGCGCCTCCAGATGGCCATGGCGGCGACGGTAGCGCTCAGCGCACCGTGACGACCGGACCTCCCGCCGCGTGGTCCTCGGCCTCCATCTCCTCGGCCAGCCGCATGGCCTCCTCGATGAGCGTCTCCACGATCATCGACTCCGGCACCGTCTTGATGACCTCACCGCGCACGAAGATCTGGCCCTTGCCGTTGCCGGACGCGACCCCGAGGTCCGCCTCCCGGGCCTCACCCGGTCCGTTGACCACGCAGCCCATGACGGCAACCCGCAGCGGCACCTCCATGCCCTCGAGCCCCGCGGTCACCCGCTCGGCGAGGGTGTAGACGTCCACCTGCGCGCGCCCGCACGAGGGGCACGAGACGATCTCGAGCTTGCGCGGCCGGAGGTTCAGCGCCTGCAGGATCTGGATCCCGACCTTGACCTCCTCCACGGGAGGAGCGGAGAGGGACACGCGGATCGTGTCGCCGATGCCCTTCGAGAGCAGCGCCCCGAACGCCGTCGCGGACTTGATGGTGCCCTGGAACGCCGGGCCGGCCTCGGTGACGCCGAGGTGGAGCGGCCAGTCGCCGCGCTCGGAGAGCATCTCGTAGGCCCGCACCATGATGACCGGGTCGTTGTGCTTGACCGAGATCTTGAAGTCGTGGAAGTCGTGTTCCTCGAACAGCGAGGCCTCCCAGACGGCGGACTCCACGAGCGCCTCGGGCGTCGCCTTGCCGTACTTGGCCAGGAGCCGCGGGTCGAGCGACCCCGCGTTCACGCCGATCCGGAGCGAGACGCCGTGGTCCTTGGCGGCCTGGGCGATCTCCTTGACCTTGTCGTCGAACTTCTTGATGTTCCCTGGGTTCACGCGCACCGCGGCGCACCCGGCCTCGATTGCGTCGAAGACGTAGCGGGGCTGGAAGTGGATGTCCGCAATCACCGGGATCTGCGACTTGCGCGCGATCGTGGCGAGGGCGTCGGCGTCGTCCTGGGTGGGGCACGCCACCCGGACGATGTCGCAGCCCGCGGCGGTGAGCGCGGCGATCTGCTGAAGCGTGGCGTTGACGTCCGCGGTCTGCGTGGTGGTCATCGACTGCACGCTGATCGGGGCGTCACCGCCCACGTAGAGCGACCCCACCTTGATCTTGCGGGTAGGGCGGCGGGGCGCCAGGACGGGCGGGGCTTCCTTGACGCTGGGCATGCCGAGGGAGATCGAGGTCACCACAGCATTATCGCCCGACGACGACGGCGCGCGATGACGTCAGCCGCCAAGGGTGACCGGGGCCACGATGTCGGCGTAGACGAGCACCAGGCTCATCCCGATGAGTCCGACGACCACCACGTACGCCAGGGGGATCGCCCGGGCGACGTCCACCGGCCCCGGGTCCGGCCGGTTCCGCAGCCGCGCGACCCGGCGTCGCAGCCCCTCCCACAGCGCGCCCGCGACGTGCCCGCCGTCCAGGGGCGGCAGCGGGATGAGGTTGAAGACGAACAGCGCGATGTTCAGGGAGGCGAGGAGGCCCAGGAGGTCCGCCACGCGGTCGGACGTGGTGTAAACGCTCGCCTGGACCGAGGTGATCTCGCCCGCGATCCGCCCGACGCCCACCAGGCTCATGACGCCGTCGCCGCGTTCCTGCCCGCCCACCGCGGCCTGCCAGGCATCGACCACCTGCTGCGGGATGGTCGCGACCACGCCCACGGTCTGCGCGACCGCGTCCCACGTGAGGGCCGGCACGGCGGTGATCGCCTGGGGCACGCGCTCGTACGCCGGCCCGATCCCGACGAAGGGGACCTCCTGCGTCACCGGATCGCCGTTCTCCTCCGTCAGCGCCGTGCCGTCCTCGGCGTACACGGGACGCTCGGCCAGCACGGGGGTCACCGTCAGCGTGAGGGTCTCGCCGTCGCGCAGCACGACGACGGTCGCGGGGTCAGTCCCGCTGGCTCGGATCGCGGCCGAGACACCAGCCCAGTCGCTGACCTCGACGCCGTTCCAGCTCAGTACCGTGTCGCCCGCCTCGAGGCCGGCTGCGGCCCCCGGTGCGGCGGGGTCGCCCGGTGCGCAGCCGCTCTCCGCGTCCGCGGGCGCGATGCACGGGGCGACGGCGCCGAGCGTGTTGGTGTAGGCCGGTGTCCCGAAGCCGACCACCACCACCGCGATGAGGACGACGGCGATCAGCAGGTTCATGCCCGGCCCACCGAGCATCACCACGAGCTTCTTGGGCACCGACAGCGAGTAGAACGTGCGCGATTCCTCGCCCGGGCCGACCTCCTCGGCGCTCACCTGACGGGCGTCCTCGGCAAGGCTCGCGAAGAATCCCTCGCGGGGGCGGCCGTCCGCCGCCGCGCGGGCGGGCGGATACATCCCGATCATGCGGACGTAGCCGCCGAGGGGGATCGCCTTGATGCCGTACTCCGTGTCCCCCCGCGTGCGGGAGAACAGCGTGTGCCCGAAGCCGACCATGTACTTGGTCACCTTCACCCCGAACCGCTTGGCCGGGACCATGTGGCCGACCTCGTGCAACGCGATCGAGATCATCACGCCCACGAGGACCACGATCACGCCGATGACGGCCACGCCGGACACCTCTCGCCAGGGACGGGAACAACCTCCATCATCCCCCGCGAACCTGGGAGCGCGCTGATCCCGAACCGAGAGCCGGGTCGGCAGCGACGCGCCGAGCACCCACCGCGAGCGCCCCCGCCCGTCCGCGGGAGACCGGCCCCTCAGCGCGAGAGGCCTCCGATGACCTCGTTCGCCCGCCGCCGCGCCCAGCGCTCGACGTCCTGCAGGACGCCGAGCGTCAGACCGTCGGCCGCGGTTCCGCCGTGCTCCGCAAGCACCCGCTCCACCGAGGCGACGATGTCGAGGAACCCGATGCGTCCGGCCACGAACGCCGCCACCGCCTCCTCGTTGGCGGCGTTGAGCACCGCGGGATGGGTGGGCGAGGCCTCGACGGCGGCCCTCGCGAGCCGCAGAGCGGGGAACACGTCGTCGTCCACGGGCTCGAACGTCCACGCCGTGGGCACGTCCCACGCGCAGGGGCGCGCCGCGCCCGGGAGGCGGTCCGGCCAGGCGAGTCCGAGCGCGATCGGCAGGCGCATGTCCGGCGGCGACGCCTGGGCGATGGTCGAGCCGTCCACGAACTCGACCATCGAGTGCACCACGGACTGCGGGTGGACCACGACCGCGATGTCGGTCACCGGCACGTCGAAGAGCAGGTGGGCCTCGATCAGCTCGAGGCCCTTGTTGACCAGCGTGGCGGAGTTGATCGTCACGACCGGCCCCATGGACCACGTCGGGTGCGCGAGGGCCTGCGCCGGCGTCACGTCCACCAGGTCCGCCCGGGAACGGCCGCGGAAGGGCCCTCCGGAGGCGGTCAGGACCAGTCGCCGCACCTCGCCCGCCGCCCCGCTCCGGAGCGCCTGCGCGATCGCCGAGTGCTCGGAGTCCACGGGCACGATCTGACCGGGGTGCCGGACCGCGTCCTTGACCAGCGCGCCGCCCACCACCAGCGACTCCTTGTTCGCCAGCGCCAGCGTGGAGCCGGCGGCCAGGGCGGCGAGAGTCGGCTCGAGCCCGATGGAGCCGGTGATGCCGTTGAGGACCACGTCGGCACCCGCCCCGGCAACGTGGGTGGCCGCATCCGGGCCCGAGAGGATCTCGGGCGCCGGCACCGGCAGACCCGCGGCCCGGGCCACCTCCGCGATCCGGGCGCGCAGGTCCGCTGGGTCGCCGACGGCGACGGCCACGAGGTCCGGACGCCAGGCCACCACCTGCTCGGCGAGCAGGTCCGGCCGGGTTCCCCCGGCCGCCAGTGCGGCGAGCGTGAACGCGCCCTCGGCCGCAGCCATCACCTCGAGCGCCTGCGTGCCGATGGACCCCGTCGATCCGAGGATCGCGACCGACCGAGGTGCGCTCGCGTTCACTCGACCGCCAGCAGGACCTCGACGGCGCGGGCCAGGAACGCATCGACCGGGCCCTCGGCGTAGGCGCGCGCTCCACGGGCAGACCGGAACGTGGCCGTGCGCAGTTCCGCGGACGTGAGGGCCGCGCCGGAGTCGAAGTACGCGACCAGGCGGTCGAGCACGGCATCGACGTCCTCGGCGGCGTATCCGTGGCCGTGCTCCGGCGGCGCGAAGCGCGCCCCCGCGGGACGCACGAGCCTCGGATACAGCGTGGTCGCCCGCTCGGCGACCATGGCCATCCACTCCTGCTGCGAGCGCTTGCCGACGAACGCCGCGCGCTCGCGCCGCACGAAGGCACCCTCGAGGCGGTCCAGAGCGCCGTCGACGCTGCTCGGGGCGTACCCGCCCCGCACGAGGTCGAATGCCGCACCACGCACGTCGTCACCCCGCAGGGACACCTCGAGCGGTCCCTCGTACGCCACCCGGGCGCGCGCGAAGAAGTCGTCCACCTGCTCGGGGTCGTACCCCCGGCTCCAGCGCCCGACGCGCGGGAACATGCCGTCGCCGCTCGTGCGCGGCGCCGTCGGCTTCTCGTCCGCCGCCGTCGCCGTGCCGGCCGCAGGGGCCGTGGTGGCGCCCTGAGTCGCCTCGTCGCTCACGTCAGCACTCCTCTGCCGCCAACTGGCCACACGCCCCGTCGATGTCGCGTCCGCGGGTGTCCCGGATCGTGGTCGGGATGCCCGCCTGGCGTAACCGTGCCACGAACTCCTCCTCGACGCCGGGTTCACTCGCCGTCCACTTCGAGCCCGGCGTCGGATTGAGCGGGATCGGGTTGACGTGCACCCAGCCACGTCCCCGAGCCAGGAGCTTCTCCGCGAGCAGGCCGGCGCGCCAGGCGTGGTCGTTGACGTCCCGGATCAGGGCGTACTCGATGCTCACACGCCGGCCGGTGGCCCGGAAGTAGCGGTGGGCGGCGTCCAGCGCCTCGTCCACGCCGTAGCGGGTGTTGATCGGAACCAGTTCGGACCGCAACTCGTCGTCCGGGGCGTGCAGCGAGAGCGCGAGCGTCACCGGGATGCCCTCGCCGGCGAGACGGTCGATCGCCGGCACCAGGCCCACGGTCGAGACCGTGACGTTGCGCGCCGAGAGGCCCAGGCCGGCCGGTGGTGGCTCCACCATGCGGCGGACGGCGGCGAGCACGGCGCCGTAGTTGGCGAGCGGCTCACCCATGCCCATGAACACCACGTTGGTCAGGCGGGTGGACCCGCCCGGGAGCGCGCCGTCGCGGGACGCCGCGGCCGCCAGGCGCACCTGCTCCACGATCTCCGCGGTCGAGAGGTTGCGGGTGAGGCCGAGTTGACCGGTGGCACAGAACGGGCAGGCCATCCCGCACCCCGCCTGGCTCGAGACGCACAGCGTGGTGCGCTCCGCGTAGCGCATCAGCACGGACTCCACGCGGGCGCCGTCGTGCAGGGCCCAGAGCGTCTTGCGCGTGGTCCCGCGGTCCGCCTCCAGGGTGCGCACCTCGGTGACCAGTTCGGGGAGCAGGGCTCCCACCAACTCGGCCCGGCCGGCGGCCGGCAGGTCCGTCATGCGCGCCGCGTCGCGGGTGAAGTGCGCGAAGTAGTGGCGGGAGAGCTGATCGGCGCGGAAGCCGGGCAGGCCGTGCTCGCGCGCGACGGCGGCGCGGTCCGCCGGGGCGAGGTCGGCCAGGTGAACGGGCGGCTTGCCCCGCCGCGGGGCGGCAAGCGTGAGCAGCGGCCGCGTCGCGGGCGGGGTCGTGGGCGCCGCGGGCGGCGTGTCTGCGTGAGGCATGGCGGCATCGATTGTGGCACGCGCGGGAGACATGGCCGACGGCGCGGCGTCGCCGGCGCCGGTCCGGCACCCGGCCCCAGGGGTCACGCGGCGAAGGCGAGGGCGAGCGTCAGGCTGCCGTAGACCACGGGCGAGGCGACGAGCATCGAGTCGAGGCGGTCGAGGATCCCGCCGTGCCCGGGCAGGAGCGTGCCCATGTCCTTCAAACCCAGGTCGCGCTTGATGAGGGACTCCGAGAGGTCGCCCACGGTGGCCGCCGCGACGGCGAAGAGTCCGATCACCGCCCCGGTCCACAGCGGTCCGTCGAAGAACCACCACATGAGCCCGACGCCCACGACGGCCGCGAGGACCACCGAGCCCGCGGCTCCCTCCCAGGACTTCTTGGGGCTGATCGTGGGGGCCATCGGGTGCTTCCCGAAGAGCACACCTGCGGCGTAGCCACCCACGTCGTTCGCCACGACCAGGGAGATCGCGTAGAGCACCCGCCACGCGCCGTCGGGCGCCGCGATCATGAGGACGGCGAACGACGTGAGGAACGGGATGTACGCCGCGGCCAGGATGCCGGCGCCGGCGTCGCGCAGCGCCTGCATGCCGCCGCCGTCGATCACACGCCAGACGAACACACCACCGGCGGTGAGCATGAAGGCGACCACGAGCGCCTCCGGCCCGGCGACGTAGGCCGAGACGAGCATGCCCGTCGATCCCACCAGCAGCGGCAGCAGCGGGATCCGGATGTTCTTGGACCGCAGCGCGATCGCGAACTCCCACAGCCCGCCGCCCGCCGCGATGACGGCCAGGACAACGAACGCCTCCGGCCGGATGAAGAGGCTGACCAGCAGCAACCCGCCCAGGCCGAGGCCGACGCCGGTGGCGACGGGAAGGTTGCGCCCCGCCCGGCTCGGCGGCGCGGGCTCCGAGGCTGCGACGTCGCGGCGACGTCGGGTGGCCGGGAGGACGACGGTCGAGGCCTCATCAGATGTCGCGACCCCGTCGGGCGTCGCCTCCGCGCGCTCCCCCGCACTGGATGCGGTGTCCTCGCGGCCGGTGTCCGCATCCGCCGTCTCCGCGTCCGCGGTGTCCGTTTCAGGCTCGGTGTCCGCATCCTCCGCGTCCGCGGTGTCCGTGTCCGTCTCCGCGTCCGCGGTGTGCGCATCCTCCGCGTCCGCGGTGTCCGTGTCCGTCTCCGCGTCCGCGGTGTCCGCATCCTCCGCGTCCGCGGTGTCCGTGTCCGTCTCCGCGTCCGCGGTGTGCGCTTCAGTCTCGCCGTCCGCATCCTCCGCGTCCGCGTCCGTGTTCGCGGTCTCCGTATCCGCCGTCTCCGCGTCCGCGTCCGGCGTGGCACCCTCCCCAGTGTCGGCGTCCGGGACCTCGTCGTCCGCGGCGTCGGCGGTGGCGTCACTCTCCGGCAGGCGGCCGCCACGTTCCGGCACGTCGGCAGCCGACGCCGGATCCGTCTCGGATTCACCGGCGTCGGCGTCAGGCACGACCTCAGCGGGGGCCGGCTCGGACGCGACCTCCGCTGCGGCGTGGTCGGACGCGCGGTCCGGATCGCCGTCGCCCGCGGTCGCTGGGGCCTCCGCCGCCCGCCGGGCAGCGTCACGCAACTCGCGCCGCGTCAGCGGACGGTCCGGGGGTGCGCTCATCTGGGTCACCGGATCCCGGTCTCAGACCTCGAGGAGCTCGCGCTCCTTGTGGGTCATGAGATCGTCGATGAGGTCGACGTGCCGCTTGGTCAGGTGCTCGAGTTCCTTCTCCGCCCGGGCCACCTCGTCCTCGCCCGCCTCGCCCTCCTTCGCGATGCGGTCGAGTTCCTCCTTCGCGCGCCTGCGGATGTTGCGGACCGAGACTCGCGCCTCCTCGCCCTTGTGCTTGGCGAGCTTCACGTACTCCCGGCGGCGCTCCTGGGTGAGGGCGGGCAGGACCACGCGGATCACGGCGCCGTCGTCGGTGGGGTTGACGCCGAGGTCGGAGTCGCGAATCGCCTTGCGAACCGCGGCCATGGACCCCTTGTCGTAGGGGGAGATCAGGACCGTGCGGGCCTCCGGGATGGTGAAGGAGGCCAGTTGCTGCAGCGGGGTGGGCGCGCCGTAGTAGTCCACGAGGACCTTGTGGAACATGGCCGCGTTGGCACGGCCGGAGCGGATCGCGGCGAACTCCTCACGAGCGACCTCGACCGCCTTGTCCATCTTCTCCTCGGCCTCGAAGAGGGTCTCGTCGATCACCGCTGCTCCTTCGTCTCCGTGTGCGGGTCATCGCCCGACTGCACGCCGTCGCCGCGACCATGGGAGGTCACGAGCGTGCCGATCTTCTCACCCAGGAGCGCCCGCGTGACGTTCCCCGGCTGAACCATGCCGAAGACGCGCATGTCCAGGCCGTTGTCCATGCACAGGCTGAACGCCGCGGCGTCGACCACCTTGAGGCCGGTTCGGAGCGCCTCGTCGTACGTGACGTGGTCCAGGCGCCGCGCGTCCGGGTCACGCTGCGGGTCCGCCGTGTAGACGCCGTCGACCCCGCTCTTGGCCATGAGCACCTCGACGCAGTGCGTCTCGAGCGCCCGCTGGGCCGCGACCGTGTCGGTGGAGAAGTACGGCATGCCCGCGCCGGCGCCGAAGATGACCACGCGCCCCTTCTCGAGGTGCCGGATCGCGCGCCGCGGGATGTAGGGCTCGGCCACCTGACCCATGGTGATGGCGGTCTGGACACGCGTGTCCACGCCCGCCTTCTCGAGGAAGTCCTGGAGTGCCAGGCAGTTCATCACCGTGCCGAGCATCCCCATGTAGTCGGCCCGGGCACGGTCGAGCCCACTGGCCGAGAGGGTGGCGCCGCGGAAGAAGTTCCCGCCGCCCACCACGATCGCGACCTGGACGCCCGCCTTCGCGGCCTCGGCGATCTCCCGGGCGACGGCGGCGACCACGTCCGCGTCGAGGCCCACCTTCCCGCCGCCGAAGACCTCGCCGGACAACTTCAGGAGGACCCGCCGTCGACCGTCGACCGGCGCTCCGTGCACGCGGTGAGCCTCGCTGCCCATGGTCCCTCCCTGCGTCGGGTGCGTTGTCCTGCGGTGCGGCCCGTGGGCCGCGTCGTGGGGGGGGGGC
>JARKOU010000252.1 GCA_029975645.1 Actinomycetales bacterium
GAGCGTGCCCCAGGCCTGACACTCCCCGCACCGTCCCGCCCAGCGGGCGGCGGTCCACCCGCACTCCGCGCAGCGGAAGCCGGGTTTGGCCGCCCGGGCCGCGTTCGCCGTCTTGGTCATGCCCCGGACCGTAACGGCGAGCACCGACATCCTCGCCCCCGGCCTGCCGCGCGCGCCCCGAACGCTTCTCCGTCCTACGCTTCGATGCAGGTCAGTGCGATGGCAGAGCGACGGCGAGCGGCACGGGAGCGTGATGGGACACCAGCCGGACGAGCCGGACGCCTCCTGGGCGCCGCTGCTGTCCTCCCCGAGCGGAGTCCCGCGTCGTCCCTCGAGGCGCCGCCAGCGGCGCCGGCGGGGCCTGTGGATCGGGTTCACGGTCCTGCTCGTCGTCCTGGTCGCGGCCGGCGCCGGGGCCGCACTCCTCCTCGGTGGGGGCGGCGCGCCCGAAGCGTCGCCGACGCCGGTGGTCCTGCCGACCCCCACGCCCACGATCGCCCCGGTCGCCCGAGACACGACCACACCGTTCCAGCAGGCGCTCCCGGACACGGTGCTCGCCTTCGCCGTCGCGGATCAGGCGGAGGCGCCCGGGGCCATCGACGCCGGCGCCCTCGAGGCCTACGACCTGACCTACACCGACGGCGCGCAGCAGGTGAGCCTGCTCGCCGCCCAGTACGCGACGGCGGACGCGGCCACGGCTGCCCAGACGGCCCTGCTCGCGCAGGCGCCCACCGAGCCCACCGCCGGGTCCGCGGCCGAGCCCACCGCGACCACCCAGCCGGTCGCTCCCCGAGACGAGGCGGTCACGGTCGCCGGCGAGCCGGTGGGTCGCGTGGTCATCTCCGGCACGGGCGGGTCGGCGCGGGCCGTCTGGACCAACGGCACCGCCCTGTTCGTGCTCGAGGGGCCGGCCGCCGTCGTCCCCGTCCTCTACGACGCGTTCCCCATGTGAAAGTGGACCAGTGGAGATGAACCAGCGTGTGGCCCTCATCGGTACCGGCGTCATGGGCGGCGCGATCCTCGCCGGCCTGACCGCCCCGGGTGCGCCGCAGCGGGACGTCGTCGTGGTCGACGCCGTACCGGGCCGGGCCGCTCAGGTGGCGGCCGAGCGCGGGGTCCGGCACGCGGACCGCGGCGCCGATGCCGCCCGCGGTGCCGACGTCGTGGTCATCGCGGTCAAGCCCAAGGACGTGGCCGGCGTGCTCGCCGAGATCGCGCCGGCGGTGAGCCCCGAGACGCTCGTGCTCAGCGTCGCCGCAGGGCTCGGGTGCGCGTTCTACGAGAGCCGGCTGCCCGACGGCGTGCCCGTGGTGCGCGTCATGCCCAACACGCCCGCCACGATCGGGCGCGGGGTGAGCGCTATCAGCGCGGGCGCGGCGGCCCGCGAGGAGCACCTCGCGACCGCGGAGTCCCTCCTGGCACCCACCGGCGTCGTGGTGCGCGTGGCGGAGAAGGACCAGGACGCCGTGACCGCGATCTCCGGCTCCGGGCCTGCGTACGTCTTCTACCTCATCGACGCGCTCGCCGAGGCGGGCGTGCTCCTGGGCCTCGGTCGTCAGGTCGCCACCACCCTGGCGACCCAGACCGTGCTCGGTTCCGGCGCGCTCGCGGCCGAGACCGGCGAGCACCCGGCCGTGCTGCGCGAGCGGGTCTCCTCCCCGGCTGGGACCACGGTGGCCGCGCTGCACCGCCTCGACGTCGCCGGGGTGCGCGGCGCCGTCGTCGACGCCGCGATCGCGGCCCACGCGCGCGCCAGCGAACTCGCGCGGGAACTCGCGGAGGGCTAGGACCGCCGTGCCGACCTCGTACCGAGCCGGCGCTCCGTCGCGCCAACCGGGGATGACCGACGTCGCGCGGCTCGCCGGCGTCTCGCACCAGACGGTCTCGCGCGTGCTCAACGACCACCCGAGCGTGCGCCCGGAGACCCGGGCCCGCGTGAACGCGGCGATCGAGGAACTCGGGTACCGGCGCAACGTGGCCGCGCGGGCTCTCGTCACCCGCCGCTCGCACGTCATCGGCGTGCTCACCACGGGCGAGGCCCGGTTCGGGCCGACGAGCACGCTGCTCGCGGTCGAGGACGCCGCGCGCGACGCCGGGTACTACCTGAGCCTCGCCGTGGTCCGGCACCCCACGCACGCCTCGGTCGCGGCGGCGCTCGACCACTTCCGGGGGCAGGCGGTCGAGGGCGTGGTGGTCATCGCCCCTCAGACGGATGCCGTGGTCGCGGCCAGGGCGGTCGCCACGAGCGTGCCCGTGGTCATGGTGGCCACGGGGGAGCCCTCCGGGCCGGGCTTCCAGACCGTCGCGGTGGATCAGGAAGCGGGTGCGGTGCTCGCCACGCGACACCTCCTGGACCTCGGCCACCGCGACGTCACGCACCTGAGCGGGCCCACCGACTGGCTCGACGCGCGGATGCGGATCGACGGCTGGCGTGCCGAACGTGCGCGCTGGGGCCTGCCGCCCGCGGAGCCGATCGGAGGGGACTGGTCTGCCGAACGCGGGTACGAGGCCGGCCGGGAGATGGTGGCGCAAGCCCGCGCGGGCGGGCCCGCCCTCCCCACCGCGATCTTCGCCGCGAACGACCAGCTCGCCCTGGGTCTCCTGCGCGCCTTCGCGGAGTCCGGCGTAGCCGTCCCGGGCGAGGTGTCGGTGGTCGGCTTCGACGACGCCGAGGGGACCGCCTTCTTCTCGCCGCCGCTGACCACGGTGCGCCAGGACTTCGTGACCCTCGGCCAGCGCTGCATCGACCGGCTCGTGGCGGCGCTGCAGTCTCGCGACGCCGCCGCAGAGGCGACGCCGCCGGGGGAGGCGGGGTCTGACACCGACGTCGAGTCGATCCCTCCGGTCCTCGTGGTGCGTGCCAGCACCGCACCGCCACGCCGAGGCTGAGCAGAGAGCCTCCTCCGCGCATCCGAGCAGTCACCCGCACGATGGCGCGCACCGAGCTCCTCGTCATCGACTCCGCGACGACGGCGCGTTCCTTCGCCCGCGAGGTCAAGTGGAACCAGGCGTACTACCGGCTAGCGCAAGGACTCTGAAGGTCGACCGTCAGCGTGGCGGCAGAAGCAAACGCTTACGTCGGCAAGTTTCACCGGTGTTGCGACGGCACGGCATCGAAACCATATGAACGCTTACGACAGCGAAAATGCCGGGGGTTGGTGCGCTCACCCGCGTTTCAGCCACCGAGGGTGTGCCCGACGCCCCGCGATCCCTTTCTCGTTGCGCAGGGTCGACCTGCCCCCGGTGACGTGACGAAGTCTGTTCGCGCAGGTCACACCCTGTGACGGACGTCACACCGACCGTGCCGGCGTCGTTGCGACCACCTTGTTGTGCCACGTCAGCGGACAAGTCGACGCGCGGCTGATACGTATCGAACGGCCACGTGGCATCGTTCACATTGCAGGCCGACTTGACCAGCGATCGCAAGGGGTCGAAAGTACAGGGGTGCCCGACAAGGAGACCGAACCGTTGCCCGCGGCCTTGCGTCGCGAGCGGATGGTCTCCTTCATCGCGGAGCGTGGGTTCGTGCGGGTGACGGACCTGTCCGAGGCGTTCGGGATCTCGGACGTCACGGTCCGCTCCGACCTCGATGCGCTCGACGGGGTCAAGGCGGTTCGACGCGTTCGCGGCGGCGCCGTCGCACGGCGACGGGCCGGCTCGGCGGGTGGGGACGGCCCCACGGACGTCGAGCCCGCGCTTGCCGAGATCGGGACGGCGGCGGCCGATCTCGTCGCGCACGGTGCGTCCGTGCTGCTCGACGCGGGACCCGCCGGAGCAGCCCTCGCCCGGGCGCTGGTCGCGCGGACGGATCTGAGCGACGTCGTCGTCATCACGAACGGCCTCACCGTCGCGCTCGAGCTCGAGGCGGCGTGGCCCCGGATCTCCGTGGTCGTCACCGGGGGGACGCTGCACCCGGCCGCGCACGCCTTGGTCGACCCGATGGCCGCGTCGGTGCTCGACGACGTCCACGCTGACGTGGCGTTCGTCGAGTGCTCCGGCGTCCACGCCGAGCACGGCGCCACCCACATCGACCTCGCCGCCACCGGGATGAAGCAGAGGCTCGTCGCCTCGGCCGGTCGGACGGTCGCACTCGCCGAGGGCACGGCCATCGGCGAGGTCCACCTCGGCCGGATCGCGCCCGTCGGGCGCGTCTCGGCGCTGGTCACCGCGTCCGGCGCCGACCAGCGCGCGCTGAACGCCCTCAAGACCGCCGGTCTCGACATCGTCGTCGTGCCCGGCACCCACGTCCCGCCCGCGCCGCGCTGGGGGGAGGCGGGTGTGCCGTGACGTCACCCCGACGGACGTCGACCGACACGTCAGCCCGGGGCCGCGACCAGCGCCTCCAGGGCCCGCGCGACGCCGTCCTCGTCGTTCGTGGGGACCACGAGGTCAGCGTACTCGAGGACGGCCGGACGGGCGTTCGCCGGGGCCACGGCGAACCCGGCGAAGGCCAGCATCGCCATGTCGTTCATCCCGTCGCCGATCGCGGCGACGTCGTCGTGCGCCACGCCATGGCGCCGGCAGAGGTCCCGGAGCGCGGACGCCTTGTCGACGTCCGCACGGGTGATCTCGAGGTAGGTCGGGTTGGACGTCTGGGCGTGCAGCCCGGCAGGAAGCGCCCCCGACACCGCCGCGAGGACATCCGAGTCGCCCGGTGGCGCGATGACCAGCAACTTGTCGGGACCCTCCACTTGCGCAGCGAGGTCGGCGACCACAGGTTCGCAGCCGACCACGCGCGCCTCGCGGCGGACCTGGTCGTCGACGTGGCTGACGAGCCAGGCGTCACCCGCGTACCAGTTGACAGCGAGCCCGGCGCGGAGCGCGTCATCGACCGTCTTGCGGGCCAGGTCGAGCGGCATCGGCCTCCGGTCGACCTCGCGCAACCGGCCGTCGGCGGTGAATGTGCCCGTCAACGCGCCCTGCGAACCGACGAACTCCGCCGGTTCGACGAGGCCCAGCTCCTCCAGGATCGGCCAGAGAGCGGCCGGCGGTCGAGACGTCGTCAGGACGATCTCGAGGCCGCGCGCTCGCGCTGCCCGCACTGCCTCGATCACGCCGGTCGTCAGTCTGTGATCGCTGGTCAGAAGCGTGCCGTCGACGTCGACGGCGACGAGTCGCCAGTTTCTCTCGCGCTTCCGGAGCCGTTGCTCACCCGTCCGGTTCATCTGACGACGATAGCGACCGGCGCCGTCCCGGGGAGGCGCGGCGGCGGCCGTCCTGTCCTGGTGAAGCGTGCTGAACGATGCCGGATCGTTACCCAGCGCGATGCCGTATCCCGGCGGCAACGACCATGCCCACCCCTAGACTCCCCGACAGCGTGGCGGTCCGGAGCGACATCCGTCGCCCCATCCGTTGCGGTCGACGACGACCCGCCTGGAGGCAACGATGCCTGACGCGCCCTACATCCTCGAGATGCGGCAGATCACAAAAGACTTCCCCGGCGTACGAGCGCTCGACGGGGTCACGATGGCCGTACGCCGAGGTGACATCCACGCGATCTGCGGCGAGAACGGCGCCGGAAAGTCGACCCTGATGAAGGTCCTTTCAGGGGTCTACCCGTCCGGCACCTACAGCGGCGCGATCGTCTACCAGGGCGAGGAGGTCCACTTCAAGGGGATCAAGTCGTCCGAGCACGCCGGCATCGTCATCATCCACCAGGAATTGGCGCACATCCCGGAACTGACGGTTACCGAGAACATCTTCCTCGGCAACGAGATCGTCGGTCGCGGGCTCATCGACTGGCAGGAGGAGCGACAGCGCACGCTGGACCTCCTCGCCCGAGTCGGCTTGGAGATCGACCCGGACACGCAGATCAAGACACTCGGCGTCGGTCAGCAGCAACTCGTCGAGATCGCGAAGGCCCTCTCCAAGGACGTCAAGCTGCTCATCCTCGACGAGCCGACCTCGGCCCTCAACGAGGACGACTCCGAGAACCTCCTGAATCTCATGCTCGGACTCAAGGCGAAGGGGATCACCTGCTTGATGATCTCCCACAAGCTCAACGAGATCGCCGCGGTGTCCGACGCCGTGACTGTCATCCGGGACGGCAAGACCGTCGAGACGTACCCGGTCGAGGCCGGTCAGGTCGACGAGGACCGCATCATCCGTTCGATGGTCGGCCGCTCGATCGAGAACCGGTACCCCGAGCACACGCCGACGATCGGCGAGACGATCCTCGAGGTCAAAGACTGGCGGGTCGAGCACCCGACGCTCGCGGGGCGCCTCGTCTGCAAGGACTCGTCGTTCTACGTGCGGCGGGGTGAGATCGTCGGGTTCGCGGGGCTGATGGGTGCGGGGCGCACGGAACTGGCTCGGTCGCTCTTCGGCCACAGCTACGGCCAGTACCTCTCCGGCACCGTGATCCTCCGGGGCGAGGAAGTCACGATGTCCACCCCGGCCGCGGCGATCCGCGCCGGTCTCGCCTACGTCCCCGAGGACCGGAAGATCCTGGGCCTGAATCTGCTCGACTCGATCAAGGTCACCACCGTCGCGGCGAATCTGAAGGCGATCGTCCGCCGCGGCCTGATCGACTCGGGCATGGAGTACGAGGTCGCGGAGGGTTACCGCCAGTCCATGCGGACGAAGGCGCCGAGCGTCGACGTCGGCGTGGCGACGCTCTCCGGCGGCAACCAGCAGAAGGTCGTCCTGTCCAAGTGGATGTTCCCCGACCCGGACGTGCTGATCCTCGACGAGCCGACCCGGGGGATCGACGTCGGCGCCAAGTTCGAGATCTACCGCCTGATCCAGGAGCTCTCGGACGAGGGCAAGGGCGTCGTGATGATCTCGTCCGAGCTGCCTGAGCTCCTCGGCATGACCCACCGCATCTACACGATCTGCGAGGGCCGGATCACCGGAGTCGTGAACACCGCGGACACGAACCAGGAACAGCTCATGCGAATGATGACCACCACTTCGTCGGCTGCCCGCTGACGTTCGAGGAAAGAGAGCGACCGACGATGAAGTCACTGAAGCAGGTGCTCGGCGGAGACCCCCGCCAGTACACGATGCTCGGCGCGCTGGTGGCGCTGCTGATCGTTTTCCACATCTGGTCCGGCGGGCGCATGGTGACGTCCTCGAACTTCCAGAACCTCCTCGCAGGCAACTCCTACGTGCTGATCCTCGCCATCGGCATGGTGATGGTCATCGTCATCGGGCAGATCGACCTCTCCGTCGGCTCGGTGGCCGGTCTGGTCGGCATGGTCATGGCGCTCGCGGCGGCGAACTGGGGTGTGCCCTGGTGGGTCGCGCTCCTCATCGGCCTCGGTACCGGCGTCCTGATCGGTGCATGGGACGGCTTCTGGGTCGCGCAGGTGGGGATCCCCGGGTTCATCACGACCTTGGCCGGCCTGCTCATGTTCCGTGGTGTCGTGATCTGGATCAGCGGTTCGATCAGCGTTCCCGTTCCCGACGAGTTCCGCACCCTGGGCTCCGGGTACCTCCCGGAATGGGGACCGACGTTCACCCAGATGAACAACTCGACGCTTCTCCTCGGCATCCTCGCGATCGCCTGGGTCGTGTGGTCGCAGTTCCGGAAGTGGGCGAGCCTCACCACTGCAGGAGGTGAGCGTCCGCCGCTGTGGCCGGTCGTCGTGCGCGTGGTGCTCATCGGACTGGTGATCGCCTACCTGACGTGGATCTTCGGTAGCGGCCGTCCCGGGACGTCCTTCCCGATCCCCGGGCTGATCCTGGTGGCGCTCGTGATCATCTACACGATCATCACGCAGCGGACGGTGTTCGGACGTCACATCTACGCCGTCGGTGGCAACCGCGCCGCCGCTGCCCTCTCCGGCGTCAACACCAAGCGCGTGACGTTCATCGTGATGGCGAACATGTCCTTCCTCGCGGCGATCGCGGGAATCCTGTTCGTCGGACGGGCGACGTCGGCCGGCCCCGGTGACGGGACGGCGTGGGAACTCGATGCCATCGCCGCTGTGTTCATCGGTGGCGCCGCGGTCTCCGGCGGCATCGGAACGGTGACCGCGTCGATCGTCGGTGGTCTGGTCATGGCCGTGCTCAACAGCGGGCTCGCGCTGACCGGCGTCGGCGCCGACCGCACCGCCGTCATCAAGGGCCTGGTGCTTCTCGCCGCTGTCGCCTTCGACGTGTACAGCAAGACGCCCGGCCGCGTGTCGCTCCTGTCCCGGATCTTCCCGAAGAAGGAGAGCGCACCGAGCGACTCCGGTGGGGCGTCGGGTTCGTCCGCTCCGGCGGGCCAGGCGGCCCAGCGCTCCTAGAGATCCCGGGCTGCCGAACCGGCCGGCCCGCAACCACAACCACCGAGTGCACCAACCGAACGTCACCCAACCAGAGCCGGATGGGTGCCCAGAAGGAGGAAGAATGAAGAGGAAGGTCGTGGGCCTCGCGGCGCTTGCCGCCGCCGGAGCCCTGGCATTGACCGCGTGTTCGGGTGGCGGCCGCGGCGGTACGACCAGCGAGACCACCGGGGCAGCCGGCTTCCCGGCCGACTCTGTCATCGGCGTCTCCCTGCCGTGGCTCGGCACCCAGAACTGGAAAGAAGCCGACGAGATGTTCACGGCGCAGCTCACGGACGCCGGATTCTCGCCGCTCGTCCAGGCGGCGGACAACAAGGTGCCGCAGCAGCAGCAGCAGATCGAGGCCATGATCGAGCAGGGCGCGAAGGTCATCGTGGTCGGCCCGATCGACGGCACCCAGCTGAGCAGCGTCCTCGAGAGCGCGAAGGCCGACGGCATCGCCGTCATCGGCTACGACCGCATGATCGAGAACACGGACGCGGTGGACGGCGTCGTTCAGTTCGGCAGCGTGCGTACCGGCGAGCTCCAGGGCCAGTCCCTTCTCGACGGTCTCGCCGCCAAGAAGGGTGAGCCCCCCTACAACATCGAGTTGTTCGGTGGCGGCCCCGCCGACCCGAACGCCCCGAACTTCTTCTCCGGGGCCATGTCCGTCCTCCAGCCGAAGATCGACGACGGGACGCTCGTGGTCGTCTCGGGTCAGACGGACTTCACCCAGGTGGCGACCCCCGACTGGGACAACGCCAAGGCCCAGTCCCGGATGGACTCGCTGCTCTCCGGCTTCTACAGCGACAAGGAGATCGACGGCGTGCTGTCGCCGAACGACGGCATCGCGCGTGCCATCCTCACGTCGGCTGAGCAGGCGGGACAGCCCGTGCCGGTCGTGACCGGTCTGGACGCGGAGAACGAGTCCGTGACGCTGGTCTGGAACGGTGTGCAGTGGTCCACGGTCTACAAGCCCACCGACGCGCTCGTCGGCAAGACGATCGAGCTGATCCAGGCTCTCCAGAAGGGCGAGGCGCTGCCGGCTCCGAGCGAGACCGTCGACAACGGCAAGATCGAGGTTCCGGTCTACGCCCTCGACCCGGTGGTCGTGACTCAAGAGAACGCGAAGGAAGTCTTCGCGAACGACCCCACCCGACTGGCCCTGCTCAACTAGCGCAGGACTCCTAGAGGCCGAGGGTGGGGGCCCGGCCGTGCCGGACGGCCGGGCCCCCATTCCTAGGTGACTGGTCTCGTGCCCGGGTCCCTCCCGGGCACCCGAAGCGCTCGCCGCGTGAGGGGCTACAGACCTCGGAAGCCCGAGTTCTCAGGTCCTGTGGCCGGACGGGCGCACGTACAAGCGAAACAAGCGACCCGGTGCGGTCCCGTGGAGGTCCGGCGGCGAGGTCGCAGGACTCGGGCGAGAGTACTGATTGCGGGATCGACGCGATTCCGTGGGGCGGAGGTCCCTGAGATGTCAACGACAGCCGAGTACGACGCCTTCGGACCGTGGATCTACGAGATCCACTCCGAGGAGGAGATCCCGCGACTCTTCCGCGGTCACGGGATTGACCTCGAATCCTCCCTCATGACGATCAAGATCCCGCGGGAGATCGAGCGCAGGGTCGCGAACCCGTCGATGGACCTCTACGACATGGTGGTGTCGCTGGGCCGCGAACGGGTCACGGTGCTGACGCGCCGCGGTCGTGCGGTCGATTCTCGCGAGGTCGCCTACACCGGGATCCAGGGAATCACGGACCTCGTGGACCTGCTGCGCGGCCGCCTGGTCCTGCACGCCGAGGACGGCCCGGTCGAGGTGCAGTACAACGCCTCCTCGACCGACATCATCTCGCACGTGGTCGAGGTGCTGCGGCGCGAGTACATCAGCGGCGGGTCGGATGCGCGTGGCGCGTCGACCGGCCGGGTGGCCATCCCCAAGGGCGTCGAGGACGACCTCGCGAACCTGTACCGCCGCGTCGCCCGCGAGGACGGCGTGGGTCGAACAGTCGGAATCCAGACCAGACGCGCCGTCCTCCCGGTGGGCGCCTCCGGCGTCGGACGGGCCGTGGCGCGAGCCTGGCCCACCACGATGCAGAGCGCCGTCGTCACGGTCGGCGCGCGGGAGATCGTGGTCCTCCACCGCGGCAAGCCGTTCGCGACGGGTCATCGCCCGGTGCAGGCGCTCGCCCGGACCACGCTTCCCCTCGAGCGAGTGGTTGCCGTCGACGTGCGCTCGAGCCAGACCTACGAGGACGTGAGCGTGCTCCAGGTTCGCGTCGGCCGGGTGACCCACGAGTACTTCTTCGACGCAAGCGCGGCACCGCGCGTGGCCAAGGAACTCAGCACCGCTGCGGGTCTGTAGACAGCCGCGCAGGAGGGGGACACGCATGAGCACCCCGGGTGACGCCGCGTACCGCGCCGCACAACGCGCCGATCTGCTCCGCTTCGCCGCGGGCTCCCGGCACCCGCTCGGGTTCGGGTGGCTCGACTCGGGCGGACGACTCGACCCGGGGCACCCGGTCGAGTTGTGGATCTCCTGCCGGATGACGCACATCGCCTCCCTCGGGGCCTTGGCGAACGAGGAGCCGGCGCCGGGCGGCCCGGACCGTGCCGACCTGGTCTCCATGGCGGAGCACGGCGTCGCCTCGCTCGCCGGGCCGCTGATGGACCAGGTGAACGGCGGGTGGTTCGCGGCCGTGGGTCTCGACGGACCTCTGGTGACCACGAAGCAGTCGTACGGTCACGCCTTTGTCATCCTGGCGGCGAGTTCGGCCCGGGCCGCTGGGATCGCCGGGGCGGACGAGCTCCTGGCGAGCGCCATGGACGTCAACCTGACCCACTTCTGGGACGAGAAGGTCGGGCTCTCGGTCGAGGAATGGGACGCCGCGTGGACTGCCCAGGACCCGTACAACGGCATCAATGCCAACATGCACACGGTAGAGGCCTACCTCGCGGCCGGTGACGTCACGGGCGACGTCGCATGGCACGAACGGGCTGCGCGGATCGCCGATCGGGTGGTCCACTGGGCGGCGGCCAATGACTGGCGAATCCCCGAGCACTTCGATGGTGGCTGGAACCCCATGCTGGAGTTCAACCGCGACGAGCCGGCGCACCCATTCCGTCCCTACGGGGCGACGGTCGGCCACGCCCTCGAGTGGGCCCGGCTCCTGGTCGCCCTCGACTCGACGCTCGGAAGCGACGCGCCTGGCGGTCTGGTCGAGACCGCCGTGACCCTGGCCGACCGCGCCGTTGCCGACGGCTGGGCGGCGGACGGCGCCGACGGATTCGTCTACACGACCGACTGGTCGGGTCGCCCCGTTGTCCGCCAACGGATGCACTGGGTGCTCGCCGAGGCCGTCAGCGCGGCCAGCGTGTTGTGGCGTGCCACCGGCGACTCTCGATGGGAGCAGCGCTACGCGCAGTGGTGGGAGTACGCGGACCGGTACGTCGTGGACCACGTGCTCGGCTCGTGGCGGCACGAGCTCGACCCGACCAATGCCCCCGCCGCCACGGTGTGGGCCGGGAAGCCTGACGTCTACCACGCCTACCAGGCCGCGCTCGCGCCCGACGTCCCGATTGCGCCGTCCTACGCCACGGCGCTCGCGACGCGCGGGTGAGCACCACGGTCTCCGCTCCCACCTCGGGCGCGGGGCCCGAATGCCCTGGTCGGTCGTTC
>JARKOU010000207.1 GCA_029975645.1 Actinomycetales bacterium
AACCCCGCTTTCGACGAGAAGGGTTTGGGCGCGGGGGTGCTGGGGGTGTGGCTGAGCGAGGGCCTACCCTTCGGGTGTCCCCGAGTCCGACGTCTCGGACCGCACACCCCCCGAGGAGCACCATGAGCAAGCGCACCAGCAAGCGCCGCGCCCGCAAGAAGAGCGGCGCCAACCACGGCAAGCGGCCGAACGCCTGACCGTCGCCCGGGGTGCGCCGTCGGGCCCTCCGCCCACCGCGCACCTCCCGCGCACCTCGCGGCGAACGCAGGTGGCGCAGAACCACGGAATCTCCCTGGAGGACCGCGATGGCCCTGATCACCTGCGACTTCTTCTCCGATGTGCTCGGTCTGAGCACGTCGATGACCGTGATCCTGCCCCAGGCGACCACGGCGCAGATCGGGATGCGCGGGGTGGCCTCGCGGGACCGGCACCCGACGCTCTACCTGCTGCACGGCCTGTCCGACGACCACACCATCTGGCTGCGCCGCACCTCCATCGAGCGATACGTCGCACCGCTCGGGCTCGCCGTCGTCATGCCCCAGGTCCACCGCAGCTTCTATGCCGACGAGGTCCACGGCATGAAGTTCTGGACCTTTCTCTCCGAGGAGCTCCCCGCCGTCGCCGGGTCCTTCTTCCCGCTGTCCAGCGCTCGCGAGGACACGTTCGTCGCGGGGCTGTCCATGGGCGGGTACGGCGCGCTCAAGTGGGCGCTGCGCCGGCCCGAGCGCTTCGCGGCGGCCGCGAGCCTCTCCGGCGCGCTCGACGTCGCCGCGCTCCAGGGCCGCACCGATCTGGACGACGACCCGGTGAACAAGGCATTCGGCGGCCGCCCCGTCGCGGGCACGCCCGACGACCTCCTCTGGCTCCTGGACCGTGCCGCGGCGCACGGGACGGACCTGCCCGGGTTGTACCTCGCCTGCGGGAACGAGGACTTCCTGGTGGAGGACAACCGCTCGTTCGTCGCCGCGGCCGAGGCCGCCGGGATCCCGCTCACCAGCCGGTTCACGCCCGGCGTCCACGACTGGGACTACTGGGACGCCGCGATCCAGGACGTCCTGGCGTGGCTCCCTCTCGACCCACCCGAGTGAGGGTGACCACCGGAGCGGCGAGCGGGTAGGGCGAGGACGACGGCGCGCGCTACGCCGTCGCCGGTCCGCTGTCCACCCGGAGCATCGACAGCGAGGCCACCACCCGGACCCTCAGCTCCTCCGGCGCCGCCTCCACGCAACTGCGCCGGATCAGCTCCCGCACGTGCTTCTCCGCGCCGGCTGCGTCGTGACACCCTGCGCACACCGCCAGGTGGGCGGCGATCCGCAGGCAGTCGGCGTCGGGCACCTCGGCATCGAGGTACTCGAAGAGCCGATCGATGGCTTCCTCGCATCCGCACGGGCTGCCGGTCCCGCAGTCCTCGTCCCCCGACGAGGCCTTCCAGGCGGTCATGTGTCCTCCCCCACCCGCATGCCGAGCGACCGGGCATGGTCCGCGAGCAACTCGCGCAGCGCCCGACGGCCACGGTGCAACCGGGACATCACCGTCCCGATCGGCGTGCCCATGATCTCGGCGATCTCCTTGTAGGCGAACCCCTCGACGTCGGCGAGATAGACGGCGAGGCGGAAGTCTTCGGGCAGCTGGGCGAACGCGTCGCGGATCTCGGTGTCCGGCAGGCGGTCCAGCGCCTCCATCTCGGCCGAGCGCAGCCCCGTGGAGGTGTGCGAGGCGGCGCGGTGGATCTGCCAGTCCTCGATCTCCTCCGCGTCCGACTGCTGCGGCTCCCGCTGCTTCTTGCGGTAGGTGTTGATGAAGGCGTTCGTCATGATCCGGTACAGCCAGGCCTTGAGGTTGGTGCCCGGCTTGTACTGGTGAAAGGCGGCGAAAGCCTTCGCGAACGTCTCCTGGACCAGGTCCTCCGCGTCGGCGGGGTTCCGCGTCATGCGCAGGGCCGCGGAGTAGAGCTGGTCGAGGTAGGGCAGCGCTTCCTCCTCGAACCGCCGCACGCGCTCCTGCTCGGTCTCCTCGCTCATCGCCCACGAGCCTAGTGCCAGTACGTGAAGCCCTCCGTCGAGCGCCCCCTCGAGCACTGCGTCGAGTGCCGGGTGCGCCGGAACGGCCAGGAGAGTCACACAGGGCTCAACGGCCCGCCGCGGGGCGGCTATTCCGGCGCCGGGTCCTCCGGGCCGATGCAGGCCGATGCAGCCCGATGCCGTTCGCCCTCGCGCGAGGGCGGCCGGTGCGGTAGCAATGGACCATGACCGTCCTGCGCCGCGTCGCCCGTCCCATGCTCGCCGCCGTCTTCCTCGCCGACGGCCTGGACGCCGTCCGGCACCCGGACGCCCACGCGGAGAAGGTCGAGCGCTTCCGGCCCGTCCTGAAGAAGGTGACGGACGCCGTCGGACTGCCGGACGACCCGCGCCTTCTCGTCCGCGCCTCGGGTGCCGTCACGATCGCCGCCGCCATCGCCCTCGCCTCGGGCAAGGCCCCGCGCGTGGCCGCGTTCACCCTCGCCGCCGTGAGCGCACCGGTCGCGCTGGCCGCCAACCCCCTCTGGGCGGCCAAGGGCAAGGAGCAGCGGCGCGAGTACGCCCAGGGCGCGCTGCGCTCGGCGGCGCTGCTGGGCGGCCTCCTGATCGCCGGCGCGGACACGGCCGGCAAGCCCTCGATCGGCTGGCGGATGGCCCAGGCGCGCGAGGCGCGCGCGAAGGCCGCGGCGGCCTCCGCCTGACGGCTCGCAGCCCGGCCCCCACTACCCTGGCCGCCATGGCGCCCGCCGAGCACCCCACCTCACCCGGCACCACGCTCCCCGGCGCCCGGCTCCCCGGCGCCCTGCCCGACCCCTGGCCCGCCCCCCTCGCGACCGGCCCGCTCGACGCCGTCGTCGCGGTTCCGGGGTCCAAGTCCCTCACCAACCGCTACCTCCCGCTGGCCGCGATCGCCGACGCCCCGACGCACCTGCACGCCCCGCTCCATTCCCGAGACTCGGCGCTCATGGTCGCCGCGCTGCGGACCCTCGGCGTCGCGGTGGTCGAGGCGGACGACGACGGCGCCCCCCGGGCGGGCGGCCGCGACCTCCTCGTCACACCTGCCCCGCTGCGCGGCCCCGCCCGCATCGACTGCGGGCTCGCCGGGACGGTCATGCGCTTCCTCGCGCCGCTCGCAGCCCTGGCCGACGGCGACGTCACGCTCGACGGCGACCCTCGCGCCCGCGAACGCCCGATGGCCCCGGTCCTGGCCGCGCTGCGCGACCTCGGTGTCGCGGTGACCGAGCACGGCCCCCCGGGCTTCCTTCCCGTCACGATCCACGGCCGCGGCGGCGTGCGCGGCGGCGCGATCGAGGTCGACGCCTCGGCCTCGAGCCAGTTCGTCTCGGCACTACTGCTCTCGGCGCCCCGGTTCGCCCAGGGCCTCACGCTGCGCCACGTGGGCACCGACCTGCCGAGCCTGCCCCACATCGCCATGACCGTGGCCGTGCTGCGCGGCCGCGGGGTCGCGGTCGACGACGCGACGCCGGGTGAATGGACGGTCTCCCCCGGGCCCGTCGCCGGGGGCCGGGTGGACGTGGAGCCCGACCTCTCCAACGCCGGGCCGTTCCTGGCTGCCGCCCTCGTGGCCGGCGGCAGCGTCCGCATCCCGGGGTGGCCGGCGGCCACCACACAGGCCGGCGACCTGTTCCGGGGCCTGCTCGAGCGCATGGGCGCCCGGGTGAGCCTGGACCCCGGCGGGCTGACCGTGTCCGGGACGGGCGCCGTCGTTGGCCTCGACGCGGACCTGCGCGACGGCGGCGAACTCGCCCCGACCATCGCGGCGCTGGCCGCGCTCGCGACCACGCCCAGCCGCCTGCGCGGCATCGCCCACCTGCGCGGGCACGAGACGGACCGGCTGGCGGCCCTGGTCGCGGAGATCACCCGGCTGGGCGGTGACGCCGAGGAGGCGGCGGACGGGATCGTCGTGCGGCCGGCCCTGCTGCACGGCGGGACGGTCCGGACCTACCACGACCACCGCATGGCGACCTTCGGCGCAATCCTCGGCCTGCGGGTGCCCGGGGTCGGTGTCGAGAACGTGGCGACGACCGCCAAGACGCTGCCCGACTTCCCCGCGCAGTGGGCGGCCATGCTCGCGACGGCGGCTTCGGCGACGTGAGGACGACGGCGTGAGGCAACGCCCCCGGGACCTCGACGAGTCGCACGTGCGCGTGCGGCCCAACCCGCGCGGCACCCGACCCCGCACCAAGCAGCGCCCCGAGCACGCCGACGCCGTGCCCGGGATGGTCCTCGCCGTCGACCGGGGCCGGTACGCCGTGCTGACCGACACCGGAGCGAGCGTGACCGCAATGAAGGCGCGCGAACTGGGCCGGGCGAGCGTCGTCGTCGGCGATCGGGTGGACGTGGTGGGCGACGTCAGCGGGCGGTCCGACACGCTCGCCCGGATCGTCCGCGTGCAGGAGCGTCGGACGGCGTTGCGCCGGTCGGCCGACGACGTGGATGCCTCCGAGCGCGTCATGATCGCCAATGCGGACCAACTCGTCATCGTGACCGCCCTCGCCGAGCCCGAGCCGCGCCCCCGGATGGTGGACCGCTGCCTCGTCGCGGCCTACGACGCGCGCATGGCGCCCGTGCTCCTGCTCACCAAGGCGGACCTCGTGGACCCCGCGCCGTTCCTCGCGGGGTACGAGGCGCTCGCCGTCCCCGCCCTCGTCACGTCGCGCGGGCCCGAGGGGATCACCGGTCTCGACGCCGTGCGCGCGCACCTCGAGGGGCGCACCTCGGTGCTCGTGGGCCACTCCGGGGTCGGGAAGTCCACCCTCGTCAACGCCCTCGTGCCCGAGGCCCTGCGCGCGACCGGTGGGGTGAACGACGTGACGGGGCGGGGGCGCCACACGTCGTCGTCGGCCGTGGCGCTCCCGCTCCCGGGCGGGGGCTGGGTCATCGACACCCCCGGCGTCCGCTCCTTCGGGCTCGCGCACGTGGACCCCGCCCGCCTGATCGACGCCTTCGAGGACTTGGCCGCCGTCGCCGAGCAGTGCCCGAGGGGATGCGGCCACGCCGCCGACGCGCCGGACTGTGCACTCGACGAGTGGGTCGCCTCCGGGGCCGCCGGCGCACCGGGGACCGCCCGCCTCGCATCCTTCCGCCGACTCCTCGCCAGCCGGACGGGCGGCGACGAACCGGAACCGCCGGGAGCAGATCCACGCTGAGCCGGCGGTAGCGTGCGGGCATGCGAGAGCACCCCACATCGCCCGGCCTTCCCGGCCCGGACGCGCGCCCGGACGGCACCCGGTACGACGACGACCTCCGGCTCGCCCTGGTCATCGCCGACCAGGTGGACGCCCTCACCACGGCCCGGTTCAAGGCGATGGACCTGCGCGTGGAGACCAAGCCGGACACCACGCCCGTGACGGATGCCGACCGCGCGGCCGAGGACCTGGTCCGGTCCGTCCTCGCCCACTCCCGCCCGCGCGACGCGGTGCTCGGAGAGGAGCGCGGGAGCACCGGCCACGGACCGCGCCAGTGGGTCATCGACCCGATCGACGGAACCAGGAACTTCGTCCGTGGCGTGCCGGTCTGGGCCACGCTCATCGCGCTGCTCGACGCCGGGGAGCCCGTGGTCGGGGTGGTGAGCGCCCCCGCGCTGGGCCGGCGCTGGTGGGCGGCGCGCGGAACGGGGGCCTGGACGGGTCGCTCGCTCGCCACGGCCACGCGGCTGCGCGTCTCTGGCGTCCGGGACATGGCCGATGCCTCGCTGTCCTACTCGAGCCTGTCCGGCTGGGAGGAGCGCGGAGACCTCGGCCGTTTCCTCGCCCTCGCCCGGACGTGCTGGCGCACCCGCGCGTACGGGGATTTCTGGTCCTACATGCTCGTGGCCGAGGGCGCCGTGGACCTCGCCTGCGAACCGGAACTCGCCCTCTATGACATGGCCGCGCTCGTGCCGGTCGTCACCGAGGCAGGCGGGACCTTCACGTCCCTGGCGGGGGTGCCCGGGCCGCACGGAGGGAACGCGCTCGCGAGCAACGGGAGCCTGCACCAGGCGGCTCTCGCGGCGATCGGCGACGCCTGACCGGAGTCGGCCCCGGCCCGCGGCTCAGGGCGTCGTGGCGAGCCGGCGCACCTCGTCGAGTTCGCTGACGTCGTACCAGAGCAGGTCCCGCTCGGCCGCGCGGTCGCCGGCTTCCTCGTCTCCGGCGGCCGCCGCGGCGACGTCGGACACCGCATCCTCGTCGTCCACGTGCAGGCTCACCACCGCACGCCACGGGACGACGGGCGGCGGCTCGACCGCCGAGGGCAGGCCGCCGGGCTGCGGCCTCGCCAGCGGCCCGGGGACCTCGGCGACCACCACCACCCGGCGCCGCGGTGCCTCCGGGTGGTCGGCCAGCGTGAGCACGCTCGCGTCCGCTGCCGCCAGCATCGCCACGAACTCCAGGCCTTCGGCGTCCTCGTCCGGCAGCGCGGCACGCAAGCCCGGTGTCACGGCATGCGCCGCGGCTGGGCGCAGGCCCTCGGGGTCGGCGAGCGCGGGCAGGGTGGCCGGGAGGTAGAGCCGCACCGGCCCAGTCTCGCGCGGCCGCGGGGGCGCCGTCACGAGACACCCCGGCGCCCGGGCGTCCGGACCGCACGGCTCCCGCCCCCACGGCTCCCACCCGCACGGCGTCCGCCTCCGCGGTCCCGGCGCCGGCCGGTCCGGCCCGCCAGGTCGAGCGCGAGGGCGGCGACCGCTGCG
Source organism: Actinomycetales bacterium (assembly GCA_029975645.1). Lineage (GTDB taxonomy): Bacteria > Actinomycetota > Actinomycetes > Actinomycetales > JAHECE01 > JAHECE01. The sequence goes on from JARKOU010000207.1 coordinate 6,709, forward strand.
CGCGCGGGCGAATGGGGTGCCGCCTCGCGCAGCGTGGTGCCGGCGAGCATGGCGCGGTCGAGGGCAGGACGGTCGTCAGGCACGATGCGCACGTCCCGCACTCCCGCGTAGCGCACGAGCGCGGCCTCGACCGCCTGCTCCGGCGCGGGTCCCGCCGCGGAGGCGCGCACCCGGTTGACGACGACGGCGCGGCGCACTCCAGGCGCCGGGAGGCCGGCGTCGGCCAGGTCGGCGAGGGCCTGGACCAGCCGCTGGATGCCTACGGGCTCGCCCGCCCCGACCACGACCACCACGTCCGCGGCCGCGAGCGCCGAGAGCGTGGCCCCGTTGCGCCGCGGTCCGAGCATTGCCTCGAAGCCCGCTCCCGCCTCGTCCTCGATCGAGAAGCCGCAGTCCACCACGGTCCACCGGGCCAGGGCACGGGCGGTCTCCCAGACCACGTCGAGGCCCGCGGGTGGGAGCTCGCGCCAGCGATCCGGCCGGCTCAGCCCTGTCAGCACCCGAAGACCCGGCTCCGCGACGGGGCTCAGGCGCGCGAGCGCCGGCACGTCGAGCGATCCGTTCGCCGCTGAGCGCGCCGCCGCCGCGAGTCCGGGCGACTCGTCGAGCAGTCCGAGGGTCTGCGCGCACGCCCCACCCCACGTATCGGCGTCCACGAGGAGGGTCTCCTCGCCCAGCGCCGCGAGCTCGGCGGCCAGGTTGACCGCGAGCGTCGTGCGCCCCGGCGCTCCGTGGGGTCCCCAGACCGCGATCAGGCTGCCGGGTGACGGCGGGCCGTCCGGCCCGTCCGGGTCGCCAGGGGCCCGGTCGGCGTCGTCAGCGCCGCCGTCGACCACGGCGAGGAGATCCGTCGGCGCACCGGCCCCGCCGCCGTCGTCCCCACCGGCGCGCTCCGCGCAGGAACGCACGGCCTCGACCACGTCCTCCACCCGGGCCTGCGCCGAGACCACGGCCGCCGCGCCCAGGCCTCGGCAGCGCTCCTCGTGGCCCGGCTCCGCGATGAGGACCGCCTGCACACCGGCCTCGCGCAGGCGCGCGACGGCGGCCCGGTCCAGCCCGGGCAGGTCCCCGGAGAGCACCGCGACCGGGGCGACGCCGGCCAGGGCCAGCGCGATCACCTCGGCGAGGTCGGCGCAGCGGCGGGCCACCGAGAGGCCGGTCCCCCGCGAGTCGATCGCGGCGACGAGGCGCGCCTCGGACCGTCCGTGCACCGCGCACAGCACCGCGGTGCGCATCAGGCGCCACCCGGGACGGGGACCAGGGTCACCGTGCCCTCGGCCGCGAGCGCTGCGAGCACGTCCGGAAGATCGGCCGAGGGCACGAGGACCTCCACCGTGGTGCTGCCACCGGCGGCGAACAGGTCCTCGTTCGTGGTCACGTCCGCCACGCGCAGCCTGGGCGCGACGAGTCGGGGTTCGGCCGGCTCGACCGCCGCGCCGATCCCGGTGGGCGGGTCCGGCGTGAGCCACAGGTCCACCAGCGCGCCCGTGACCACGGCCTGGCTCAGCGCTCCGGCGACGGGGACGCCCACCGGCCGGACGTCCACGTCCTCGCCGGTCCCGACCGCACCGACGGGGACGAGTTCGCCCGCGCCCACCGGCCGGGTGATGACGGCGCCGTCCCCGACGGGCTCGCCCGCCCGCAGGTAGGCGTCCTCCGCCCCGGGGAGGCGGGCCTCGACCACCACCAGGTCCTCGGGTGCCACCGCGTCTCCCGGCATCAGGGCCGTGCGCGCCGCGTAGAACTCGGTGCCGCGATCGGCGTCGTTCAGCACCCACGTGCCGAGCGCCACCGACCCGACCACGAGCAGCACACCGACACCGAGGCGCGGGTCACGCCAACTCGGCCGGCGCACGCGGCGTGCGGCGGTACTGGGGATCTCGCCTGTCATGGCACCTCCTGGCGGGGGGACGTCCGTCTATGGTGCCCGGCGCGGAGCCGGCGGCCCCGGTCGGGGCCGGGGCCTGTGGACAACCTCGGCTCTGGGCCGTCGAGTGGGACAATGGCGCCATGCCACCGAGGTTCCTCACGCTCGCCGACGTGGCCGACGTGCTGAACGTCTCCCTCAGCCAGGTGCGCGCCCTCGTGCGCTCCGGCGAGCTGAAGGCGATCCAGGTCGGTGGGCGCAACCAGTGGCGCGTCGAGGACAGCCAGCTCGAGGACTACATCCAGCGCATGTACGCGCGGACGGCCCAGCGGATCGAAGCCGGCACGCTCGACGACGCCGAGGTCTCCGCCGAGCACGAGCTCTCCGCCGGACACTAGCTCACCGCCGGGCATTAGCTCACCGCCGGGCGTTAGCTCACCGCCGGGCATCAGGTCCCCGCCGAGAACGACGTCCTCCCGGCCGCGCCCTCCTCGCGGCCCGATCGCCGCCCGACCGAACGCCCCCGGGTCGACGTCGGGACTCACGTCGACTCCACGAACAGCAGGGCGGCCAGGGCGACGCTCACCCGATCGGCGAGCGCTCCGGCCACGGGCTCGATCGCCACGTCGACGTGATCGGCCCCCACGCGGACCAGGCGCCCGCGGAACGCGCCGCCCGTGGTCACCACTCGCACCGTGGCCCCCTCGCGGGCGATGGCCCGGAGCACGTGCGTGATGCCGAGCCGGCGCTCGACCTCACCGGGCTCCGGCGCCACGGGCCCGAGCGGCCAGGCGACGGCGATGGCCGCCATCGGGAGCACGCGCCTGCGCTCGCCCGACCCGAGAAGCAGCCACTGGGGCGCGGCGTCGATCACGAGCCCGGCGACGTCGGTGCCATCGGCCAGTCGAACGGACAGATCGCGTCCCCGACGGGCGCGCACGCGATCTGCCAGGAGGACGCGGCCCATCTCGAGTTCGGCCATGTCGGCGATCCGGGCGTCGTCGTCGGCGCGCCGGGCGGCCTCCCACTGGCCCGCCAGGTCGTCGAACAACGCCTCCCATCGCACGGCGGGAGGCTAGCCGCGGGCCGACGTCAGAGCACGTCGATCATCCACAGGCCCGGGCCTCGGACTAGACAGCAGCCACCCGATGGGGCAGTCTGCACGCACGTGGGAGCACCAAACGACATCAAATGACACTATCGAGCATCGGACGGAGCCAAGATGAGCGAGATCTCGGGTCGCGCGCAGGTGCTCGGCGGCGCCCTCGGTGCCGTCGGTGGTAGCGCGGTCGCTCTGGCGGCCGGCCTGCAGGCCGGCGCCCTCGCGCACGCGCTCGGCCTCGCGCCGTGGGGGCTCCTGCCGGGGAGCCTCGGCACCGGCGCTTCTGGGCCGGTCCCGGCCACTGCGGCACCCGCATTCCTGGGGGACGCGGTCGGCCTCGGCGTGCTCGTCCTGGGCACCGTGGTCGCGGCCTGGTTCGCGCTGACGGGGTGCGGCGTGCTCCTCTGCCTGGCGCTACGCGCTGCCGGCCGACGCTGGACGCGCGGCGAGGCGGCCGTCCGCACCGCCGGCGCGCCCCTGGTGCGGCGCCTCGCCGGCGTCGCCGCGGGTGCTGCGCTCGGGACGTCGCTCGCCATCAGCGGGGCGAGCGCCGCGCCCGGTGACCTGCCCGACGACCTGGGCTGGGCTCCTCCAGTCGCTGCACCGGCCTCCGGCACTCCGGAGGCCACCACTCCGGACACGTCGACCCCGGACACATCGATCCCGAACAGCGCGAATCCGAACAGCTCAGATCCGACCAGCGCGAACCCGGACGAGTGGAGCCCGGTACTCGCCGAGCGGGCCGAGCCCGTCGAACCGGCCGCAACCGTCGAACCGGCCGTCAGCGAGGTGGCCGTCCATGACCAGGCCGAGTCGAGCCTCGTAGCCGCGCCGGCCGGAACGCTCCGCCACGTGGTCCGTCCGGGCGAGTCGCTCTGGTCGATCGCCGCGCACGCGCTCGCGTCTGCGGAGCGGGACACCTCAGCATCCTCCGTCGCGGCGGCCTGGCCGGCGTGGTACCGCGCGAACGAAGCCGTCATCGGCTCCGACCCCGATCTCATCCGTCCAGGTCAGGTCCTCAGCGCACCTCAGGTGCAGAGCGCACCTCAGGCCTGAGCGCACCTCAGGTCCTGACCACATCCGAGGAAGGAAACCTCCCATGACTGCTGCGGCACTCGACGTCCTCCCGCTCCACCGCCCCGTCCCGCCGGTCCCCGTCCTCGACGCGGTGCCGAACGAGGACCCGGCGACCTGGGCCGGGTCGCTCGTCCGTGCCGCCGTCGAAACCCTCGCCGGGGTCCGACCCGCGGCCCAACTCGCTCGGTGGCTGTCCGCCGACCTCTACGAGTCCGTCGCCCGCCGCGCCGGACTGGCGGTACGGATCAAGGGCCGACCGACCGTCGTGCGCCACGTCACGGTGCGGCGCGTCCACGTGTGCCAGGTCAGCGCTCTCGCGGCCGAGGCCTCCGTCGTGGTGCACGACGGCGAGCGGGTGCGGGCCGCGGCGGTGCGCATCGAGGCCCACCGCGGACGCTGGCGAGCCACCGCGCTCGAGATCGGCTGACCCGGCTGTCGCCTGCCATGCCCCCAGGCAGACGCAACACCTCCAGGCAACCGGCACGGTCACCTGGCAACCGGCGGGGTCATCAGGGACCGGCAGGGTCGTCAGGCAACCCGCACCGTCGTCAGGCAACCGGCACGGTCATCAGGCAACCGGCAGGATCGTCAGGCGGCTTCGTTCGCTCCGTGGCAGCGCTTGTACTTCTCGCCGGACCCGCAGGGGCACGGCGCGTTCCGCGGCGTTCCCGGGAAGGTCCGGCCGTCGTCGGCGGGCTTCGCGGCACCCGGCCGGGCCACGGAGCTGGGGCGGCCGGCGTCGCCGTCCACGCTGGGCGCCGAGTACTGGAGCGCCGTGGGGCGCTGGGGTGCGTCGAGCCCTCCAATCGTGATCCCACCGGCCGGTGACGCCGCCTGCGCGGCCGAAGGCGACGGACGTGCCGGTGCCGCGGGCCTTGACGGCGATGCGGGACCGGCCGGCGCTGCGGCGCCCCCCGCTGCAGCGCCGCCGGCGCCCGCCTGGGGTCTCGTCGTCTTGGCGCCGGCGCGACGGCCGCCCTGCCGTTGCTGCGGAGGCCGCCCGGACGGCCCAGCCTGCCGCGCGCCCTGCGTCTGCCGGGCACCCTGCGTCTGCCGGGCACCCTGCGTCGGCCGGGTGCCTGGCGTCGCGGGCTCTGCAGCCGCCACCTCGGTGGCCTCCGCCTCGTCGCCGACGCCGTCCAACCCCGCCGCGCCGCCCTCGGCCGCACCGGCCGACCCGGCATCGGCAGGTACCGCGTCCACCGGCGCCGGCTGCGCGAGCAGCGCTCCGAGGCCCGGCGCGCTCGTCGCGGCGGCCGCTGCGGCGGCCGCGGGGCTCGGCGCGACGCTCACCTCGAGATTGAAGAGGAAGCCGACCGACTCCTCCTTGATCGCCTCGGTCATCGCCTGGAACAACTGGTAGCCCTCGCGCTGGTACTCCACCAGCGGGTCGCGCTGGGCCATCGCACGCAGGCCGATGCCCTCCTTGAGGTAGTCCATCTCGTAGAGGTGCTCGCGCCACTTGCGGTCGAGCACGGAGAGGACCACGCGCCGCTCCAGCTGGCGCATCGCGTCGGATCCCAGCTCCTCCTCCCGCCGCGCATACGCGTGCTCGGCGTCGGACAGGAGTTCCTCGATGAGCACCTCGGGCGTGAGGCGAGAGGGGTTCCCCACGCTCTCCACGACCTCCTCCGGGGTGATCGACACCGGGAAGATCGTCTTCAACTCGCTCCAGAGGAGGTCGAGGTCCCACGTCTCCGGGGCCCCGGTCGCCGTCGCCGCGGTGACGTAGCCGCGGACCACGTCCTCGCGGAAGCCCTTGACCTGGATGTGGAGGTCTTCACCCTCGAGCACCCGGCGGCGCTCGTCGTAGATCACGGCGCGCTGGCGGGACAGGACGTCGTCGTACTTGAGCACGTTCTTGCGGATCTCGAAGTTGCGCGCCTCCACCTGGGACTGCGCGCTCGCGATTCCGCGGCTGACCAACTTGGACTCGAGCGGGACGTCCTCGGGGTACCCGGTGCCGGTCATGATTCGCTCGGCGAGCCCCGAATTGAACAACCGCATGAGGTCGTCCTGGAGCGAGAGGTAGAACCGCGACTCGCCGGGGTCGCCCTGGCGGCCCGAGCGGCCGCGCAACTGGTTGTCGATGCGGCGCGACTCGTGACGCTCGGTCCCGAGCACGTAGAGGCCGCCCAGGGCGACCACCTCGTCGTGCTCCGCCGCCACCGACTCCCGCGCCCGTTCGAGCGCGGCCGGCCATGCGGCCTCGTACTCCTCCGGCGTGGTGTGGGGGTCGAGGCCCTCGGCCGCCAGGGCCGCGATCGCGATGTGCTCGGCGTTCCCGCCGAGCATGATGTCGGTGCCGCGGCCGGCCATGTTCGTCGCCACGGTCACGGCGCCCCTGCGCCCGGCCATCGCCACGATGGCGGCCTCGCGCGCGTGCTGCTTGGCGTTGAGCACCTCGTGCGGCACGCCGGCGCGCTTGAGCTTGGCGGAGAGGTACTCGGACTTCTCGACGCTCACCGTTCCGACGAGCACGGGCTGCCCGGCCGCGTGACGTGCGACGACGTCCTCGACGACGGCGTCCCACTTGCCCTCGGCGGCCTTGTAGACCAGGTCTGACTGGTCCTTGCGGATCATCGGCCGATTCGTGGGGATGGGAACCACACCCACCTTGTAGGTGCCCTGGAACTCGTTGGCCTCCGTCATGGCCGTACCCGTCATGCCCGCGAGCTTGGAGTAGAGCCGGAAGTAGTTCTGGAGGGTGATCGTGGCGAGGGTCTGGTTCTCGGCCTTGATCACCACACCTTCCTTGGCCTCGATGGCCTGGTGCATGCCCTCGTTGTACCGCCGGCCAGGGAGGATGCGGCCCGTGTGTTCGTCAACGATGAGCACCTCCCCGCGCAGGACCACGTAGTCCTTGTCGCGCTTGAAGAGCTCCTTCGCCCTGATCGCGTTGTTGAGGAAGCCGATGAGCGGCGTGTTCAGCGACTCGTAGAGGTTGTCGATGCCGAGGTAGTCCTCGACCTTCTCGATGCCCGGCTCGAGGACGCCGACCGTGCGCTTCTTCTCGTCGACCTCGTAGTCGACGTCATTCCTCAGCCGCAGCACCAGCCGGGCGAACTCGGCGTACCACTTGTTGGCGTCCCCGGAGGCGGGGCCGGAAATGATGAGGGGGGTACGCGCCTCGTCGATGAGGATCGAGTCCACCTCGTCGACGATCGCGAAGTGGTGACCGCGCTGGACCAGTTCGCCCCCGTCCCACGCCATGTTGTCGCGCAGGTAGTCGAAGCCGAACTCGTTGTTGGTGCCGTACGTGATGTCCGCGGCGTACTGGGCGCGGCGCTCGTCCGGACGCAGCGAGTTGAGGATGCAGCCGGTGCTCATGCCGAGGAAGCGGAAGACCCGGCCCATGAGGTCGCTCTGGTAGCCGGCGAGGTAGTCGTTCACGGTGACCACGTGCACGCCCTTGCCCGAGAGCGCGTTGAGATAGGCCGGTGCCGTCGCGACGAGGGTCTTGCCCTCACCGGTCTTCATCTCGGCGATGTTCCCCAGGTGCAGCGCCGCTCCGCCCATGATCTGGACGTCGAAGTGCCGCTGCCCCAGCGTGCGGCGCGCCGCTTCACGCACCGTGGCGAAGGCCTCGGGGAGCAAGTCGTCGACCGACTCGCCGTCGGCCACCCGCTCGCGGTACCGATCCGTCTCCTCGCGCAGCTCGGCGTCCGTGAGGACGCGGATGCTCTCCTCGAGGGCGTTCACCTGGGCGACCACACCCTGGAGCTTGCGGAGGGTGCGACCCTCACCCATCCGCAGGATCTTGTCGAGGATCGCGGGCACGCGTCACTTCCGATCGTCTGGTGCGCCCGGACGGCGCTGGGCTTCCCGCGGCGTCGTCGCGCCGGGGCTACCGGCCATCGTAAGCGAGCACCCACCGGCCCCCGCACCTGATGCGGGGGCCGGTGGGTGCGGCGCGTCGGGTCTCGGCTACGGCGCCGGCGGGGTGGTGACCTCGGCGTCGAGGCGGATCACGCCGTACGTCCAGCCGTGCCGGTGGTACACCACGCAGGGCTGCCGGGTGGCCGAGTCGATGAAGAGGTAGAACGGGTGCCCGACGAGTTCCATCTCGTAGAGCGCCTCGTCCACCGTCATGGGGACGGTGCGGTGCACCTTCTGGCGGATCACCACCGGCGAGTCACCGAGCGTGCTCTCGACGGGCACACCCGGCTCGGTCGGCAGGGGCAGGACGGTCTGCTCCGGCTCGGCCGGCGCCTCGGCGCGCAGGGCCGGCGGCCGGACGTCGAGCGGCAGGAGCGGCTCGGGGTGGTGGTGGTTCTTCCGGCGGTCGTGCACTCGCCGGAGGCGCTCGAGGAGCTTGGTCGTGGCGACGTCGAGCGCCGCATACCGGTCGGAGGCCGACGCCTCGGCGCGGACCACGGGTCCGCGGTCACGCACGGTGAGCTCGACGCGCTCGGCCCGCTCGGCCAGCCGCGGGTTCCGCTCGTGGGTGATCTCGACGTCGATGCGCTGCGCCGTGGGAGCGAGTTGCTCGACCTTGGACAACTTCTCCTCGACGTGACGCCTGAAGCGCTCGGGGATCTCGACGTGCCGGCTGACGACCACGATGTCCATGACAACCTCCGGTAGGAGTGGGGCTTGGCGCCCCTCGACGACCACGGCGAGGGGCTCAGGATCAGGTTGGGTCTCCCACCCCCCTTCCGCGCCGGCGCCCCCACGCGCCTGCGGAGTGACACGGGAACGGACGCCACCTAGGGCCGGCCCGGGTTCCGACGTCCTCCATGACCTGACGGTAGTCCTCCCGGGGGCCTCGCGCACGATCACGACGCGCCCGCTCCGCGGCGTCCTGCGGAGGGCGGCGTCGCGGCCAGCACCAGGGCGCCGACGACGTCGTGACCAGCCGAGACGAGCGTGCGGCGGCACTCGGCGAGCGTGGCACCGGTGGTCAGGACGTCGTCCACGAGCACGCAGGCCGTGCCCGGTGGGAGGGAGCGCACCAGGCGCATGTCGCGTCGGTTCGCGCCGCGCGCGGCGACGCCGAGCCCGGTCTGATGGGCCCGGCCGCGTCCGCGCCGGAGGGCATCGACCGCCGTGACCCGCGCCGCCGGCGCCCGGCCCGTGGTCGCCGGGCCACGGGCCGCCGTCGCCAGGCCCTGGGCGACCGCACCCGCAAGCGGACCCACCACGAACCGCCCCGCGAGGCGCCGACGCGCGCCCGAGGGTGCGGGAACCACCACGAGATCCGTGTCCGGCCAGCGGCCCTCCTCCAGGAGGGCGTCGCCCCAGGCGCGCCCGGCGCGACGCGCGACGACCTCGACCGTGCGGGCCAGATCCCGGCGGCTGCCGTTCTTCCACGCGAGGACCACGCCGCGCGTGGCCCCCGCGTAGACCGCGAGGGCCCACACGGGAAGTCGGGGACCGACGTCCGGGTCAGCGACGTCCGCGTCAGCCCCTCCCGGATCCGCGGCCGACGGCTCCCCTGGGACGGCCGCGAGCATCGGGGCACCGCTCTCGCACCGCCACGGGCAGCCGTCGAGCACGCGGGCACAGTCCGCGCAGAGCGGCACGTCCCACTGCCCGCACCCGGGGCACTCGACCGGGAGCAGCAACCCGAGGACGTCGTCCAACCAGCGCCGGGTCGCCCCCGCGACCGGACCAGTCCTCCGCCCCCGCTCGTCCATGCCGCTCAGGGTGGTGCGGGCGACCGCCTCACCGTCGCCGCCCGGCGCGGCACGGTGGACAACGGCGCGCCGGGGACCGTTGGGGAGGACCGGTCGGGGATCGCGGTCAGCCCGGGAAGGTCGGGTCTCGCACGCCCCGCACGGTGGAGGTCCAGCCCAAGCCGTTGCGTGCGAAGAGCTCACCGGCGGCGGTCGCGACGTAGAGGAGACGATCGCCCTTGCCCGAGGCGAGGCTCACTGCCCCGTCGACGGCCGGCAGGGCGCTGGTCGGCCCACCGATGGGGGTGAGGAGCACGGTGTCGACGGCGGCCGTCCCGGTGCGACCCAGGACCGCGACCGTCTGCTGGTCCACCCAAACCGCGGCGCCGGCTCCGGTGATCCGCCGGCCGATGCGCAACGGCTCGCCCAGCGCCGTCGGCGTCCCGTCGGCTGCGATCACCGCGGCGACGTCGACCCGCACGTCCCCGTTCAGGACCGAGACCACGAGCACCCGCGCTCCGTCGCGGGACACGCGCAGCGCCCGCACCTCGCGGCCGGCGAGCCAGTCGGCCGCGACGTCCACCCGGGTGGCGTCGGTGCGCACGGCGTGCACCACGCCGGCCGACGGGCTGGGCGACGTCCACACCCAGCCCGCGCGGTCGAATGACGGTGGCGTCAGCGGCGCCGCGGCGGTCAGCAGGACGGTCGGCGCGCCGCCGTCGGGCGGGACGGTCGTCAACGTCACGCCTCCCGAGACCACCACCGGGACGTCGTCGTCGTAGGGAAGGGCAGGGTTCGCCGGGTCGGGAGCGAGGACCACGCCCCCACCCTCGATCGGCACCAGGGCGCCGCCCTCGAGCGCCTGCAAGGCGCCGTCGGCCAGCATCACGGGGCTCGTGCCGACCGACGGGTCCACCACGAGGTCCGGCGCCCGCTCCGGCACGTCGAACGCCACCCCCTCGACCGTCATCCGGACGGCGAGCACTCGAGGCAGGCCCGTGAGGGTCTGGCTCATCTGGGCCTGCATGAGCGCTCGCTCCTCGGGCGAGGTGTCCAACGCCTCGGACGAGAGGTCGACGATGGCGACGCCGTCCCGGACCGCGACGGCGTCCACCACCAGCCGGGTGCCGTCGGGAAAGGCGGTGGTGACGCCCGGTGCAAGCCAGTCGGACGGGCCGGCAAGCACGCCGCTCGCCGCCGAGGTCTCGACCGTGCGGCGCGGGAACCACCGGGTCTCGGGCACCAGAGCCCCGGCGTCGGGGCTGAGGAAGTACAGCGGCGCCTGCTGGAAGATCGACCGGAAGAGCGGCTCGGACAGGAGCACGCCGTCCTCGAGGTCGGAGATCCGCCACTCCCCGGCGTCGTCCTGCCTCACCGCGAACTCGGCCTCCACCTCCTCCCCGGTGTCGGCCTCCGCGTACCGGCCGTCGTGGTCCACCGTCCCGGTCAGGGGCGCGGATACCGTCACCGACTCGGGCGACGCCTCCGTCTCCTGCACCGTCTCCTGCCCGGCGTGCACGCGGACCGTGGCCAGCGGGTTCCAGGTCGCCGCCGCCTCCGGCGTGAGGAAGGTGCGCGCGATGGTGAAGTCGTCGGTGAAGCCGGCGCCGGAGGCCCGCAGGAAGCCGTCGACGATCTCCTCGGGCGAGTCGCCCTCCCCCGGCGTCCGCGCGACGAGCGCGATGCTCCCGGGCTCCCGGACGTCCGGGTTGCCCTGCTGGACAGGACCGGACTGCGGCAGCGTGGCGCAGGCACCCAGGAGCGCCGCGAGTGCGGCGGAGAGGACGACGCCGAGCGCGCGGCGGCGAGCGCGGTCGCCGCTCATCGCGCACCCAGGTCGTCGAACGTGGGCAGGCTCGCGGGACCCGCCGGGTCCTCGACGCGCGGCAGGGGCACGTCCCCGGCGGGCGGTGGAACCAGGTCCAGGGGAGACTCGGCGAGCGTGATCCCGGCGCGACGAGGAAGGGTGAGCCGGAACCGCGCCCCCTCGCCGGGACGGCCCCACGCCTCGAGCCACCCCCCGTGCAGCCGGGCGTCCTCCAGCGAGATCGCGAGGCCGAGCCCGGTTCCCCCGGTGGTCCGGGCACGTGCCGGATCGGCCCGCCAGAACCGGTCGAACACGTGCTTCGCCTCGTGGCCGGTCATGCCCACGCCCCGGTCGCGCACGAGCACGGCGACGGCGCGCGGGTCCACCCCGAGGTCGACGTCGATCGGCTTGCCCTCGCCGTGCTCGATCGCGTTCACGAGCAGGTTGCGCAGGATGCGCTCGACGCGCCGGGAGTCGACGTCGGCCGTGCACTGCCGGTCGGGCGCGTGGACCAGGATCGGTGTGCCCTTCTGCTCGGCGAGGGGCGCCGCCTGCTCGACGGCGCGTTCGACCAGGATGCGCAGGTCCCACTCCTCGGCGTCGAGGACGGCAGCCCCGGCGTCGAACCGGCTGATCTCCAGGAGGTCGGCGAGGAGGCTGTCGAAGCGGTCGATCTGCGTGTCGAGCAACTCGGCCGAGCGGGCGACGGCGGGGCTGAACGACGTGCGCTCCTCGTAGATGACGTCGCCCGCCATGCGGATCGTGGTCAGGGGCGTGCGCAACTCGTGCGAGACGTCCGAGACGAAGCGTTGCTGCACGTGGGAGAGGTCCTCCATGCGGTGGATCTGGTGCTGCAGGCTCTCGGCCATCTCATTGAAGGACCGACCGAGCGTCGCGAGCTCGTCGTGTCCGCTGACCGGGATCCGCTCGCTGAGCATGCCGTCGGCGAGCCGTTCCGCCGTCTCGGCCGCCTGCCGTACGGGGACCAGCACCTTGCGCGTGAGGTACCACGTCATCGCGACGAGCAGGCCGAGCAGCGCCACGGCGCCGATCGCGAGGGTGCGCTGGACGAAGACGAGGGTGTCGTTCTCCGTGGCGAGGGAGTAGATGAAGTACAGCTCGTACGCCCCGGCCGACTTCAGCGTGAGCGGCGTGCCGACCGCGATGCCGGGGACCGTCGTCGACCCGTCGGGCACGGCGACGGACTGCCACTGCTGGCCGCCCTCCTTCTGGACCGCCGCCCTCAACTCGGGGCTGACCAGGGGGATGAGCGCCCGGTCGGTCACGGGGTCCACGATCACCACCGGCGTCAGGTCCGACGGCGAACGCAGCAGCAGCGCCCCCACCGCGCCCGAACCGGCCCCTTCGAGGGACACCACCAGGTCGTTGGCCAGCTGCTGGATCTCGGCGCCGGAGGAGGCGGTGGCGTAGTCGATGCTCTCCTGGGCCGTCGCGCTGCGCTGGGCGGCGTCCGCGAGGATCTGCTCGACGCGCTCGTTGAACATGCCGGCGCGGATCTGGCCGGTGAGGTACCAGCCGAGGCCGACGACGGCGAGCGCGCCCACGACGACGGTGGTGGTCACCACCCGCAGCCGCAGGGAGGTCCGCCAGCGATCGCCCCACCGGCGCGCGGTGCGGATCGTGCGGAGCGCGAGGCGCCGGATCCCGACGGGCAGCCGCCGCAGCAGCAGCCGGGCGCGACCAGGACGGGGCCCGGTGTCGCGGTCGGGCGCTGCGGCCGACGGCGTGGTCATGGGGTGACGGCGCCCGCCCGGTAGCCGACGCCCCGGACGGTGACGACCACCTCGGGGTGCTCGGGGTCGCGCTCCACCTTCGCGCGCAGGCGCTGCACGTGCACGTTGACCAGGCGGGTGTCGGCGGCGTGCCGGTAGCCCCACACCTGCTCGAGGAGCACCTCGCGGGTGAAGACCTGCCACGGCTTGCGAGCCAGCGCCACCAGGAGGTCGAACTCGAGCGGCGTGAGGCTGATGACCTCCTCGTCCCGGCGCACGCGGTGCCCGTCGACGTCGATCGTCAGGTCGCCGATGCGCAACACCTCGTGCGCGGGTTCGTCGGTGCGGCGCAGCCGGGCCCGGACCCGCGCGACGAGTTCCTTCGGCTTGAACGGCTTGGGGATGTAGTCGTCCGCACCGGACTCGAGGCCGCGCACGACGTCGACCGTGTCGCTCTTGGCGGTGAGCATGACGACCGGGACGTCCGACTCGGCACGGATGAGACGGCAGACCTCGATCCCGTCCAGGCCCGGGAGCATGAGGTCCAGGAGGACCAGGTCCGGTTCGAACGTCCGGAACGCCTCGAGCGCCTCCGAGCCGTCGGCGCAGAACCCCGCCTCGAAGCCCTCGGCGTTCAAGACGATGCCGATCATCTCGGCGAGCGCGGTGTCGTCGTCGACCACCAGGATCCGACGGTTCATGGGGCCAATGGTGTCATCCCGGCGGATCGGTGCCTGCCCGCGGCGTGCCGGTGCCGTCGCGAGCGGCGTCGGCACGCGTGGCACGATGGGCTCGCCTCGCCCGGTGCGGACGAGGCCGGATCTTCAGGTAGGAGCCCCACGTGAGCGGACCGACCGGGACGCCACCCCACGTGCCCGACGACGCCGGATCGCCGCCCGGCGCGGAACCCGGAGCCCCTGCGGGTCCGACCGGCGTGCCGGCGGCCGAACCCGCCGTCCCGGCCGCCGGGTCGACGGAACCGCAGGTGAACTCGCCCCAGGCGCCCGTGGCGCCACCCACCGAGTGGGGGCAGCCCCAGGTGCCACCCGCGCCCGCGAACCAGGCGCCGCGCTGGGGGCAGTACGCGCCGCAGCCGCCCGGCTACGCGCCGCAGCCACCTGGATACGGCCAGCAGCCCGGCTACGGCCAGCAGCCTGGCTACGGCCGAGCGCCCGGGTACGGGCAGCAGCCCGGATACGGGCAGTACGGCCAGTACGGCGCACCGACGCCGTCCGGGTTCGGGCCGTCGCCGTGGTCACCGGCGCCCCTGGCGCCCCGGCCGGGGATCATCCCGCTGCGTCCGCTCTCGCTCGGCGAGATCTTCGACGGCGCCTTCCGGGCGATCCGCACCAACCCGAAGGTCATGTTCGGGCTCTCCGCGATCGTCGTGACGATCACCGCGGTGATCCAGGCAGTGGCGTCCTGGGCCTTCCTCTCGGACCTCGAGCCGACCCTCCTGGGGACCACCACCGGCGCGGCGTCCGACCTCGCGGACCTCAACGCGGTTCTCTCGGACCTGACCGGGCAAGTCGTCGCCGCGGCCGGGGTGCAGACCATCTCGTACATCGTCACCACGATCCTGTCCGGCCTGCTCATCGTGGCGGTGAGCCAGTCGGTGATCGGACGCACCGCGGGCCCGGCGCAGGTGTGGGCCGCGACCAAGGGCCAGGTGCTCCGGCTGCTCGCCCTCTCGTTCCTCCTCCTCTTTCTCGTCAGCGCGCCGATCGTGATCTGGCTGGTCCTCACCTTCGCCGCCGTCGCGGCCGAGCAGTGGGGTCTGGCCGCCCTGGTCGGCCTGGCGGGCGGGTTGGCCGCCGTCGTCGCTCTCTTCTTCCTCCTCACCCGGACCCTGCTCGCGACGCCGGCCCTCATGCTCGAACGCGGCGGCATCGCGGCGTCCATCCGGCGCGGATGGACCCTCACTCGCGGCGCGTTCTGGCGCGTTCTCGGCATCTACCTCCTCACGTCGATCCTGGTGAGCGTGGTCACCGGAGCGATCAGCGGCTCGGTCTCGATCCTGCTCCAGTTCACCGCGACGGACCCCGTCTCGTTGCTCACCTCGCCGGCCTACATCGCCGGCACGACGCTCGCGCAGATCGTCGCTACCACCCTGACCACGCCGTTCACCGCGGGGGTGGTGGCCCTCCTCTACGTCGACGTGCGGATGCGCACCGAAGGTCTCGACGTCGAGCTGGCGCGCGCGGCCGAGGAGAACGCCTGAGTGCTCCCCGGTCCGTTGCTCGCCGCCGCGCTCGGGCCTGCCGCCGGGTGGGTCCGAGCCGACGTGCCCGTGACCCCGGATGCGGACGAGGCCCGTCGCTGGGCAGAGGAGGAGCTCTCGCGCGGCATCTACGCGGAGCGGACCGATCCGATCGGTGAGGCGATCGCCTGGCTCCTCGACCGCCTGAACGACCTGCTCAACGCCGGTTCGGCCGGTCCCGACTGGGCGCTTCCCGTGGCCGTGGTCGCCGCGACGGCGATCGCGGTGACCGTAGCGCTCGTGGTGGGCGGGCCGGTGCGCCGCCGGCGGTCCGCGGCCGGCGCCGACGCCCTCTTCGACGACGACGAACGCACGGCCGCCGAGTACCTCGCCGCGGCGGACGACGCCGCGGCCAGGGGCGACTTCGCCTCCGCGGTCCTGGACCGGTTCCGCGCCATCATCCGCTCCCTCACCGAGCGTGCCCTCCTCGAGGACCAGCCCGGCCTGACCGCCGACGAGGCTGCGACGGCGGCGGCCCGGCGCCTTCCGGACGCCGCCGGCGACCTCGCCGCCGCCGCCGGCCTGTTCGACGCCGTCCGCTACGGCCGGCGCTCGGTCGGGGCCGCCGAGGATGCCTGGCTGCGCGAGGTGGCCCGGAAGGTGGCCCAGGCACGCCCGGAGCCCATGAGCGTCGCCCCGGTGGCCGCACCATGACGGCGCCCGCCCCGGCGCCCGCCCCGGCGCGCGCTCCGGGACCCGGCCGGAACCTGAAGCGGCGACGCCTGCGCTGGCCGGTCCTGGTCGCCCTCACGCTGGTGGGCGTCGCGATCCTGACCGTGCTCAGCACGCCACGCACCTCGCGCGTGCCCCTCGCGCCCGACAACCCCCACCCCGACGGCGCCCGCGCCGCCGCTCAGATCCTGCGCCGTGAGGGCGTGGACATCGCGACCGCGAGCACGACGGCCGCGGCCGTCTCGGTCACACCGGCGGGGGGAACGATCTTCGTCACCGAGCCCCGGTGGCTGCGACCCGAGCAGTGGGACGCGCTCGCAGCCACGGGCGCGGACCTCGTCATCACGGACGTCGCCTTCGCGGACCTCGCCCCGCTCACCGAGGCGCTCGTGCCGACGGGCGCAGGGAGCGACGGCGAGCGCGAAGCCGCCTGCGAGGACCCCGACGCCGTCGCCGCCGGGACGCTGGCCACCGGCTCGGGCGACGTGCGGGCCACCGGACCGAGCGCCGTCGTCTGCTTCCCGAGCGGCGACGATCCCACGGTGGGCGCCTACGCGACGCTCGTCGAGGACGGCCGACGGATCTCCGTGCTCGGTAACGACCGGCCGTTCACCAACGCCGCCCTCGCCGAGGCGGGCAATGCGGCCCTCGTGCTTCGCATCCTCGGCCGGACGGAACACCTCACCTGGTACATCCCCTCTCCCGACGACACCGGCGAGACCGTCGGCAGCCTGCTGCCTCCCGGCGCCGAGGCGGTCGGCCTGTGGGCCCTTCTCGTGGCCGGGGTCGCGATGCTCTGGCAGGGCCGCCGGCTCGGACGCGTGGTGGTCGAGCCGCTGCCCGTGGTGGTCAAGGCCGCCGAGACCACGCTCGGGCGCGCCCGGCTCTACCGTCGCGCGGCCGATCACGGCCACGCGGCCGCGGCCCTGCGGGCCGGGTCTGCCTCGCGCCTCGCCACCCGACTCGGCGTGCCGCCGTCGGCCGGTGCCGATGCCCTCGTGGACGCGCTGGCGCGGGCAACCGGGCGCCCCGCTGCCGACCTCGCACCGCTCCTGTACGGTCCGTCTCCCGGGGACGACGCCGAACTGCTCGCCCTGGTCCACGCGCTCGACACCCTGGAAGCCGAGGTCACGCGACGATGACCACTCCCCTCGCCCAGTCCGCTGGCGCGGTCCCTCCCGTGTCACCGCCGACCCCCGACGGCGCCCGCCGGGCGCTGGCCGCCCTCCGCACGGAGGTGGGCAAGGCGGTGGTGGGCCAGGACGCCGCCGTCACCGGCCTGCTCATCGCGCTGCTGTGCCGCGGCCACGTTCTCCTCGAAGGCGTCCCCGGCGTCGCCAAGACGCTGCTCGTGCGGGCGCTGGCTGCGTCCCTGGCGCTGGAGACCAAGCGCGTCCAGTTCACGCCGGACCTCATGCCGGGCGACGTGACGGGCTCGCTGGTCTACGACACCCGGACCGCCGAGTTCTCGTTCCGGCCGGGTCCCGTCTTCACCAACCTGCTCCTGGGGGACGAGATCAACCGCACGCCGCCCAAGACGCAGGCCTCGCTCCTCGAGGCGATGGAGGAGCGGCAGGTGAGCGTCGAGGGCCGCGGTGTGCTGCTGCCGGATCCGTTCGTGGTGATCGCCACGCAGAACCCGGTGGAGTACGAGGGCACGGACCCGCTCCCCGAGGCGCAACTCGACCGCTTCCTGCTCAAGATCCTCCTCCCGATCCCCGAGCGGACCGCCGAGGTGGAGGTGCTGCGCCGGCACGCGTCCGGCTTCGACCCGCGGGACCTGGCCGGCGCCGGGGTGCGGGCCGTCGCCGGCGGAGCCGACCTGGCGGCGGCCCGTGCGGAGGTGGGACGCGTGCAGGTGGCGCCGGAGGTGCTCGGCTACGTCGTCGACCTCTGCCGGGCCACCCGCACGTCGCCGTCGCTCTCCCTCGGGGTCTCCCCCCGCGGCGCGACGGCCCTGGTCGCCACGTCGAAGGCGTGGGCGTGGCTCTCGGGCCGGGCGTTCGTCACGCCCGACGACGTCAAGACCCTCGCCCACCCGACGCTCCGCCACCGGGTGCAGCTGCGGGCCGAGGCGGAACTCGAGGGCGTCACGCCCGAGAGCGTGCTCGACGGCGTCCTCGCCGCCGTCCCGGTGCCCCGCTGACGTCCGTGGCCGTCTCCGGGCGCGCCGTCGTCCTCGCCGCCGTGGGCCTGGTCCCGGTGCTGCTCGCGCCCGCGGCCGCCACCGTGGCGGCCTGGGCCGGCGTCGTGGTCCTCTTCTGCGTGCTCGACGCCGTACTGGCGCCGTCGCCACGCGCGCTGGGCGTGGCGCGCACCGTCCCGGCCTCGGTGCGCCTGACCGACTCGGTCACCTCGCAGGTGGTCGTCACCAACCCGACCAAGCGCGCGCTGCGGGGCGTGGTGCGGGACGCGTGGCAACCGTCCGCGGGAGCGAGCGGCAACCGGCACGCCGTCGCGATTCCGCCGGGGGAGGCGCGGCGCCTGCGTACCCGCCTGGTGCCCCGTCGCCGCGGCGACCTCGCCGCCGACCGCGTGACCATCCGCGCCTTCGGCCCGATGGGCCTCGCCGCCCGCCAGGCCTCGCACGAAGCGCCCGCCCGCCTCCGGGTGCTCCCCGAGTTCCGCTCCCGGCGGCACCTGCCCAGCCGTCTCGCCCGGCTGCGGGAGATGGACGGCCGCTCCGCCGTCCAGATCCGCGGCCCGGGGACGGAGTTCGACTCCCTGCGCGCGTACGTCGAGGGCGACGACGTCCGTGCGATCGACTGGCGGGCGACGGCGCGGCGTTCCGAGGTGGTGGTGCGCACGTGGCGCCCGGAGCGGGACCGCCGCGTGCTCCTCGTGCTCGACGCCTCGCGCCTGTCCGCGGCACGGCTCGACGACGCCCCGCGCCTGGACGCCCAGATCGACGCCGCGCTCCTTCTGGCCGCCCTGGCCACGCGGGCCGGCGACCGCGTGGACCTGGTCGCGATCGACCGCACGGTGCGGGCTCGCGTGTCCGGCGCGAGCGGCGCCGAGCTCCTCGCCCAGATCGCGAACGCGACGGCGGCGCTCGAGCCCGCCCTCGTCGAGCTGAACTGGACCGCCGTCACCCGGGAGGTCCAGGAGCGGCTCTCCCAGCGCGCGCTCGTGGTGCTGCTCACGGCCCTCGAACCGGCGGCGATCGAGATGGGGCTGCTCCCGGCGCTCGGGTCCATGGCCCACGCGCACCAGGTGGTCCTCGCCTCCGCGGCGGACCCCCAGGCGGAGGCCCTGCGCCGGCAGCGGGGGACGAGCGCGGACGCCTTCGCGGCGGCCGCGGCGGAGCGGGGAGCGCTGGAGCGGCGGGCCGTGGCCGCCGCGCTGCGCCGTCGGGGGGCGGAGGTGGTGGACGTCCCGCCCGAGGACCTCGCCCCGGCGCTGGCGGACACCTACCTGGCGCTCAAGGCCGCGGGTCGGCTCTGAGCCTTGCCCGTGCGTCCGGCGCGAGGGCGGGTCTGTACGCGTCGGGCGGGCCGGTACGGACCCGCCGAGCGCGCACGGACCCGCCCTCGCACGGGGTGAGCCGTGTCAGCCGGCCGTGTCAGCCCGCGGTGACGGCCACGTACCCGGCCTGGTCCTCCTCGAGGTCTGCGCTCCCGCCGGCCAGTGCTGCCGTGCGGCCCAGGACCAGGGCGTAGACGACGAACCCGGCGAGGGCGAGGACGCCGATCGACGCCTTGATCGCCCACGGGAGCGCCGACGGCGTCACGAACGCCTCGATGAGGCCGCTCACGGCCAGGACGCCCACCAGTCCCATCGCCACCGTGATCAGCGATCGCCCTTCCTGCGCCACGGAGCGCCCCCGCGGGAGCGGCCCGGGCGCCACCCACGCCCAGAAGATGCGCAGGCCGGCCGCACCGGCCACGAAGATCGCGGTCAGCTCCAGGAGCCCGTGGGGGGCGATCAGCGCGAAGAAGAGCCCGAGTTCCCCGTAGGCGGCCATGACACCTGCCGCTGCGCCGACGGCGATCGCGTTCTGGGCGAGCACGTAGACGGGCAGCGCGCCGGTGATGCCGAGGCCCACGCACTGCGCCGCGATCCACGCGTTGTTGGTCCACACCTGGGCGGCGAACGACGGCGCCGGGCCGCTGGAGTAGTAGGCCTCGAACGCCTCGTCCGCGTACTGCTGCAACTCTTCCGGCGTCCCGAGCAGGGCCCGCGCCTCCGGGTGAGTCGCCACCCAGAACCCGGTCACGCCTGCGACGAGGAGGAACGCCAGCGCGACGGCGGCCGTCCACCACCGGACGCGGTAGAGGGCTGCGGGGAGCGTGACCACCACGAACCGCCCGAGGTCGGACCAGGACGGCTCGGGCGACCCGGTGATCCGGGCCCGCGCCCGGGCCAGGATCGTGGACAAGCGGCCGACGAGAACGGGCTCGGGGGCTGCGGACTGGACGGTGGACAGGTGGGTGGCCGTGGCCCGGTAGAGGCGGACCAGCTCGTCCGCCTCGGCGCCCGAGAGCCGACGGCGGCGTGCCAGCCGGTCGAGGCGGGCCCACTCCTCTCCGTGCACCGCGGAGAACGCGTCGGTGTCCACGACGGCTACCCTGCCACACGTGCCAACCCGGCCTTCCGCGCTGCGTGACGACGTCATCGTCACCGGGGAAGCCGTCGCGCTCGAGGTGCGGCAGGCGTCGATCGCGCCGCGGGTGCTGGCCATCACGATCGACGTGGTCCTGTACGTCGCCGTCGGCTTCGGGGCCCTCATGGTCCTCGTCACCCTGCCCGCGGCGGACGAATCCCTCCTCGCGGCCGCCGGCATCGCCGTCGTCGCCATGGTCATGGTGGGCCTGCCCACCGCGGTGGAGACCCTCACCCGCGGACGGTCCCTGGGGAAGCTCGCCACCGGCATCGCGATCGTGCGCGACGACGGCGGACCGGTCCGGTTCCGGCACTCCCTCGTCCGCGCGCTGGTGGGCGTCGGAGAGTTGTGGCTGACCTTCGGCGGCGTCGCACTGACCTGCGCGATCCTCCACCCCAAGGGAAAGCGCGTGGGGGACGTGGTCGCCGGCACGTACTGCGTGCGCGTCCGGGGCGGCGGCCCGCCGATGCCGCCGCTGGTGATGCCGCCGGAACTCGCCGCCTGGGCAGCAGGGGCGGACATCCGCGCGCTTCCGGACGGGCTTGCGCTCGCCGCTCGCCGCTTCCTCGCGCGCACCGGGACGCTCAACCCGCAGGTGCGGGAGTCGCTGGGCCGCTCGCTCGCCGCGGCGGTCGAGCCTCGCGTCGCTCCCCCGCCTCCGTGGGGCACGCCGCCGGAGCGGTTCCTCGCCGCGGTCCTGGTGGCGCGGCGAGACCGCGAGTACGCCTTGGGCTGGGCTGCACGCCGACGCGCCGACGCCGAGACCACCCTTCTCCACCGGCTCCCGTTCGGCATCCGCGACGACGGGCTGTGATCTGCGCCACCCCTGGCTTGATCAGCGTGCTGAGCACCGAACCGATAGGGTTCGGCTTGTCAGCGCCGGACGCGCCCGCACAGGAGAGGCTCCCTCGTCTCGACCGATCACCTGGTGCGCCGGATCGAGGAGGTGAGGCGCGTGGACAACCGGGAGCGAGTGACCGCCGCGGCCCTCGAAGAGTTCGACAAGCACGGCATCCGGTTCACGATGGACGACCTGGCTCGGCACCTCCGGATGAGCAAGCGCACCATCTACGAGCAGGTCGGCACCAAAGAAGACGTCATCGCGATGGTCATCAACGCCGCCTTCGCGAGCATCAAGGAGCGCGAGGCGGCGATCATCGCCAACCCGGACCTCGACCCGCTCACCAAGCTCAAGCAGGTGCTCGTGGTCCAGCCCGCGCGAGCGGACCTGGCGAACCCCACCGCCATCGCGGAGCTGCGCGAGGTGTACCCCGCGATGTACGACCTCATCGTGGAGCACCTCTCGACGGGCTGGGAGGCCACCCTCGCCCTGCTCGACGAGGCCACCCGCCAGGGCCTCCTCCGGCCGGTCAACCCCCTGATCCTCCGCGAGATCCTGCTCGCCGCCATGGAGCAGATGCTCCGGGACGACTTCCTCACCTCGGCCGGGATGACCCACGAAGAGGCGCTGATCGAGGTGGTGGACATCGTCTTCCGCGGCCTCGAGACGTCGCGGGAGTGACCCGGGAAGTCCGACACCTCAACCGGGCCTGGCGCTTCGCACCGCGGGGAGGCCCGGACTACCTCGAGCCAGGATTCGACGACTCCGGTCTCGCCCTAGTCGACGTGCCGCACTGCGTCGCAGACCTGCCGTACGACCACATCGACACCTCGGCCTACGAGCACGTCTCGACGTATCGCCGCTCGATCGAGCCCGGCCCGCTGCCTGGGGGCCGCCGCGCGCTCCTCCACTTCGACGGCGTTGCCACGACGGCCGAGGTCTACGTCGAAGGAGTGCTCGCGGGCTCCCACGTGGGTGGCTACACCCCGTTCACCGTCGATGTCACGGATCACCTGGCGGTCGCGGGACCGAGCGCGCTCGCCGTCGTCGTCGACTCCCGGGAGCGCGCGGACGTCCCGCCCTTCGGCGGCGCGGTCGACTACCTGGGTTACGGCGGCATCTACCGCGAGGTGCGCCTCGAGGTCGTCGGCCCGGTCCGGCTCGGCGAGGTGGCGCTCCGGCCCCGCGGCGTGCTCACAGGGCGCGCCTCGCTCGGCGTCGACGTCGAGGTCCGCAACGGCGAGGACGCCGGCGAGCGCCTCGAGGTCGACGTCGAGGTGCGGCTCGACGGCGTGGGCACCGGCTCGGCGCGGGGACGCGTCCTCACGGGCCCGGGTACGCCGTCGTCGCCCTCGCTCGCCTGCACCCGCCTCGACGTCCCGCTCGGCCGGCCGGCCCTGTGGGGCCCGGCGACGCCGGTGCTCCACGACGTCGTCGTCACCCTGCGCCGTGGCTCGGAGGTTCTCGACGCCATCACGCTGCGGACCGGCTTCCGCGAGGCAGCCTTCCGGCCGGAAGGCTTCTTCCTCAACGGCGTGCGCATGACACTGCGCGGGCTCAACCGGCACGAGGCGTTCCCGTACGTCGGGCCCGCCATGCCGCGCAGCGCGCAGGTGCGCGACGCCGAGATCCTGGCGCGTGACCTGGGCGTGAACGTGGTCCGCCTGTCGCACTACCCCCAGTCCCCCCATTTCCTGGACGCCTGCGACGACCTCGGCCTGCTCGTGCTCGAGGAGATGCCGGGGTGGCAGCACATCGGGGACGCCGCGTGGCAGGCGCGCGCCGTCGCCGACGTCGAGGCCATGGTGCGGCGCGACCGGCACCGCCCGAGCGTGATCGCCTGGGGAGTGCGGATCAACGAGTCCCTCGACAACGACGCCTTCTACACGGCCACCAACGCAGCGGCGCGCCGCCTCGATCCGACTCGGCAGACGTTCGGGGTCCGCAACTTCGCCGGCAGCCGCCTCCTCGAGGACGTCTACACGTACAACGACTTCGTCCACGACGGGGCGCGGCCCGCGCTGCGGCCGGCGCGCGAGGTGGCGGGCCGGCGCGTGCCCTACCTCGTCACCGAGCACACGGGGCACATGTTCCCGACCAAGGCGTTCGACCCGGAGTCACGGCGGCTCGAGCACGCCCTGCGCCACCTGCGGGTGCTCGACGCCGCCTACCGCGCCCCTGACGTGAGCGGCGCCCTCGGCTGGTGCTTCGCGGACTACGCGACGCACCGCGAGTTCGGCAGCGGGGACCGGATCTGTCACCACGGCGTGCTCGACGCGTTCCGCAACCCGAAGATCGCGGCGGTCGCCTACGCCTCCCAGCAGGACGAGCGTCCCGTCCTGGAGATCGTCTCCGCGATGGTGCCGGGCGACCTGGACGCATCGGAGATCCGGGCGATGCACGTCTTCACCAACTGCGACTACATCCGGCTCTCCCGCGACGGCGAGGAGGTCGGGACCTACTTCCCCGACCGCGAGACGTTTCCGTGCCTGCCCCACCCACCGATCGTGGTCCGGGACCTCATCGGCCGAGCCATGGAACGGCGCGAAGGCTTCAGCCGCAAGGACGCCGAGCGCGTCAAGGAGATCTTCTCCCTGGTCGCGGGCCAAGGACTCGACTCGCTCTCCCCCCTGCAGAAGGCCCGGGTCGCACGCCTCGCGGCCAAGTACCGCCTCACCGAGGCGCAGATGCTCGATCTGTACGGGCGGTACGTCGCGGGTTGGGGCGCGGCGGCCGTGCGCTACGACGTCGAGGGGTTCCGGGACGGCGTCAAGGTCGCCACCGCCACGCGGTGCGCCGACGCCGCCGGGCGCCTCGACGTGCGCGCGGACGCGCTCACGCTCGTCGAGGGGGCCACGTACGACGTCACCCGTGTGGTGGTGGCGCACGTGGACGCCTTCGGCGCCGCCCAGGTCTACTCCGACGCCGTCGTCAGCCTGTCCGCCGAGGGCCCGGTGCGCATCCTCGGACCTCACACGGTGGGACTCCTGGGCGGCGCACGAGCCTTCTGGGTGCGCAGCCTGGGTGAGGGTGGCCCGGCGCGCGTGGTCGTGACGAGCGAGAGGTTCGGCACCCACGCCGTCGACCTGGAGGTCAGGGTGGGCCGCGACGTCACGGGCGACCGCACCGCCGGCGTCGCGGTCGCCCCGCCCTCCGGCGGACCCGGGTGAGCGCGCTCGGCGGGGCGCTCACCCGGCGCGAGCGCGCGGCGTACGGCGTCGGAAGCCTGGGCAACAACCTCGTCTACGGGCTCATGACCACCTACCTGCTGGTCTTCTACACCGACGTCTTCGCGCTGCCGGCGGCGGCGGTCGGCACGATCTTCCTGGTCGCGCGGATCTGGGACGCCGCCGACGACCCGGTCGTGGGGTTCGTGGTCGACAACACGCACTCGCGCTGGGGTCGGTTCCGCCCGTACCTCCTGTTCGGCCCCTTCGCGATGGGCCTGATCGTGGTGCTGGTGTTCGCGGCGCCGGACCTCAGCCCGACGGCGCGCATCGTCTGGGCGTTCGCCACCTACCTGGCCTGGGGCATCGCCTTCACGTTCATCGACGTGCCGTTCTGGTCCCTCTCCGCGGCGCTCACCCAGGACGTGCGCGAGCGCTCGGTCCTCATCACGTTCGCCCGGACCGTGGCGACGGCGAGCATCGTCACCATCAGCGTGGCCGCGCTCCCCCTCGTCGACGCCCTCGGCGGCGGTGACGATCGGCAGGGTTGGCGGCTCACCGCCGTCGTCGTCGCCGTCGTGGCGGTCGTGGCGACTCTGCTGTGTTTCGCGGGCGTCCGGGAGCGGGAACCCGTGGCGGGCCGGCAGCGGACGCGGCCGCACGACGTCGTCGCCCTCTTCCGCACGAACCGGCCGCTGCTGCGGGTGCTTCTCAGCATGTTCGTCTCGGACGCGCTGCTCGCCCTCAAGATCGCGCTCGTCTATTTCTACCTGCGGTACAACCACGACGCCGAGGACCTGATCCCGGCCTTCCTGGGCCTCTACGCGGTGGCGACCATCGGAGGGTCGCTCGCCACTCCGCGCCTCGCCGGACGCTTCGGCAAGCGCCAGGTGGCGATCGCGGCGGCGGCGGGGACGGCGGCGACGTCGTTCGCACTCTTCGCCGCTGGGTACGGGGGCCTCGTGCCGCTGCTGGTCCTCGGGGCGCTCGGCGGCGTAGCCGACGGGCTCGGCGACGTCTCGCGCACCTCGATGCTCGCCGACACCGTGGACTACGGCCAGTGGACCACGGGAAAGCGACAGGAGGGCATCGTCTTCGCCACGAACATCTTCAAGACGAAGGTGGCCTCGGCGGTGGCCGGGGCCACCGCGGCGTTCACGCTGGCAGCCGTGGGGTACGTGGCGAACGCGACGCAGACCGTCTCCACGCTCAACGGGCTGCACGCCGTGTTCACCCTGGTCCCGGGCTTCCTCGGGGTTCTCGCCGTGCTCCCGCTGCTGCGCTACGACCTGAGCGAGCGCCGGCACGCGGAGCTCATGGCGGAGATCGCCTGACGGCTACGGCAGCCGACTTGCGCTCTTCTCGAACGGGTGTATGATGTACGCATGTTCGGGGCTGCGGGTGGTGAGGCGGGGTCGGTGCCGTATGAGGCCTGGGCCGCCGAGGACCCGGTGTGGTCGGCGCGGATGGATGCCCTGGCCGAGCAGATGGAGGAGTTCGGGGACTGGCTCGACGACGGCGAGGACGACGCCGACGCGCGGGTTCCTCGCGACGGCGAGGACGGCGCCGGTCGTCCTGAGGGGTCGGGTGAGCCGGGGTGGTTGACGCCCCTGGTGGACGGGGACTGGCTGACCGGCCACGCCCCGGGACCGGACCTGGCCTTCACCCTGGAGCGGACGGACCCGGCCGGGCTGGCCGATGAGTACGCCGCCGTGGAACTGGTCGCGGCGTGGGCTCGGATGGCCTCCTGGGCGCAGGCCGGGATGGCCCGCGCCGCCGCCGAGGTGCACACCCGCCTGGCCCCCTACACCACCCCACCCGCACCGGCACCCCACGCACCCGTACGGGGCCGGCGCCTGACCCACCGGGCCGGGCCTGCCGCCACCGAGATCGCGATCCGCCTGGGGATCTCCCGCCCCGCCGCGCAAAGCCTCATCGACGCCGGGCAGGCCTACGCCGGGCCCCTGGGACCCGTCGGGGACGCCCTCACCGACGGCGTGATCGACACCCCACGGGCCCGGGCCTTCGTCGAAGGCCTGACCCGCACCCCCACCCAGACCGCCCTGGACGTCGTCGAGACCGTCCTACCCACCGCGCCCGGACGCTCCGTCGGGCAGGTCCGCACCGACATCGCCGCCGCCCTCATCGCCCTCGACCCCACCGGGGCCACCATCCGGGCCCGCACCGCCCGCACCGGGCGCCGCGTCACCCACCCCCAGGTCCTGCCCGACGGGATGGCCAGCCTCCACGCCGTCATGCCCGCCGTAGACGCCACCGCCCTGGACCTCGCCCTCGACGTCGCCGCCCGCACCGCCCGCACCAACGGGGACCCCCGCACCCTCGACCAACTCCGCGCCGACGCCCTCGCCGGCCTCGCCCACACCGCCCTGGCCACCGGCCACATCGGCCCCCCACCCCACACCGGCCCCGGCCCCGGCACCCACACCGGCGCCATCACCGGGACCGGGACCGGGACCGGTGGTGGGGGGCTGGGCGGGTGCGAAGGATTCCACCTCGGCCGCATCGCCGCACACCCCGCCAACACCCGCTGGGGCCCCGCCGGCCCCCGGAACCCTCTCTGTCAGGCTTGAGTGAGACAAGTTGATCTTCTCGTTGGGTTCGGTTCCCAGGGCGAGAACGGACCTGAGTGACGTGACGTTGACCATGGCAGATATGACGTCGGGGCAGTCTCCGACTCCCCCGGGCGGGCCGG
>JARKOU010000253.1 GCA_029975645.1 Actinomycetales bacterium
CCTCGGCCCCGACGCGCCGAGCGTGCCGTCGCTCGCCTCGCTCTCCTTCCCCGCCGGACGGTTCGAACGGGCGATGCGGGACCAGTTCGGCATCGCGCCCGAGGGGCATCCGCGCCCCCGGCGCCTGGTGCTGCACGAGCACTGGCCGCGGGACGCCTACCCGATGCGTCGCGGCGCGACCGGACCTCTGGCCTTCGCGCCGGACGAGGGCCGGTTCTCCTTCCTCCCGGTGGAGGGGACCGGCGTCTACGAGATCCCCGTGGGGCCTGTGCACGCCGGCCTCATCGAGCCCGGTCACTTCCGGTTCTCCGTGGTGGGGGAGACCATCCTGCGGATGAAGGCGAGGCTGTGGTTCCTCCACCGCGGCATCGAGAAGATGTTCGAGGGCCGGGCGCCGGCGGAGGGCATCCCGCTCGCCGAGCGGGTGAGCGGCGACACGGCCGTGGGGCACGGCCTCGCCTACGCCATGGCGGTCGAGGGCGCGCTGGGGCTCGAGGTCTCCGAGGAGGACCGGCTGGTCCGCGCCCTCCTGCTGGAACTCGAGCGCCTGCACAACCATGTTGCGGACCTCGGCGCCATCCCGAACGACGTGGGCTTCGGCATCGTCAACGTCCACGCCCAGCGTTTGCGCGAGACCCTGCTCCGCACCAACGCGGCGGTGACGGGGCACCGCCTGCTGCGCGGCGGGATCACGGTCGGCGGCGCCGGGGTCCGAGCGCTGCCGGACGACGGCGTGGTGCGGCGCGTCGCCGACGAGGTGGCGGACCTCGTGCGGATCGCCCTGGGCAATGGCGTGGTGATGGACCGCTTCCGCGGGACCGCCGTGCTGCGCCGCGAGGAGGCGGTGAGCATGGGGGTGCTCGGCTACGTGGCCCGGGCATCGGGCGTGGAGATCGACGCACGCGCGGACCACCCCTTCGTGGACCTCGGCGCGCCGTTCCGCGTGTGCACCCAGGAGGCCGGCGACGTGCTCGCACGCTTCCTGACCCGGGCCGAGGAGGTCCAGGTCTCCGCCGCGCTCGTCGCCGACCTGGTGCGGCGGCTCGGCGGCCGGCGCGGGACGGGGGCCGCTGCGGAGGCGGCGCCGTCGTCGACCGGTGTTCCGCCGTCGGGAACGGCCCCGCACGAGGGGGCGGCGCCGTCGTCCGCCTCGCCGGCGTCGACCGACCGGGGGCTTTCCCTGGTCGAGGCGTGGCGCGGCACGGCGTGTCATCGCGTGGAACTCGACGGCGCGGGCAGGCTCTCCCGGGTGGCGATCGTGGACCCGTCGTTCTTCACCTGGCCGGCGCTGCCGCTCGCGCTGGCGGACACGATCGTCCCGGACTTCCCCCTGGCCAACAAGAGCTTCAACCAGTCCTACGCGGGGAACGACCTGTGACCCCGCGCCCCGCGACCAAGCCCCTGTCCGGGCCCACAGAAGGCAGATCATGTCCGCACCCAGCGTGAGCTACTCGATTACCGTCCGCCTGGAGATCCCGGCGCAACCCTCGGCCGTGAGCCGCCTGACCTCCGTCATCGAGCGGGCCGGAGGCATGGTGACGGCGGTGGACGTCTCCGCCTCCGGCATGGACCGCCTCCAGGTGGACGTCACCTGCGCCACGGGCGGCGAGCGCGACGCCGAGCGCATCGTCGAGGCGCTGCGCGAGGTGGACGGCGTGGTGATCGGCCGCGTCTCCGACCGCGTGTTCCTCGCCCACCTGGGCGGCAAGCTGACCATCGAGTCCAAGGTGCCGATCCGGCACCGGGACGACCTCTCGCTGGTCTACACCCCGGGAGTCGGGCGCGTCTCGCTCCAGATCGCGGCTCACCCCGAGGACGCGCGGCGCCTGACGATCAAGCGGAACACGGTCGCCGTGGTGACGGACGGATCGGCGGTGCTCGGACTCGGCAACCTCGGCCCCCTCGGCGCGCTCCCCGTCATGGAGGGCAAGGCCGCGCTCTTCAAGCGCTTCGGCGGGATCGACGCCTTCCCGATCTGCCTGGACACCCAGGACGTGGACGAGATCGTCGCGACCGTGCGGCACATCGCCCCCGTCTTCGCGGGCATCAACCTCGAGGACATCTCCGCGCCGCGCTGCTTCGAGGTGGAGCGACGGTTGCGCGAGGTGCTGGACATCCCCGTGTTCCACGACGACCAGCACGGCACCGCCATCGTCACGCTCGCGGCGCTGCGCAACGCGCTCGTGGTGGTCGGCAAGCGCCTCGAGGACGTGCGCATCGTGCTGTCCGGCGCGGGTGCGGCGGGCGCCGCCATCGTGCGCCTGCTGCACGCGGCGGGGGCGCGCGACGTCGTCGCCGCCAACAGCAAGGGCGTGCTGCACCCGGGGTGCGTGGGGCTGAACCCTGTGCAGCAGGAACTGGCCGAGACCACGAACCCCCGGCACGTCACCGGCACGCTCCAGCAGGCCATGGTGGGCGCGGACGTCTTCATCGGCGTCTCCGCGCCGAACATCGTCGCCGAGGCGGACGTCGCGGCGATGGCTCCCGGCGCGATCGTCTTCGCGATGGCCAACCCGGTGCCGGAGGTGGAGCCGGAGGTCGCCGCGCGGCACGCGGCCGTGGTCGCCACCGGACGCTCCGACTTCGCGAACCAGATCAACAATGTCCTGGCCTTCCCCGGCGTCTTCCGGGGCCTCATCGACGCGCGGTCCAACCGCGTCACGGACGAGATGCTGCTGGCCGCCGCGGAGGCCCTGGCCGCCGTCGTCCCCCGCGAGGAGCTCAACGCCGCGTACATCATCCCCAGCGTGTTCAATCCCGAGGTCACGCCCGCCGTCGCCCGCGCCGTCCAGCGCGTCGCGGAGCAGGACGTGGCAGGCTAGCCCCCACGCCGGGACGCAGGTGGCGGGACCGGGCGCTCGCGCCCGGCGTCGACGACGACGGAGGGGAGCCGTACGTGCAGGTCTGGACCGACGTGGGCCAGGTGCCCGCGGAGTTCGGGCCGTCCGTCGTCACCATCGGGAACTTCGACGGCGTCCACCGCGGCCACCGTGACGTCCTGACCCGCATGGTGGCGGACGCGCGCGCCACCGCGGCGTCCGGCGTCGTCGTCACCTTCGACCCCCACCCGGCCCAGGTCCACCGGCCGGAGAGCGCTCCCCCCCTGCTCACGGGCCTGGCGGACCGGCTCGCGCTGCTCGCGGAGACCGGGCTGGACGCCGTCCTCGTCTGCCACTACACGCACGCCTTTGCGGCCCAGACGCCGGAGGAGTTCGTGGAGCACTTCCTCGTGCGCGCGCTCGGCGCGCGCGTAGTGGTCGCGGGCAAGGACGTGCGGTTCGGCCGCGGCAACTCCGGCGACCTGTCCACCATGCTGACGCTGGGGGAGCGGTTCGGCTTCCGCGTCGAGGTGATCGACGACGTCGCCGGTCACCCCGATCCGCACCTTGCCGGGCACCCGCTCACCCACCGGCGCTGGTCGTCCACGTGGGCGCGCGAGCTCCTCGCCGAGGGCGACGTCGAGGCCGCGACCGTGGTGCTGGGCCGGATGCACCGGATGCGCGGCGTGGTGGTGCACGGCGACGCCCGCGGGCGGCATCTCGGTTTCCCCACCGCGAACCTCGCGTCCGATGCCGTGGGCATGGTGCCCGCCGACGGCGTCTACGCGGGTTGGCTCCTGCGGCACGGCGCCCGCGGGGAGCCGCAGCCGGCCGCGATCTCGATCGGGACCAATCCCACGTTCGGAGGGATCGGCCGACGCGTGGAGGCGTACGTGCTCGACCGCGACGACCTGGACCTCTACGACGAGGAGGTGGTCCTGGAGTTCGTCACCCGGATCCGCCCCACCGTCACGTTCGACGGTGTCGAGGCGCTCGTGACACAGATGCACCGCGACGTCGTCGACGTCGCCGCGGCCCTCGGCGTCACTCGCGTGGCGCCGTCGACCGTGGGCTGACGGCGCGCGGTTCCGCAGCACCCGTGCGCGGGGTGACCTCCCGCTCCACATAGTCCAGGGCCAGGCGCACGGCCCCGACGACGACGGCGCGCGCCCCGAGCGCGGAGGCCACCACGCGGGGTGGTGCCGGCACCAGGCCGGCCAGCCGCTGCTCGAGCGGCGCGAGCAGCACGTCGCACGAGTCGGCGACGGCGCCGCCGATCACCACCACCTCGGGGTCCAGCAGGACGGCGAGCGGGGTGATCGCCCGAGCGAGGATCGAGGCGACGTGCTCGACCACGCCGAGTGCGGTGGCGTCGCCGGAGCGGGCCGCGGCAAAGACGGCCTCGGCGGAATGGGCGGGCAGCCCCGCACCGGCCGCGTGCTCCCGCGCGAGGGCGGCGACCCCGTCCGCCGCGCCCACCCCCTCGACCAGCGCGAGGAAGCCCATCTCCCCCGCGGAGCCGCGGTGTCCGTGCAGGAGGCGCCCGTCGCTGACGATGCCGGCGCCGAGGCGTTCCCCGGCCAGGAGGACGACGACGTCGTAGAGGTCGACCGCCACGCCGCGCCACCGCTCGGCCAGGACCGCGAGGTTGGCGTCGTTCTCCACGAGCACGGGGCAGCCGAGCGCCGTCCCGAGCGTCGCGGGGAGGTCCGCGCCCGCGAGCCCGGGCAGGTAGTCCTCGCTCGCCAGCGCGCGGCCGCTGCGGTCGACTGGCGCGGGGACGCCGACGCCGACGGCGAGCACGGCGTCCGCGGTGAGGCCCGCGGCCCGGAGGGCGGCCTCGACCGAACGTCGGACGAGCGCCAGGCGGTCTCCCGCGGCGACGCGAGCGTTGGCCGGCCTCCGGCTCGCGCTGCCGAGCACCTGTCCGCCGAGGTCGGCGACCTGTGCGGTCACCGTCCCGACGCCCATGTCGACGCCCACCACGTACCCCGCGTCAGCGGCGAAGGCGTAGCGGCGGGCCGGTCGCCCGACCTTGGGGGCGGTGCGGGAGCCGGCGTCCTGCGCGTCGGGGCGGTCGCCGTCGTCGGCGCTCTCGCGGACCCAGCCGGCGCGGATCAGGTCCTCGCAGACCAGGTGGACTGTGGGCCGGGACAGGCCCGTGGCCGCCATGATCTCGGTGACCGTGAGGGGGCCGGCGCCCCGGAGCGCGGCGAGGAGCGCGCCCGCATTGAGGGCACGCAGCGTTGCGGCCGTGGCAGTCGGGGGTGGGTCGGCAGGCGGCGGGGCCGTCGGGGCTTGGTCGGCAGGCGGCGGGTCGGGCTCTCGCCCGTCCGGGCTCTTGACGCGGGGGCTCACGTGCCCCACTCTATACGTAGAGACACTTACTAATAGAGGCTTAGTAAGGGTCAGGCACTCAAACGAGGCCTCCGCACCCCGCCGCCGTTGCACGATGTCAGCGCCGATCTCGCCCCTGAAAGGTCCCCGACGTGACCCCTCCCCGCTCCGCCACCGCCGACCTCTCCGCCGACTGGTGGAAGTCCGCCGTCGTCTACCAGATCTACCCGCGCTCGTTCGCGGACAGCGACGGCGACGGCATCGGGGACCTGCGGGGGATCATCGGGAAGCTCGACTACCTCGCGGCGCTGGGGGTGGATGTGATCTGGCTGTCGCCGGTGTACCGCTCGCCGCAGGACGACAACGGGTACGACATCAGCGACTACGAGGACATCGACCCGATGTTCGGGTCGCTCGCGGACATCGACGAGTTGATCGCCGGGCTGCACGAGCGCGGGATGAAGATCGTCATGGACCTCGTGGTGAACCACACGTCCGACGAGCACCCGTGGTTCGTGGAATCACGCTCCAGCAAGGACAACCCGAAGCGGGACTGGTACTGGTGGCGCCCGGCCCGCCCCGGTCACGAGCCCGGCACACCCGGCGCGGAGCCGACCAACTGGGCGTCCTTCTTCTCGGGCCCGGGGTGGGAGTACGACGAGGCGACCGGCGAGTACTTCCTGCACCTGTTCTCCAAGAAGCAGCCGGACCTGAACTGGGAGAACCGCGAGGTGCGCCAGGCGGTCTACGCGATGATGCGCCGCTGGCTGGACCGGGGCGTGGACGGGTTCCGGATGGACGTCATCAACCTGATCTCCAAGCAGCTGAACGACGACGGTGCGCTGCCGGACGGCGTCGTCGGCGCGGGCGGGCTGGGCGATGGGACGCCGTTCTGCATGAACGGGCCGCGGATCCACGAGTTCCTGCAGGAGATGCACCGGGAGGTCCTGGCCGGGCGGAACCTGATCACGGTGGGCGAGACGCCGGGCGCGACGGTCGCGGACGCGATCCGGTACACCGCG
>JARKOU010000209.1 GCA_029975645.1 Actinomycetales bacterium
GGCCCGGCGGCCGGTCTCGCGGGCGGCAACGGCGGCGCTGCCCCGCAGCCGGAGCGGGCGCCGTCGTCGGTGGCCGTGCTCGCGAAGCCTCCCGTCCGCAAGCTCGCCAAGGACCTGGGCGTGGACCTCTCGGTGGTCACGGCGTCGGGTCCGGGCGGGATCATCACGCGCGAGGACGTGCTCGCCCACTCGGCCGGCTCCCAGCCGCAGGTTCTCGCGACGTATCCGGGTGACGACCAGCCGTGGCTCGCCGAGGGCTACGTGTCCGCGGACGGACGCACCACGCGCGTCCCGGTGAAGTCGGTGCGGCGGCGCACCGCCGAGGCGATGGTCGCGAGCGCGTTCACCGCGCCGCACGTCACCGTGTTCCACACGGTGGATGTCACGCGGACCATGTCGCTGGTCCAGCGGCTGCGCGAGGACCGGGCGTTCGCGGACGTGCGGGTGACGCCGCTGCTCATCGTCGCGAAGGCGTTCCTCATCGCCGTGCGGCGTCACCCCGAGATCAGCGCCGCCTGGGACGACGCGACGCAGGAGATCGTCTACAAGCACTACGTGAACCTCGGCATCGCCGCGGCCACGCCGCGTGGCCTCCTCGTGCCCAACATCAAGGACGCGCACCGGATGACGCTCCACGAGCTCGCCGAGGCGATCGGCGAGCTCACGAAGAAGGCGCGGGCGGGCAAGTCCACCCCGGCGGACCTGACCGACGGCGTGGTGACCATTACGAACGTCGGCGTGTTCGGGATCGACACGGGGACGCCCATTCTGGTGCCCGGGGAGTCGGCGATCCTCGCGTTCGGGTCCATCACCGAGCGGCCCTGGGTCTACAAGGGCAAGATCAAGAAGCGGTGGGTCACGCAGCTGGGGCTCTCGTTCGACCACCGGTTCGTGGACGGCGAACTCGGCTCGCGGGTGCTGGCCGACGTCGCGGCGCTGCTGGAGGACCCGGCCCAGGCGATCGTCTGGACTTGAGCCCCGGCGGCACCCGCCGCGCTCCCGTCTCCCTCGCCGACGCCGGGGTCTTCCCCAAGCGCTCGGCGACGACGAGGCGGCCACCCGGCGGCGTTGTCGGCGGCGGGACCTAGGCTGAGCGTGTGACTTCGGAAGTCGGCGCGCGCAGCACGGCGCCGTCGTCCCCGTCCGCACAGCCGCATCGTGCCGGCGCCGAGACACCTCCGGTCGCCTCCGGCCCGCTCTGGCTCCCGATGGCTGCGGGCGGCGCCGTGCTCGTGGCGCTCCTGGCGCTCGTGCTCGCCGCGGCGACGTCGGGGGCCTTCGGGCCGCGCCTGATCGCCGACCCGGGCGCCGTCGTGCGCTGGGCGGCACCCATGGTCACCGTGCTCGGCCACCTCGCGAC
The DNA here is from genome assembly GCA_029975645.1 of Actinomycetales bacterium. Classification (GTDB taxonomy): domain Bacteria; phylum Actinomycetota; class Actinomycetes; order Actinomycetales; family JAHECE01; genus JAHECE01. The sequence continues at coordinate 1,361 of JARKOU010000209.1, forward strand.
CGCCGTGACCGTGGGCGCGCTGCTCATGGTGGTGACCCTCCTGCCACGCACGCTCCCCCCCAGGAGGGGCGGGGCCAGGCGTGGATCGGGGCCACCGGCCGTGCTCGACGACGGCGTCTCGCCGCTCGCGCGGACGAGCCTCCTCATCGCAGCGGTAGCCGCGGCCACGTGGGCGGTCCTCGCAGGGGCGCGCCTCCTGCTGGACTACGCCGGCATCGTGGGCGAGTCGCCCGCCTCGCCCACGTTCGGCGCGCAGGTGGGGGTCTTCGTCACCGAGATCTCCCTCGGCCGCATGTTGGCCTCCGTGGCCCTGATCGCGGCGCTCGTCGCGACCCTGGCGCTCGCGATCAGCGGCCCCACCGGCGCGGCGTGGACCCTGGCGGTCGCCGGGGTGGCGCTCGTGCTGCTCGCCCAGACGGGCCATGCTGCCGGGACGGCCAGCCACTCCCTCGCCGTCGGCTCGATGTTCCTGCACCTGGCCGGGGCGGCGGTGTGGCTCGGCGGTCTCGCGGCGATCGGGCTGCTCGCGCGGCGCCTGGCGCGGGACCTCGAGCCCGTGGTGGCTCGCTACTCGGTGCTCGCCATCTGGGCGTATGCGGCGGTCGCGATCTCCGGCGTCGTCAACGCGTGGATCCGGGTGGGTGGCGCGGACGGTCTGACGACCGCGTACGGGCGCCTGGTCCTGGCGAAGGCGGCGTTGATGCTCGCGCTGGGTGCGGCGGGCTACCTGCACCGGCGGGTCACGATCCCGCGCCTTCGGACGCGGCCGCTCCTGTTCTGGCGCCTCGCGGCGGTGGAACTCGCGGTGATGGGCGCGGTGAGCGGGGTGGCGGTGGCCCTGGCCGGCACGCCGCCACCGGTGCCGCAGGAGCCGCCCGCCGCCCCGACGCCCACCGAGGTGATCACCGGGTTCCCGGCGCCACCGGAGCCGACCACGCAGGCCGTGCTCGCCCAGTGGCGGCCGGACGTGCTGTTCGCCCTGGTGAGCGTGCTCCTGGTGGTGGTGTACGTGCGCTGGGTGCTGCGTCTGCGCCGCCGGGGCGACCGCTGGTCACCGGGGCGCACCGCCGCCTGGCTGAGCGGCGCCGTCGTCTTCGCCTACGTCACCAGCGGCGCCCCGGCCGTCTACGGAACGGTGCTCTTCAGCTGGCACATGCTGGAGCACATGACGCTGGCGACGCTGACGCCGGTGCTCTTCGCGCTGGGTGCGCCCGTGACGCTGGCGCTTCGGGCGCTCCCGGTGCGCCACGACCGCTCACGTGGGCCGCGGGAGTGGCTGCTCGCCCTGGTGGAGTCCGGCTGGGCCCGGTTCTTCGCGCACCCGATCGTGGCGGCCATCAACTTCGCCGGCAGCATGATCGTCTTCTACTACACGGGGCTGTTCCAGGCGGCGCTCACCTCGCACCTGGGGCACGTGCTGATGGTGGTGCACTTCTCGCTCGCGGGGTACCTCTTCGCGAACGTGCTGGTGGGGATCGATCCGGGGCCGCGCCGGCCCGCCTACCCGATCCGTCTGGTGCTGCTGTTCGCCACGATGGCCTTCCACGCGTTCTTCGGGGTTGCACTGGCCCAGTCCACCGCCCTGCTGGCCGCGGACTGGTTCGGCGCGCTGGGTCTTCCGTGGGGGGTGGACGCGCTGGCGGACCAGCGCCGGGGCGCGAACCTTGCCTGGGGGATCGGTGAGATCCCCACGCTCGTGCTGGCCGCCGTCGTCGCCGTGCAGTGGTCTCGCGAGGAGGAGCGGACGGCGCGCCGCAGCGATCGCCAGGCCGATCGCGACGGCGACGCCGAACTCGTCGCCTACAACGCGATGCTGGCGCGGCTCGCCAAGCGGGACGACGGCGAGCAGGGGCCGGGCAGGCGGACGCGACCCGAGCAGCAGGCGGGCGAGGGGCTGGCGGGCGAAGGGCTGGCGGGCGAGGAGCCGGCGGGCAAGGAGCAGGCGGCCGAGTAGCCGGCCGCTGGCAGCGCGATGGCGAGTCGGTCGGCGGTGGACTACCGCGAGGCGGACTCGGCGCTCGCGGAGTCGGCGGCGGTCGGATCCGTGGCCGGTGCCTGGAGCACCACGTCGCTACCGCTCGCGGTGATGCGCAGGCCATCGGCGACGACTGCGACGTCGGTCACCTCGAGGCCCTCCGGCAGTTCGTCGAGCGGCACCTGGATCCGGGCGAGGGCGTCGCGCAGGAGGCGCGGGAGGTCGTCGGCGGAGACGGTGAATCCGGCGACCGAGACGGACTCCAAGCCCAGGCCGATCGCGCGTCCGGCCGGCACGGGCACCATCGTGACCCGTGCGGGCAGACCGCCCAGCACGGTGGTGGACGCGACCACGGCGTCGTTCTCGATCCCGATCTCGACGTCGAAGCCCAGGTCGCCGAGTTGTGACGCCGCGACGGCCTGGGTGAGGGTGGCCGTGGGCGCCGTCGCGGACAGCTCCAGCGAGGTGGCCGTGTAAGGCGCTGCGGTGGTGATGCCCTCCGCGGTCGCCTCGACGTCGGCCAGGTCCATGCCCTCGATCGTGGCGCCACTGGCCTGGAGCGACGCCTCGGAGAGGGTGCCGCGCAGCAACTGGGTGAGGAACGGGAACCCGCCGAGGGTGATCTGGGCGTCCTCGGAGAGATCGATGCCGGCGGTGGCCAGGGACGCGGTGGCCTGCGCCTCGGCTCGGGCGTGGACCACGCGGTCCGCGACGGCTAGGAGGCCGAGCCCCACGAGGGCGACGACCAGGACGACGGCGAGCCCACGGCGCATGGCAGGACAGTAGTCCGGGCCTCTCGCAGGGCGCCTCCGCTCGGCGCGTCGGCTGACGGCGGCAGCCTCCGATGCGGTTCCTTGTGAGGCTGGGGCACGTCGGCTGCGGCACGCGGGTCCGCGGCCCCCCGTCGGGGCGCGGCGGACGCCGGTTAGGGTGGCCTCATGATCTGGTCAATCATCAGCGCGATAGTCGTCGGTGCCATCATCGGGGCCCTCGGTCGCCTCGTGGTGCGCGGCAAGCAGAACATGGGCTTCTGGGTGACGGTGCTCATCGGAGTCGCCGCTGCGCTGGCGGGAACGTTCATCGCCCGGCTGCTCGGTGTTGCGGACACGGCGGGCATCGCCTGGATCGAACTCGCGATCCAGGTGGCGCTGGCCGCGCTCGGCGTCTCGCTCTACGTCGGCAGCCGGCGCTGAGGAACCGCGCCCGCTGAGGCTCCAGCCCGAGTCCGCACTCTCCGCCGTCATCCTCAGGCGCCGTCGTCCTCAGGCGAAGGCCGGCTCCGGAGCGAGCGCGCCGACGGCGCGGAGAAGGAACGACTCGGTCGCCTCGACGGTGGCGGGGTTCGGCCCGCCCGCCTCGCGCCCGGCCCGGCCGGCCAGGCAGGCGTTCACCAGGGGCACCACCACGTCCAGGTCCTGCTCCGGGAACCGGCCCGATTCGATCCCGGCGGACAGGATCCGGCGCAGGATGCGTTCGACGTGGACCGCGTGGTCCCGCAGCCGGTCGAGCGTGGCGCGCGAGACCACCGACCGCAGGTCCGGCCCCGGCGCCAGGCGGTAGTCCCGCTTGAGGCGGATCTGCTGGCGGATGTAGACGCGCAGCTGCGCCTCCGGGTCCTCGACGCCGGCGAGCGCACCCTCGAGCGTGGCGACGTAGGACGCCGTCTCGCTCTCGATGAAGGCGAGCAGCAGCGCCTCCTTGTCCGTGAAGTGGTTGTAGACCGCCGTGCGGCCCACCCCGGCACGGGCGGCGATGTCGGCCAGGCTGATCGCGTCGAAGCCCGACTCGGCCATCAGTGAGGAGAGCGCGTCGAACAGCCGTGCACGGATCTGCTCGCGGTGCTCGGCGAGAGACGCTCCGATGATCTTGGGCACGACTCCAGTGTGCCACTTGGTGACGAATTTCGGCGAATCGTCGTGAAGTGGTGTCAGGACGACGGCGGCCGTCACTGACACGCTCGCCCGCCGCCCGCCGCCCGCCGCCCGCCGCCCGCCGCCCGCCGCCCGCCGCCCGAGGCGTCGAGCGGTGGGGCGTCGCGGGGTTCTGCGTCAGCGGACCAGGCGCTCCACCGCGTCGACGATCGGCACGTCCGCCTCGAGCCAGGAGACCTCGTGCCACTGCCCGGCGTCGAGCCACCGCACCTCGTCGTGGTCCAGGAGGGGCGCGGGGTCGCCGTCCTCGATCTCGGCGAGCCAGATCCTCATCACGTACCCCCGCAGCACCGGCCACGCGCCGTCGAGCGGGCCGGGCACGGGACTGCCGATGCGGATCGTCACGCCGAGTTCTTCGCGGATCTCGCGGTGGAGGGCGTCGTGGTGGGACTCACCTGGCTCCACCTTCCCGCCCGGGAACTCCCATCGGCCGGCCAGGGTCTTGGGTGCCGACCGGCGGGCGGCCAGGAGCCGCCGTGGAGCCTCGAGGTGGTCCACGATCGCCGCCGCGACCACGAGGGGGGCGCCGTCGTCGTCGCCCTCGTGGCCTCGATCGAGCGCTCCTGGCATGGGCGGATGCTACCGGGGGAGCGCCGGCCCGGACCGCGGGCGCCGTCGACGGCGGACCCGCACCGCAGGGCACAATCGGCGCTTTCTTCCCGTCCCCCCACCCGGAGAGGACCGCTCGTGCTCGAGTTGCTCACCAGCCCGGAGATCTGGATCGCCTTCGCGACCCTGCTACTCCTCGAGATCGTCCTGGGAATCGACAACATCGTCTTCATCTCGATCATGGCGGGCAAGTTGCCGCCCGAGCAGCGGCAACGGGCGCGCACGCTCGGCCTCTCGCTCGCCCTCGTCATGCGGATCCTGCTGCTGCTCTCCCTCTCGTGGATCGTGAAGTTGACCGCGCCGCTCTTCACGGTGTTGGGCCAGGAGATCTCGGGACGCGACCTCATCCTGATCGTCGGCGGCCTGTTCCTCATCACCAAGGCGACGTTCGAGATCCACGAACGCCTCGAGGGCCCTGAGGAGCACAAGGAGCGCAAGGCCGCGGTCACCTTCGGTGCCGTCATCGCGCAGATCATCATGCTCGACCTCGTCTTCAGCCTCGACTCCGTCATGACCGCGGTGGGCATGGTGGACGAGTTGGCCGTGATGATCGCCGCCGTCGTGGTGTCGGTGGGGATCATGCTCGTCTCCGCCGGCCCCATTGGGGAGTTCGTGGACCGCCACCCCACCGTGAAGATGCTCGCCCTCTCGTTCCTCCTGCTCATCGGCATGAGCCTGGTGGCAGAGGGCTTTGACCAGCACATCCCCAAGGGCTACATCTACGGGCCGATCGCCTTCTCGCTGCTGGTCGAGGCGCTCAACCTGCGCGCCTCCGCCGTGGCGGCGAAGAAGAAGGCAGCCGCCCAGGAAGCCGCGCCCGAACCGGTCCACCTGCGCACGCCCTACGTGGGGGACACTCCGGTCGGCTGACGACCGGGGCCCCCAACCCTCGACCTCAGCGGCGCAGCGCCGCCACCTCCGCCGGTTCGAGCGGCGCCAGGTCCACCCCCACCGAGAGGCTGGACCCGCTCCCCTCGGTGAACACGATCCCCCGCAGCGGGGAGACGTCGCGGTAGTCCCGGCCCCAGCCCAGCACCACGTACCGGTTGTCCACGAACTGGTCGTTGGTGGGGTCGGTCTGGACCCAGCCACCGTGTGGCACCCAGACCGACGCCCACGCGTGCGAGGCGTCCACCCCGCGCAACTTCTCCACCCCGGGCGGGGGCTGCGTCTCGATGTACCCGGAGACGTACCGCGCGGCCAGGCCCATCGACCGCACGCACGCGACGAGCAGGTGCGCGAAGTCCTGGCACACCCCCGTGCGTCGCTCGAGGATTTCCGGCAGCGTGGTGCGCACCGTCGTGGAGCCGGACTTGTACGTGAAGTCGGAGTAGATCCGTTCCGTGAGGTCGCGGATCACGTGCCCGATCAGCCGCCCCGAGGTGAACGACGGCGCCGCGTACTCCCGCACCGACTCGTCCGGCTCCACCATGGGCGAGGCGAGGGCGCCGTCGGTCACCTGCACCACGGCCGCGGCGTGGTCGGTCTGGCGCTGCCCCCCGGAACTGCGCAGCGAGCGAGTCACCCGCGCCACCTGCTCCCACGGCACGGCGGGGATGCGGTCCACGTGAGAGGTGCGGCGGGCCACCGTGAGCACGGACTCGGCCAGCACCTCGAGCACGGTGTGGACCTCCGTGACGGCGAAGTACGAGGACCGGTTTCCGTAGAAGTCGCGGTGCTCGGCGATCTCGGCGGCGGCCGGCGTGGTCCGGATCTCGCTGTGGTGGCACACCTGCCCGCCGGTGGTGCGGGGCAGGAGCAGGGCCCGTCCGTAGGAGGAGGTCACCGGCTCGGGGTAGGTGTAGGTGGTCCGGTGGACCAGGCGGTAGTGCCGCGCGTCGGCGGGGTCGGGGCGGCTCATGCTGCCCCCCAGATGCCGGCGTCGAGCCACTGGCTGGGCGTCGGGGTGAGGAAGTGCACGCGGGTGAGGTCGGCGTCGAGCTCGCGCAGGCGCCAGCCCACCGAGTCGAGCAACTCGGCGAGCCGACGGCGCAGGCCGCCTTCGTCCGTGTCGGCGACCACGGCGGTGTCGAGCTCGGCGAGGAGGTCGTCCACGTCGTCGAGCAGGCGGTCGCGCGACTGCAGCCCGCTCCCGCCGGCGGGCACCTCGGCGAGGTCCTCCCGCAGGCGGTCCAGCTGGAACCGCAGCGACCGCGGGTTGCGGGCGTCGAGGAGCAGCAGGTCCAGCAGGGTGCGCGCGTTCGCGCGGGTCTGGTAACGCCGCCGGTAGGTGATGACGCTCTCGCTCGCGATGAGCACGGACTCCAGGATCAGGGAGTCGACGGCGGCGCTCCGGCGCCGGGTGAGCGTCGCCTCGAGCGTTGCGACGAGGAACTGGGCCCGCTCCAGGCGCGTGCCGATGTCCATGAGGTACCACCCGACGTCGCGCACCATCGACTCCGACCCCAGGCCCTGGAGCGCGAGGAGGCTCTCCAGCACGCGCGCGAGCACCGGGGCGGGCGACGCGCCGTCGGCCCCTCCCGGAACCCGCGCCCGGCGTGAGCGTTCGCGCTGCAGGGTGCGTTCCATGCTCGAGATCGCGAGCCAGGTGTCGGAGCTCAACTGGTCGCGGACGGCGGCCGCGGCGCCGGCCAGCCGGGTGACTGCGTACGCCACCGAGCCCTCGAGCCCGGCGTCCACCAGGAGCGCGGACAGCGAACCGGGTGCGGTGATGTGGGCCAGCGCGTCCAGGAGGACGGCGAGGGCCTGGCCGCCGGTGGCGCCGCGCTGGGCGTGGAAGTCGTCCCAGCGGTCGCCGACGGCGCGGAGCAGGCGGACGGTGGCCTCGGCCCGCTCCACGTAGCGGCCGAACCAGTACATGTCCTCGGCCACGCGGGGGGAGATGCTCGCGACCACCTGCTGCGGTGCGGGGCCTTCCTGCACCCAGGGGTCGGCGATCGCGTAGGGCTCGGAGGAGAGCACCCAGACGTCCTTGGCGATCGCGCCGGCGGAGTTGGAGACCAGGACCGCGTTCGCCACGGGCGCTACACGGGCCAGCGCGCCGGACATCACCTGGTAGCCGTCCGGGCGGGCGACGGCGAAGGTGCGCAGCAGGGTGGCGCGCGCCTCGAGGCGGCCCTCGGCCACGGTGGGCGCCGTGGAGGCCTCGATCGGCTCCTGGCCCACCCACGCGTGGGGCTCGGCCGCGATCCGCGCGGCCAGGTCGGCGCGCTCCGCCGTCGTCAGGGTCCAGCCGAGCACCGAGCGCAGGCCGCGCGAGCGGGACGTCGGCTTGATCACCAACCGGTCGAGGTTGGCGATCACGTGGCTTCCCATGGACCGCTCGCCGCACCAGTAGGTCACGGCGGAGCCGAGCAGGAGTTCCTGGCCGCGCAGTTCCCGGCAGATCTTCGGCAGGAAGGTGAGAAGGGCCGCGTTCTCGAGCACGCCGCTGCCCAGGGTGTTGACCACCGAGACGCCGCCCTGGCGGGCGGCGTGCAACAGCCCCGGCACGCCGAGTTGAGAGTCGCCCCGCAGGTCCAGGGGGTCGCAGTACTCGGCGTCCACCCGGCGGATGAGCACGTCCACGGGCTCGAGCTTGTCCATGGATCGCATCCACAGCCGACCGCCGTCGACCACCAGGTCCCCACCCTCCACGAGCGGGAAGCCGAGCATGGCGGAGAGGTACGCCTGGTCGAACGCCGTCTCCGAGTAGGGCCCTGGGGTGAGGAGGGCGATGCGGGGGACGTCGCCCGCGACCGGAGGCGCGACCTCGCGCAGGGCGAGGCGCATCGCATGGAAGAACGGGCCGATGCGGTGGATGCGCGCCTTGCGGTAGAGGCCCGCGAGCACCTGGGCGAGCACGCGGCGGTCCTCCATCGCATAGCCCATGCCCGACGGCGCCTGGGTGCGGTCCGCGATCACCTGCCAGGAGCCGTCGGCGTTGCGGGCGACGTCGGCCGCGGTCATGAACAACTGGTGCTGGCCGGGAAGGGTGACGCCGTCGGCGGCGCGGAGGAATCCCGGGTGGCCGAGCACGATCTCGGGTGGCAGCACGCCCGTGGCCAGGAGGCGGCGGGGCCCGTAGACGTCGGTGAGGATCTCGTCGAGGAGTTCGCTGCGCTGGGCGATGCCCGCCTCGAGGCTCGCCCACTCGGACTCGTCCAGCAGGACGGGCAGCGGGTCGAGGTTCCAGGCCTGGCCGCTGTCCTCGCCGCCGTACTGGACGCCGTGGTCCTCGAGGAGGCGGGCGACGTCCTCGCGCCGCCCGGAGATCTGGTCCCAGCTGTGGAGGTTGACCAGGTCCGCCATCTGGGCCCAGGCGGCCCGGGCCGCACCGGTGGACTGGAGCATCTCGTCGTGGCCCGGCCCGCCCGCCTGATAGGTGGTGAGGAGGTCGGTCACGGTGGGCGTCCTCGGGTCGGCAGGCGGGGGCAGGTCCGGGTAAAGACTGGGTCGCTCGCCGGTCGCGGCGCTGCGACGACGATCTTTGCCCGAACATTACACGGCGGGGACGGGGTGGGATCAAGTCCCTGCGCCTTGTTCGAACGGGGTTGGGCCGCGACCGGGCCTGCGGGCGATCACGTCGGGGGCTTGACGGGCCTGCTTATCGTGGCGCCGTGAGCAACCTCGAGACCCTGCCCGCCGAGACCACCTGCCACGCCGACGCCGCCCGCCCCGGCGTCGAGGTCGTCGAGCCGCGCCTGGTGCCCCTGGGCGGACCGCGCGCCATGACGGTGCGTCGAACCCTGCCCACCCGCGGCCGAAGCCTGGTGGGTCCGTGGTGCTTTCTTGACCACTACGGGCCGGACGACGTCGCCGATCGCTCCGGCATGAACGTCCCGCCGCATCCCCACACCGGCCTGCAGACGGTGACCTGGCTCTTCGCGGGCGACGTGGAGCACCGCGACAGCGTGGGCTCGGTCCAGACCATCCGCCCCGGTCAGTTGAACCTCATGACGGCGGGGCACGGCATCTGCCACTCCGAGGTCTCGTTGCCCGGGACCCGGGTGCTCCACGGGGTCCAGTTGTGGGTCGCGCTCCCGGAGGAGGCGCGGCACGGAGCGCCGGTCTTCGAGCACCACGCGGCGCTGCCCGTGGCGGACCTCGACCACGAGGGTGCCCGCGCCGTCGTCCTGATGGGCTCGCTGGCGGGCGTGACGTCTGCGGCGACCACGTTCAGCCCACTCGTCGCGGCCGAGATCACGCTGGCGGCCGGGGCTCGGGTGCGTCTGCCGGTGGACCGGGGCTTCGAGCACGCCGTGCTCGTGGACTCCGGAGACGTGACGCTCGACGGCGAGCGAGCGCCGTCGTCGGCTCTGGCCTACGTGGGGCCGGGGCGCGAGGCCCTCCACCTGGCAGCGGACGGACCCGACTGCGCCAGGCTGATGCTCCTGGGGGGCGAGCCGTTCGGCGAGGACATCCTCATGTGGTGGAACTTCGTAGGCCGCACGCACGAGGAGGTGGTGCAGGCGCGCGCCGAGTGGCAGGCGGGCCTGCGCGGCGGTTCGGCTCGGTTCGGCGTCGTGACCGGCTACGACGGGCCGCCGCTGCCTGCGCCGGACCTCCCCACCGTGCGCCTGGTCCCGCGCTCGCAGCGCTGACCCGCCTGCGCCTGGTCTCCGCGCTCGCAGGGCTGAGTCGCGCCGCCTGTTGTCCGCGCTCGCAGGGCTGAGTCGCGCTGCCTGGTGTCCGCGCTCGCAACGCCGACCCGCGCCGCCTCGCCACCGCAACGCCGTCGTCGGCCGCTGCCCCGATCGTGGGGCCGTTGACGCCCCCGCGGGGCGGGGGCACCCTGGGACCGGGCGATCCACCCGGGGGGAACCGTGGAGTACATCAAGCCGACGCACGCCCGGTACGACGAGGTACGGGCGCTCTTCAACGTCGCCATCGACAAGAGACCCGCGGTGATCGCCCGGTGCGCGAGCCCGGGAGACGTGACGCAGGCTCTCGCGTATGCGCGGCAGAGCGGCTTCGAGGTCGCGGTGCGCTCGGGTGGGCACTCGGTCTCGGGGCTCTCGAGCAACGACGGCGGCTTGGTGATCGACGTGCGGCCGATGACGGGCGTGGTGATCGATCCGGAGCGACGCACCGCGCGGGTGGCGGGCGGGGTGACCTGGGGCGAGTTCGACGCCGCTGCACAGGCCCACGGCCTGGCGGTCACAGGCGGGCGGGCGATCACCACCGGGGTGGCGGGCTACACGCTCGGCGGCGGGGACGGCTGGCTCTCGCGGGCGTTCGGGCTGGCGTGCGACAACCTGATCTCCGTGGACCTCGTGACGGCGGACGGGCGCGAGGTCACGGTGAGCGAGACCGAGAACCCCGACCTCTTCTGGGCGCTCCACGGGGGCGGCGGCAACTTCGGAGTGGCGACGTCGTTCGAATTCCGGCTGCACCCGTTGGGGCCGATCGTGTACGCCGGGCTCATCGGCTGGCCTGCGCGGTGCGCGCGGGACGTGGCCCGGGCCTACCGGGACTTCATGGAGACGGCGCCGGAGGCGTTCGGATCGGGGCTGCTCATGCTCTCGGCGCCGCGCGAGGACTTCGTGCCCTCGCGCCTGGTGGGGGAGACGGTGGTGGCGATCGCGATGGTCTACGCGGGGTTCGAGGACGAGGGCGCGGAGGTGGCGAAGCCCCTCCTGGACCTTGCGCCGGAGATCCAGATCCTCGGTCCCATGCCCTACACCGAACTGCAGATCATGCTCACCGACCCGCCCGGCTTCCGCCACTACTGGAGCGCGGACTTCCACGACACGTTCGACGACGACGCGCTCGAGACCTTCATCTCCTCCGGCCTGGACCGTCCCACGGCCAGGACCCAGCAGATCCTCTTCCCGTGGGGCGGCGCCGTCGCCCGCGTCCCGGAGGACGCGACCCCGATCAACCACCGGGCGACGCCGTGGGTGACCCATCCGTTCGCGATGTGGCAGGACCCGGCCGAGACCGACGCCGCGATCGCGTGGGCGCGGCGCTTCCGCCGGGATATCGCCTCGCACACCAATGGCGGGGTGTACCTCAACTTCATCGGCAACGAGGGCGAGGAACGAGTCCGGGCGGCCTACGGCGAGGCGAAGTACGCCCGGCTCGCCGAGATCAAGGCCGAGTGGGACCCCGGCAACGTCTTCCGGGGCAACCAGAACATCAGGCCCGCTCGGTAGGTGGCACCCCAGGGCCGACGGCGGCTCCGCCCATCGCCAGTCGGAAGGCCACCACGCGCGAGAGCCGGTCCACCGCCCAGAGGGTCGCGACGGCCTCGGCTCGCGCGGCCGGTCGCGATTCGACAGCGCATTCGGGGTCGTCGGGCCACGTGGCCGGGTACGCCGATGACCGGCGCCGGGCCCAGGCCTTCGCTGGACCGTTAGGGTCGCAGGATGCGCACCGACACCCGGAGCGAGCAGCGAGCCCTCACCGTGTCCATGGTGGCCGCGGGGGCGATCGCCGCCGTCGCCGTCTTCTGGGGTCTGGTCACGGGGTCGCGAGTGATCCTTTTCGACGGCGTCTATGCCTTACTGGGCGTGCTGCTGACCGGCGCATCGCTCCGGGTGGTCCAGATGGTCCGGCACGGGCCGACCAAGCGGTTCCCGTTCGGTCGCGAGTCCCTGGTCCCCGTGATCGTGGGGACTCAAGGCCTGGCGCTCCTCGGGACGAGCGTCTACGCGATCGTGGACGCGATTGTGGTCATCGAGGCCGGGGGCACCGAGATCCCCAAGGTCTCGGCGGTGGTGTACGCCGTCGTCACCCTCGTGGCGGCGATCGGGGTCGCCTGGCTCCTCGTCCGGATGGCACCGGGTTCCGAGGTGGTGGCCGCCGACGCCGCGAGCTGGCGGGCGGGGGCGTACCTGAGCGCGGCGATGGTGGTCGGCTTCGGGGGGGTGCTCCTGCTGCCCGCGGCGGCGTCCGACGTGGTCGCCCCGTACGTCGACCCCGCGCTCGTGATCGTGGCCGCGGGGCTCGTTATGCCGACGTCGTACTCCCTCCTGAGGACCACGGCGGTCGAACTCCTCGAGATGGCCCCCGCCCCCGAGATCGACGCCCCGGTCCGGGCCGCGGTGACCGAGGTCATGGCGAGGTTCGGGCTCGGCGACCCGGTGATCCGACTTTCGAAGGTGGGGGGCAAGCTCTACGTGGAGGTGGACCACCTGGCGGAGCCCGGCACCTGGCCCGTGGACCAGGTCGATCGGCTGCGGCACGCCCTCGACGAACGGCTGGACGAGTTTCCCTACGACTCCTGGCTCAACGTCGACCTCAGCACCGATCCATCGTGGGGCCTCGCCGACGCCGACGACGGCCGCTGAGATGCGTCGGAGCCCCGGTCGCTGTCAGCGCTCACCTGACCTCGGCGACGCCTGAACTTCGCCATCGCCTCGCCAGCCCGACCCTCGCCTGTCGCGGTCGCCTTCCGCCTGTCGCCCTCGCTGACTCCCGCACGCGCACCTCGCCCTGGCCCCCCTGCCCCCTGGCCCTCGCCCGAACCTTTGCGTTCGCCAGAACCTCAGCTTCGCTTGACCCTCGCACGCGCGCCTCGCCTCCCCACGCGCGCCTCGCCTCGGCACTGCGCCTTACGCGTCTGCCCACCGCCTCGCGTACTCCTCGATGAAGAGCGCGATCGCCACGGTTGTCTTCTCCACCTCCGAGACCAGCACGCGCTCGTTCGGGGCGTGGATGTTCGCGTAGCCGTCGATCGCTCCGAACAGCAGCACCTCCGCGGCCGGCACGGCCTCGGCGAGGGAGTTCACGATCGGGATCGAGCCACCGGCGGCGAGATGCTGGGTGGGCGCACCCCAGGCAACCCCGAGGGCGTCGATCGCGGCGTCGTAGGCCGGTCCCGCGGACGCGGCGGCGAAGCCGTTACCGGTTTGGCCCGCCGTCACCGTCACCGGGATGCCGAAGGGTCTCTGCGCCTCGAGGAAGCTGATCAGGGCGGCCTGGGCCTCACGGGCGTCCTGCTCGGGGTGAACTCGCAGGTTGAGGACCGCCTTGGCGCTGCTCGCCACGGCGTTGAGGGGCGCCGTCGTCGGCGGGGCGTCGAAGGCGACCACCGTGATCGCCGGACCCGACCAGATCCGCTCGCCGAGCCCGCCCGTGCCCTGGAGGGGGACCCCGTCGAGCACCTCGGCGAGGTCCCGGAACTCCTCGTCCGTGTATGTGGCGCCCGTCCACGGCACGCGGCGCAGGCCGGGGACGGCGACGTCGCCGTTCTCGTCGTGGAGCGTCGCCAAGAGGCGGATGAGGGCGAGTCGGGCGTCGGGCGCGGCGCCGCCGAACATTCCTGAGTGCTTCCCGCCGCCGGCCAGCGTCCGGACCTCGACCGCGACTTGTGCCGAGCCCCGGAGGGCGACGGTGAGAGTGGGCTCGCCGGGCCGGACGTTGCCGACGTCGGCGATCACCATGGCGTCGCAAGCGAACGCGGCGGGGTCGTCGAGCGGGTGGTGCTCCCCTCTCTGTCAGGCTTGAGTGAGACAAGTTGATCTTCTCGTTGGGTTCGGTTCCCAGGGCGAGAACGGACCTGAGTGACGTGACGTTGACCATGGCAGATATGACGTCGGGGCAGTCTCCGACTCCCCCGGGCGGGCCGG
>JARKOU010000210.1 GCA_029975645.1 Actinomycetales bacterium
ACGCCGCCCCGGAGATGCACTCCCCCCCCCCCGAGAACCCCCTCGCGTACCCGATCCGCGACGGGATCCCGCTCCTGCGGGCTGACGAGGCGCGGCCGCTTCCTCGCCAGGCGTGAGTGACGGCCGGGCGTGAGGGACGGCCGGGCGTGAGGGACGGCCGGGCGTGAGGGACGGCCGGGCGTGAGGGACGGCCGGGCGTGAGGGACGGCCGGGCGTGAGGGACGGCCGGGCGTGAGGGACGGCCGGGCGTCCGTAGCGCGCGGCAATGCGTTCGTAACTCCGGGGAAACGCCCCCACCAATAGCGTCGGTCCAGTTCAGCCCACCTTTTCCGGTTGACGGGAGCCGACTGCATGCTGCCACGCCTGCGCACACCCCTCGTCGCGGTCGGATCGGTTCTCCTGGTCGCGGCGCTCGCCGTCGTTCCGGGCGCCGTCGCCGTGGCGGCGACACCGAGCCCGACACCGACCTCCGACGACGCCCCGCACTACGAGATCGCCACGGACATCACGTTCGCGCCGTTCGAGTTCCAGGACACCTCCGGCGAGTTCGTCGGGATCGACATGGACCTCCTCGCGGCGATCGCCGAGCACGAGGGCTTCACGTACACACTGCGCCCACTCGGCTTCAACGCCGCCATCCAGGCCGTCCAGGCGAACCAGGTGGACGGGATGACCGCCGGGATGACGATCACGGACGAGCGCGAGAAGGTCTTCGACTTCTCGGACCCGTACTTCGAGTCCGGCATCCAGATGGCCGTCGCCGAGTCCAACGACACCGTGACCTCGTACGAGGACCTCGCGGGTCAGAGCGTCGCGGTCAAGACCGGCACCGAGGGTGCGGCGTTCGCCGAGTCGATCGAGGACGAGTACGGCTTCACGACCGTCACGTTCGACGACTCGGCGAGCATGTACGACGAGGTCCGCACGGGGAACTCGGTCGCGGTGTTCGACGACTACCCGGTGCTCGCCTACGGCATCACCCAGGGCAACGGCCTGAAGACCGTGACGCCCAAGGAGGTCGGCGGGTCCTACGGCTTCGCCGTCAACCAGGGCCAGAACCCCGAGTTGCTCGCCGACTTCAACGAGGGCCTCGCGGCGCTCCGGGCGGACGGCACGTACGACCAGATCCTCGAGCGCTACCTCGGGGAGCAGGCCGCACCGGAGGACACATCCTTCTTCTCCCTCCTCGTCACCACGATGCCGGTGCTGCTCGGCGGCCTCAAGCTCACGGTGATCCTGACGATCGCCTCGCTCGCCATCGCCATCGTGCTGGGCCTGATCTTCGGGTTCTTCCGGGTCTCGCACTCGCAGGTGCTCCGAGGGATCGGCGTCGCCTACGTCGACGTCTTCCGGGGGACCCCGCTCCTCGTGCAGGCGTTCTTCATCTACTTCGGCATCCCAGCGGTGCTCGACATCACCATCTCCGCGATCGCGGCCGGCATCATCACGCTCGGCCTCAACGCCGGCGCGTACATGGCCGAGATCATCCGGGGTGGAATCGAGTCCGTCGACAAGGGCCAGATGGAGGCGGCGCGGAGCCTCGGACTGTCCTACAAGACGTCGATGCGCAGGGTGGTCCTGCCGCAGGCGGTCCGGACGATGACGCCCTCGTTCATCAACCAGTTCGTCATCACGCTGAAGGACACCTCGATCCTGTCCGTCATCGGCATCGCCGAGCTGACCCAGACAGGGAAGATCATCATCGCCCGCAACCTCGAGTCCTTCAACATGTGGCTCATCGTCGGCGCGATGTACTTCGTGATCATCATGCTGCTCACCAAGCTCTCCAACCGGCTCGAGAAGAGGATCGCCCGATGACGCCGAGCATCCAGATCCGCGGCCTGACCAAGTCCTTCGGCGACCACGAGGTCCTCAAGGGGATCGACGTCGAGATCGAGCAGGGCGAGGTCGTCGCCGTGATCGGTCCGTCCGGGTCCGGCAAGAGCACCTTCCTGCGCTGCCTGAACAAGCTCGAGGACCCGACGTCCGGCCACGTGATCGTCGACGGTTTCGACCTCACGGACCCGAAGGTCGACCTCGACGCCGTCCGCCAGCACATCGGCATGGTCTTCCAGCACTTCAACCTCTTCCCGCACATGACCGTGCTGGAGAACATCACCCTCGCCCCGGTGGAGCTCAAGAAGCTCAGCAAGGCGGACGCCGAGAAGCGAGGCCGGGAGCTGCTGGCCCGCGTCAACCTCTCGGAGAAGGCCTCGGCCCGGCCGTCGCAGCTCTCCGGCGGGCAGAAGCAGCGCGTCGCGATCGCGCGTGCCCTCGCGATGAACCCGGCGATCATGCTGTTCGACGAGGCGACGAGCGCGCTCGACCCGGAGATGGTCGGCGAGGTGCTCCAGGTGATCCGCGACCTCGCGGCGGACGGGATGACGATGGTGCTCGTCACGCACGAGATGGGCTTCGCCCGCGAGGTCTCCCAGCGAGTCCTCTTCATGGCGGACGGCTACATCGCGGAGCAGGGCCCGCCGTCGGAGGTGTTCGGGAACCCGCAGAACCCGCGGACGCGGGACTTCCTCGACAAGGTGCTCTGAGGGCGGCCGGCGCGGGCGGCGGTGGAGTCTCGGTAGAGTTCCGCCGCCGCGCGCCTCGCGCGGAAGAGGGAGTTGACCCATGTCCCACAGCGGCGGCACCAGGGCGATCGTCGCGGCACTGCTCGCGAACCTCGGGATCGCGGTGACGAAGTTCATCGCCTACCTGCTGACCAACTCGAGTTCGATGCTCGCCGAGTCCGTGCACTCGCTCGCGGACACCGGGAACCAGGTGCTCCTCCTGATCGGCGGCAAGCGTGCCCGGCGGGCGGCGAGCGAGACCCATCAGTTCGGGTACGGCCGGGCTCGGTACGTCTACGGCTTCATCGTCTCGATCATCCTGTTCACCCTGGGCGGCCTGTTCGCGCTCTACGAGGCCTGGCACAAGTGGGAGGACCCGCACCCGATCGACTCCTGGCAGTGGGTGCCGATCGTGGTGCTCCTCGCGGCGGTCGCGATGGAGTCGTTCTCGTTCCGGACCGCCATCCGCGAGGCGAACCACGTGCGCGGGTCGCAGACGTGGACGCAGTACATCCGCGGGGCCAAGGCTCCCGAGTTGCCGGTGGTACTCCTCGAGGACGCTGGGGCGCTCATCGGCCTCGTGTTCGCCCTCGTCGGCGTGTCCATGACGCTGATCACTGGCGACGGACGGTGGGACGCGCTCGGCAGCGCCGCGATCGGCGTGCTCCTCGTGGTCATCGCGATCGTGCTCGCGATCGAGATGAACTCCCTGCTCCTGGGCGAGTCCGCGAGCCCCGAGCAGGGCCGCGCCATCGAGGCCGCTCTGGTTGGCCCCGGGGTGGCCTCGGTGATCCACCTGCGCACCCTGCACCTGGGACCGGACGAGATCCTCGTGGCCGCC
Organism: Actinomycetales bacterium; assembly: GCA_029975645.1. Classification (GTDB taxonomy): domain Bacteria; phylum Actinomycetota; class Actinomycetes; order Actinomycetales; family JAHECE01; genus JAHECE01. Next base: position 3,406 of record JARKOU010000210.1, read on the forward strand.
AAGGTGGAGGTGGAGCACACGGGAACCGCGGCCGAGATCGCCCGCGCGATCGACGACGCCGAGGCGCGCGTGCGCGCCGTCGTGCCGCTCAAGGCGACGATCTACCTCGAGCCGGATCTCCGGCGCGGGACGGGTCCGCGACCGTCCGGCGACCAGACGTCGGTCAGGGGCGACCAGGCCTGAGGCGGCCCTTGAGCCGCCGGTAGCGGCGGCGCAGGAGGCTGACCAGGCTTGCGTCGCTGACCGCGGCCTCGAGGGCGCCCGCCTGGCCCCGGAGGTCCCGGACCGTCGCGAGGAGTTCGCCGAGGACTTCGTCGGTGCGATCGAGCCGCCTCCGCGTCTCCTCGAACTCCTGGTCCACGATCTTCGTCAGGTAGAGGAGCGCCCCGAGGCCGTGGCGCGAGACGTCCTCCTTGAGGTAGCGCTCGCGCACGAGCAGGTCGTAGTCCTCGTGCTCGTGGGGCCGAGCCAGCACGCTGTTCCCGAGATCTCCTCCGGAACCTCGACGATGGTGCCAGAACGCGAGCGGAGCGCCGTCGATGAACCCGACGGTCAGCTCCCGAAGAAACCGCAGGTGGAACTCCCAGTCGCCGACGGCAGGCAGGCTCTCGTCGTAGTACCCCACGCGGTCGTGGGCCTCACGACGGTAGAGGAAGGAGATCGGGACGGCGCGGTTGATCCGGAGCATCTCGAAGAGCGTGATCCGATGGACGTCCGCCCAGAAGATCTCTCGCCCGAGTTCCTCGACCGTGGACCCGTCGATGCGCTCATGGACGATCTCCGTGCGGACCATCACGCCGGTGTCGGCGCTGGCCTCGAGATAGCCGACGGTCCGGGCGAGGAAGTCCGGGTGCCAGGTGTCGTCGTCGTCGTGGATGCACACGTACCGCGACCGCGACGCTCGGATCCCGATGTTCGAGGCCGCCTCCATCCCGCGTGACTGCTCGTTGTGGACGACGGCGACCCGGCCGGCGGCGCGTTCCGAGGCACGCGACACGAGGTCGTCCACGGGTCCGCGATCGCCTCCGTCGTTGACGATCACCAGCCGGAAGTCCCCGAACGACTGTCCGAGCACGTCGTCGATCGCGCGGGCCAGGAGCACGGGACGGTTCTTCGTGCGCATCACGATCGCGACCGCGGCGTCGCCGCGTGCCGGTTCCTCCACGGCGGGAGCCTCCTCGACGCAAGGGGTCGGCTCTGAACGCCGATCACACGCCGTCGAGCCTATCCGGCGCTTCGGCGAGGGTCGGGGAGCCGGGCGCGCTCGCGTACGTCTGCCGCGATCGCGCGACGGGCGGTAGCGTTCGGCGTCGTTGGGCCACGTTCGGCGACGGCGCCGGGGGAGGGGGAGCGCGTGGCTGAGCCAACGGTGGGCTCCGCGCCCACCGACGAGGCGGCGGAGAGCGCGAGTGCCGGGGCCAGGGGCGCCTCGACGGCGCCGACGTCGCCGGTACCTCATCAGGGGTCGGCGTCCGGGTCGGATCGAGGCTCCGGGATGCGCGCCGCCCGCCGACCGGCCGCGGTGCGCAAGCGCGGTTCCCTCGACATCCAGTCCAAGTTGTTGATCATGCTCCTGGTCGTCAGCATTCTCAGCGCCTTGACCGCTGGGCTGATCGGTTACCGCAACGGCACGAACACCCTGCGCGCTGCCGCGTTCGAGCGACTGACGGTGCTGCGGGAGTCGCGCGCCCGCGAGATCACGACTCTCTTCACCACGTTGGAGAATGCCGCGGGCATCTACGCCGAAGGCGAGACCGCGGCCGCGGCCCTGGCCGCGATGAGCGCCGGCTTCGAGGAGTTGCGCGGTTCCGAGCCGACCGAGCCGATGGTCGACGCTGTCACCCAGTACTACTCCGACGTCTTCGTGCCCCGGCTTTCCGAGAACACCGGAACGCAGTGGGACGCCGATGGCTTCATCCCCACGGACCCCGCCCAGGTCTACCTCCAAGCCGCCTATACCGCTCCGTTCGCCGATTTCGACGAGGCCATCGCGGTTGACGACGCCGGCGACGGAAGCGCATGGTCGCAGGCCCACGCCCGATTCCACCCATTCTTCCGGGACCTGGTGGAGCGCTTCTCGTACGAGGACCTCTTCCTCGTGGACCGTGAGGGCAACGTCGTGTACTCGGCCTTCAAGGGAGTGGACCTGGGCACCAACGTCCTCGACGGCCCGTTTGCGGGTGGTCCGCTGGAGGAGGTCTACACCCAGGCCATGCGCTCCAACCAGCCGGGCCAGGCGCACTTCAGCGATTTCGCGTTCGACCAGCCATCACTGGGCGCACCTGCCGCGTTCGTTGCCTCGGCGATCGGTCGGGACGGCCCGGTGCAGGGCGTGCTGGTGGTCCAGTTGCCCGTGGACGAGATCAACGCCGTCATGACCGGACGGGGCGGATGGGAACAGGACGGTCTCGGAGAGTCGGGCGAGACCTACCTCGTCGGACCGGACCTCACCATGCGGTCGATCGCGCGCGGCATGGTCGAGGACCCTGAGGCCTTCCTCGCGGAGTCCCGCGGCGCCGGCACTCCGGCCGGCGCCGTCGAGGCGATGCGCGCGCTCGGCGACACGGTGCTGCTTCAGCCGGTCGCCACCAGCGTCGCGCGGCGCAGCCTCTCGGGCGAGGTGGGTACCGGGACCGGCACGGACTACCTGGGACAGTCGTCGATGTTCGCCTACTCGGAACTCGACCTACCCGGGCTGAACTGGGGAATCGTCGCCCGGATCGATTCCGGCGAGGCACTCGCCCCCGTTCACGCGTTCACCCGGAACCTCGTGCTCTCGACCGCGGCGCTGGTACTGCTGGTCTGCCTCGCCTCGCTCCTGCTCGCGCAGGTGTTCGCCCGGCCCGTCCGCAACCTGCTGGTCGGGGTGCGCGCCGTCGCGGCGGGCCAGCTCGACACCACGATCGACTCCCGCTCCGCCGACGAGTTCGGCGAGCTGGCGGGCGCCTTCAACGACATGCGACGCAGCCTGGCCGCGAAGGAGTCCTTGATCGAGGCCCAGCAGGAGGAGTACTCCAAGTTGCTCCTGAGCGTGATGCCCGAGCCGGTCGCGGAACGCTACCGGCACGGGGAGCAGACGATCGCCGAAGACCACCAGAACGTCACCGTGCTGTACGCCGATCTCGCGGGCTTCGAGGACTACACCGCTGGGCTCGGGTCGGACGCGGCGCTCGAGGTGCTCAATACGCTCCTCCGCGCGCTCGATGACGCCGCGGCGCGTCACGGCGTCGAACGGGTTCGGTCCTTGCGGAGCGGCTATCTCGCCAGTTGCGGGCTCGTGGTCCCCCGGGTCGACCACGCACAGCGCATGGTGGAGTTCGCGGCCGAGGCCGAGGACGTGGTCGAACGGTTCAATGCCACTCACGGGGCCGGCATCACGCTTCGTGCCGGGATCGCGACAGGCACCGTGACCAGCGGGCTCGTCGGTCGTACGCGCGTGGTGTACGACCTGTGGGGCGAGGCGGTCAACCTGGCGCACCGGGTCCGCTCGGTCGCCGGTCGGCCCGGTGTCTATGTCACGCCCGACGTCTACGACCGACTGCGCGACGTGATGCGATTCACGCCGGCCGGTCAGTTGAAGTCCAGTGGCGCCGAGATCCCGGTCTGGGTGCTGGAGGGCGGTGGCACGGCGTGATCGAGGCCATGAGTCAACCGTGGTTCGGCTGGGCGGTGCTGGTGGTCGTGGGCCTTCCCGCGACGCTCGTTGCGCTCACCGAGTGGCACGGTCACCTGGAGCGCACGCAGAGCCGGTTCGCCCGTCCGGTCGCGCTCGTCCGGAACGTCGTGGTTCCGCTCGGAGCCATCCTCGTGCTCGTCACTCAGGCGACCGAGGTCTCCGCCGACCTCACGTGGGTGCGGCTCGTCGCGACGGCGTTCGGGTTCCTCGTCCTCGTGGTTGTGCTCGCGAGCCTCAACGTCGCGCTGTTCACGAACGCCCGTCAGGGGACGTGGCGCGAGCGGATCCCGTCGATCTTCGTGGACATCGCGCGGCTGGTCATCATCGTCGTGGGGCTCGGGCTGATCTTCTCGCTCATCTGGGGAGCGGACGTCGGGGGACTGTTCGCCGCCCTCGGCGTCACCGGGATCATCATCGGCCTGGCGCTGCAGAACGCCTTCGGATCCGTCATCTCAGGCCTGCTCCTCCTCTTCGAGCAGCCCTTCGAACTCGGCGACTGGATCACGGTCGGGGGTATCCGTGGTCGTGTGGTCGAGGTGAACTGGCGCTCCGTTCACATCGTGACCGGGAGCGGTATCCAGGTGGTGCCGAACAGCCAGCTCGCCGGCGCTTCCTTCACCAATCTGTCCCGGCCCTCGGTGAGCTTCGACGAGTCGGTGGAGCTCACCTTCGCCAGGAACGACCCGCCGGTACGCGTCCGCGCGCTGCTCGAGGCCACCGCGGCACGACTGCCCACCCTGGCCCCGGGAGAGATCCCGGCCGCACACGTGCTCTCCTCGGGCAAGTACGAGATCTCCCTGGCCGTCCGGACCGTCTCCGAGATCAGCGCAACCCGCACGATGTTTCTCACCTGGCTGTGGTACGCGGCGCGACGAGAGGGTCTCCACCTCGACGGGGCGCCTGCTCCCGTACCGGATCCAGGCGAGGTCGCGGCTGCCGTCGCCCAGGCTGCGCGCTCGCTCGCGCTGGCGCCCGAGGAACTCGACGCGCTCGCCTCCGTCGCGCGGGTCGAGGTGTACGGGGCGGGCGAGTTGATCCAGGTCCGCGGCGACGTGCCCGACGGTCTCCGTGTGATCCTTCGGGGCCTCTGCCACGCGAGGGTCGGGTCGGAGCGGTCGAGTTGGCAGGTGATCGGGGTCCTCGAACGGGGGGACCTCGTTGGGCAGTCGGTGGTGCTGGACGAACCGGCGCCCGTGGACGTCGCGGCGGTCGGCGAGACCGAGCTCCTGTATCTCCCCACGTCCGTGGTGAACAGCCGCATCCGCTCGAACCAGGCAATGGCCCGACGCATCGGCGAGGCGATCGAACGTCGGCGGGCCCAGGTGGCGGCTCACCTCGCCACAGCGGGCGGTCGGGCGGGAGGCTCCGTGACCGACGCCCGGCGGGCACGTTCGCCGCGGGATGTGCCGACCGCGTAGCGTTCTGCCGTTCCTGCCCCGAACCCGAGGTGAAACGTGCCCGAGACCCCCTCGCCCATCGCGACTCTCCCGACCCTCGAGACTCCGGCGAACGCGTCGCGGCGAGCGGGGATTGCCGTGGATCCGGGTCGCTACGCGGTCCGAGACCTGACGCTCGCCCTGGCTGGTCGCCACCAGATCCGGCTGGCCGAGCACGAGATGCCCGGGCTCATGGCGCTGCGGCGCGAGTACGGCACGTCCCGTCCGCTTGCGGGTGCGCGGATCGCCGGTTCGCTCCACATGACGGTCCAGACGGCGGTGCTCATCGAGACGCTCGTGGCGCTCGGCGCGGACGTGCGGTGGGCGAGCTGCAACATCTTCAGCACGCAGGACGAGGCGGCGGCCGCCGTCGTCGTCGGTCCGGGCGGCACACCCGAGGATCCCCGCGGCGTGCCCGTCTTCGCCTGGAAGGGGGAGACGCTCGAGGAGTACTGGGAGTGCGCGGAGCAGATCTTCGCGTTCCCGGGCGGGGAGGGGCCGAACCTCATCCTCGACGACGGCGGCGACGCCACCCTGCTGGTGCACCGCGGGGTCGCGGTGGAGCGGGCGCGGGAGGTCGTGCCAGGCCTGCGTCCCGGCGAGGTGGGGTACTCCGAGGAGGGTGCCGTCGTCGAGGCGCTGCTGCGGCGCTCACTGACGGAGGACCCGCAGCGGTGGACGCGGATCGCGGCCGGGATCGTCGGCGTGAGCGAGGAAACCACGACCGGTGTGCACAGGCTGTACCAGTTGGCCGAGGCCGGAGCGCTGCTCTTCCCGGCGAACAACGACAACGACTCGGTGACCAAGTCGAAGTTCGACAACACCTACGGCATCCGGCACTCCCTGCCCGACGGGCTCAACCGCGCCACCGACATCCTCATGGGCGGGAAGGTTGCCGTGGTCTGCGGATACGGCGACGTCGGCAAGGGGGCGGCCAAGGCGCTGCACGGCCAGGGCGCTCGCGTGGTCGTCACCGAGATCGACCCGATCTGCGCGCTCCAGGCCGTGATGGACGGCTTCCAGGTGGCGCGCCTGGAGGACGTGCTGGGCTCGGGCGACTTCTTCATCACCGCGACCGGGAACGTCCGCGTCATCACCGCCGCGCACATGGCGGCGATGAAGGACAAGGCGGTGGTCGGCAACATCGGTCACTTCGACGACGAGATCGACATGGCGGGGCTTGCGGGTTGGCCCGCGGTGCGCAAGACGGAGATCAAGCCGCAGGTGCACGAGTGGACGTTCGCGGCCGACGACGAGCGCCCGGAGCGCTCGATCATCGTGCTCTCGGAGGGGCGGTTGCTGAACCTGGGCAACGCGACCGGGCACCCGTCGTTCGTGATGTCGACGTCGTTTGCGAACCAGGTCATCGCGCAGATCGAGTTGTTCACCCGGCCGGAGGCGTACCCCCTGGGCGTGCACCGGCTGCCGAAGGTGCTGGACGAGAAGGTCGCTCGACTTCACCTCGGCGCCCTCGGTGTCCGCCTGACCGATCTCACGGCCGAGCAGGCGGCCTACATCGGCGTGCCGGTGAGCGGGCCCTTCAAGCCCGAGCACTACCGATACTGACCTCTCTACCTGCTCGAGATGCGGGCCCGAGACGTCGGCGCAGGTTGTCCGCCCGGCCGTTGATCACGGCCTGCGGCGACGATGTGGCCGGTTCGTTATCCACAGTCCCTCGAAGGTGCCGACGCCGCGCCGTACGGTGACCGCATGAGGCATCTCATCAGGTCGTTGGTCGTGCTGGCGCTGGTGGGTGGGCTCGCGGCCTGCTCGCAGGGCTCGGACTCTGAGAGTGGCGCCGACGTCGGCGTCGAGGCCCCGCGCGACGGGGCGGTTGCCGACCAGGCTGTGCCGGAGGCCGGCGGTTCGGGGGAGACGACCACCCAGGACCGCGAGGTCGTGATTACCGGGAGCATGACGGTGACAGTGGACGACGCGGTCGAGGCCGGCGACGAGGCCCAGCGCATCGTCGAGGCCGCGGGCGGGCGCGTGGACGCGTACTCCCAGCAGACGCCGTACGAGGACATCCCGGTCTCCGTGTACATGACGGTCCGGATCCCGAGCGAGGACCTCACCCCGACGCTCGAGGACCTCGAGGCCCTCGGCACGGTCGAGGACCTCTCCCTGAACCGCCAGGACGTGACCCTCCAGGTGACGGACCTGGATGCGCGCATCGAGTCCCTCCAGGTCTCCATCGACCGGCTGCAGACCTTGATGAGCCAGGCCACGACCACGGCGGACCTTCTCGAGGCCGAGGCAGCTCTCACGGAGCGGCAGGCCGAGTTGGACAGCCTGAAGGCCCAGAAGGCGTACCTGGCCGAGCAGGTGGACCTGGCGACGATCTCGCTCTCGCTCATCCCCGAGGAGGTCGCGCCCGAGCCGGAGCCCGCGGGCTTCTGGGGCGGCGTCCAGAAGGGCTGGGCCGCGCTCGTCACGGCTTTCAACGCGCTTCTCGTGGTGCTCGGCGCGCTCCTGCCCTGGGCTGTGCTCGCCGCGGTGATCGGCGGGGTCGCCCTGCTCATTCGCCGATTGATCCCCCGCAAGCCCAAGCCGCCACGCCCGGCGCCGATGCCGCCGCATGGTGCGGGTCCGCACGGTCCCGTTCCGCCTGGACCCGGGCCGGCCTATCCCTTGAGCAGCCCGCAGCAGTACGGCCCGCCTCAACAGCCCGCCCCGCCTCAGGCGCCGTCAGGGGCTCCGACGGCGCCGATCCAGGGTGAGCCGCCGAGCCACGGCAGCCAGGGGGGCAGCGCCCTCTAGCGGCGGCGTCGGGGCGGCTCCCGCCCTCCCATGGACGCGGCGAAGCGACATCAGAACGGTGGCGGCCCGTCGTCGCGTGCTCGAGCCCCTCGCGCAGGGTTGGTTCCATCGAGCTCAGGCCCGGCGATGGTGGCATCGCCAGGTGACCGGGAGGGGTCGTTGCGGTTGAGCATGGTGGTGGTGCCGTCGGGGCCCTCTCTGTCAGGCTTGAGTGAGACAAGTTGATCTTCTCGTTGGGTTCGGTTCCCAGGGCGAGAACGGACCTGAGTGACGTGACGTTGACCATGGCAGATATGACGTCGGGGCAGTCTCCGACTCCCCCGGGCGGGCCGG
>JARKOU010000277.1 GCA_029975645.1 Actinomycetales bacterium
GGCGGGCGCGTGGGGCTCGCTGCCCGCGGCGCGGATCTGCATGCGGTCCCCAGGACGTCCGAAGATGCTGAGCACCTCGGCGGGCCCGTCGCCTGTGCTGCCGAACCAGTGCGGCACCGTGGTGTCGAACTCGGCGGCCTCCCCGACGTCGAGGACGAGGTCCTGCTCGCCGAGGACGAGTCGCATCCGCCCGGACAGCACGTAGAGCCACTCGAAGCCGTCGTGGCTGCGTGGTCGGGGTGTCGACTGGGACGTCGGCACGACGATCTTCCAGGCCTGGATGCCACCAGGCCGAGTGAGCGGCACCACGGTGCGTCCGTTGACGCGGCGGGCCTTGAGGCGGATCCGCGGGTCCCCGACCTCCGGGCGCCGACGAGGTCGTCGAGCGGCACGCGGTACAGCTGGGCCAGGGGGAGCAGGAGCTCGAGGCTGGGCTTCCTCTGCCCGGTCTCGAGGCGGGACAGGGTGCTCGTGGAGATGCCGGTCTGCTCGGCGGCCTTGGCCAGCGTCAGCCCTCGTTGCTCGCGCACCCGTCGTAGCCGTGGGCCCACCTGGTGCAGCGCCGCTGTGATGGGCTCGACCTCGCCCTGAGCGATCCGCGAGCCCGCCATGCCTGCAGTCGGGATGTCGGTCATCGATCCTCCGGGGCGGTCATGGACACAAGTGCAGTCCCTGTTCCCGGAAACGGCAACAGGCGTTGCCCCCGGCGCGGCAGTCCCGCACCCTCGAGCCATGAACACCGACAGATTCGACGTGGTCGTGATCGGCGGTGGGGCTGCCGGCCTGTCCGCCGCGCTCGTCCTCAGCCGGGCGCGCCGTACGGTCGCCGTCGTGGACGCGGGCCGGCCCCGCAACGCGCCGGCCGCCCACATGCAGGGCTACCTCTCGCGGGACGGTCTGCCGCCCGCCGAGCTCCTCGCGGCGGGCCGCCGGGAGGTCCGCGAGTACGGAGTCGACGTCATCGACGGCGCCGTCACTGCCGTCGCCGGCTCTGCTGCCGCCGGCTTCACCGTGCGGATCGCGGGCCGGGAGCCCGTGGTCGCCAGGCGCGTCCTGCTCGCCACCGGGTTGACGGACGTACTGCCGGACATCCCCGGGCTGGCGCACCGCTGGGGTCGCGACCTGCTCCACTGCCCGTACTGCCACGGGTACGAGGTGCGTGACCAGCCGCTCGGCGTCCTGGGCGGAACGCCCGGGGCGGTGCAGCACGCCCTGCTCGTCCGTCAGTGGTCCGCGGACGTCCTCTTCTTCCCGCACACCGACGCGGTGGACGACGCCGAGCGCGAGCAGCTGCGCTCCCGCGGGGTCGGCCTGGTTGAGGGCAGGGTCGCGGGACTGGTGGTGGCGGACGACCGGCTGGCCGGCGTCGGACTCGAGGACGGGCGCATCGTCGCGCGTTCCGCGGTCTTCGTCCGGCCCCGGTTGCGCTCGAACGCCGTCGTCGCCCGGTCCGCCGGCTGCCTTCTCGACGGGAACGGCTGGCCGACGACGGACGACACGCTCCGCACGTCCGTGCCCGGGATCTGGGCAGCGGGAAACGTGGCCGATCCTCGGGCCCAGGTCATCACCGCGGCGGGCGAGGGTTCGTCCGCGGCCATCGCCATCAACGCGGACCTCGTCGCAGAGGACGTCGCACGAGACGTCGCGAGGCTGAGAGCAGCGCACGCCGCTGGCTCCTGACTCGGTGACCGGCGTAGCGTCCGGTCAGCGCCAACGGGGGGCGTCGCCGGCGGGGAGGTGATCGTGACCGCTCCGATGCTGGAGACCAAGCTGCACATCCCGGCGCCGCGGGACGGTCTCGTCGCTCGGTCCCGGCTGCACCAGAAGCTGGACGGCGCACGCCGTCGCCGGGTGGTCCTGGTCTCGGCTCCACCCGGGTTCGGCAAGACCACGCTCGTCGCGGACTGGCTGAACCGCCGCAGGGACACGACCGCCGTGGCCTGGCTGTCGCTGGACCGCAGGGACAACGACCCGGCGGTGTTCTGGCCCTACCTGCTCGCGGCCGTGCGTCGAGCGGTGCCCGACCTCGAGGCCGTGACCGCGGGCCTTCTCGCCGCCGGACCGGCGCTCTCCGAGTCGGCGCTGACCGTCCTGGCCAACGGCCTGGGCAGCGTGTCCTCCAGCATCACCCTCGTGCTGGACGACTACCACCTGATCGAGTCCCGCCCGGTGCAGAACGGGGTCGCCTCGCTCGTGGAGGACCTGCCGGCCAACGTCCAACTCGTCGTCATCACGCGAGCCGATCCGGCACTCCCACTGGCGCGGATGCGGGTGCGTGACGACCTCCTCGAGATCAGGGCGGCCGACCTGCGGTTCACCGTGGCCGAAGCCGCGGAGTACTTCGCCGGTGCCGCGGAACTCGCTATCGACGCGCAGCACGTGGCCGCGCTGGAGGCCCGGACCGAGGGGTGGATCGCGGCCCTCCAGCTCGCCGCGCTTTCCCTGCGAGGTACCGACGACGTGGCCGGGTTCATCGACTCCTTCGCCGGTGACGACAGGTACGTCCTCGACTACCTGGTCGAGGAGGTGCTGCAGCGCCAGAGCGAGGAGGTCCGCTCGTTCCTGCTCCGCACCTGCATCCTGAACCGGCTCGAAGGCTCGTTGTGCGACGCGGTGACCGGCGTCGGGGGTGGCAGGGCCAGGCTGGCTGCGCTCGACCAGGCGAACCTGTTCGTCGTCCGGCTCGACGATCGCAGTCAGTGGTACCGCTACCACCACCTGTTCGCCGACGCGCTCCTCGCCCGGTTGCTCGACGAGGACCCAGACGCCCTGCCTGAGCTGCATCGTCGGGCATCGCAGTGGTTCGAGCGCCACGGCGAGCCGGCCGAGGCGATCCATCACGCGCTCGCCGGGCATGACTTCGGCCGGGCCGCGGACCTGGTCGAGCTCGCGCTGCCCGCGCTGCGCCGCGACCGTCAGGACGAGACCCAACGCCGATGGCTCGGTGCCCTGCCCGACGTCGTCGTCCACAACCGCCCGGTTCTCCTCATGGGGCAGGTGGGGGCTCTGATGGTCGGTGGACAGCTCGACGGCGTGGACCGCCGCCTGGCGCAGGCCGAGCGGTGGATCGCACTCCCGGATGCACCCGACGAGCCCGGCATCGGCCGGCCGGCGCCGGTCGTCGTGGACGAGGTGGCGTTTCGGCGGTTGCCGGCGGGTATCGAGCTCTACCGTGCCGGCGCCGCACGGCTGCGCGGTGATCACGATGCGACGCGCGAGCACGCGCTGCGCGCCAGGGAACTGGCGGAGCGCGATGACTACGTGGGCCGTGCTGGACCCGCCGCCCTCCTGGGCCTGGAGCGCTGGACCGCCGGCGACCTCGTCGAGTCGCAACGTCTCTACGACGAGGCCATCGCGGCCCTCGAAGAGGGCGGCCATCTCTCGGACGCCCTGGGCTGTGCCCTCGCGCTCTCGGACATGCAGGTCGCCCAGGGCCACCTCTCGGCGGCAGCACGGACACTCGAGCACGGGAGGCGGCTCTCCGCCGACGCGCCCGTGCCGCTGCGCGGGGTGCGCGACATGCACGTGGCGCTCGCCGAGCTGGCGCTCGATCGGGGCGACGATGACACCGCCCGGCGCCACCTGGATGCGAGCGACGCGCTCGGCGACCACCTCGGCCTCCCGCAGAACCCGTACCGACGACGGGTGGCCGCGGCGCGCCTGCGCGAGGCCGACGGCGACCTCGATGCCGCGCTCGAGTTGTTGGCCGCCGCCGAGACGGTCTTCGACAGCGACTTCTCACCCGAGGTCCGGCCCGTCGGGGCTGTCCGCGCGCGCATGCTGGCCGCGCACGGCCGCTGGCCAGAGGCGATGCAGTGGGTGCGGTCCGTGGGACTCGCAACGGACGACGACCCCTCCTACCTGCGGGAGTACGGGCACGTCACGCTGGCCCGGGTGCTTCTCGCGCAGCACGCCAACACCGGGGCCGAGCAGCCGCTGGCCGGGGCCACCCGGCTGCTCGACCGCATCCTGCAGGCTGCGGAGGAGGGTGGACGCGCGGGCACCGTGATCGAGTGCCGTGTCCTCCTGGGCCGGGCCCACCTGGCTCGCGGCGACGCCGTCGGCGCCCTCGAGGCATCCCGACGAGCCCTCCTGCTGGGCGAACCCGAAGGCTTCGTCAAGGTCTTCACCGATGAGATCGCAACTCTCAGGCCAGTCATGGAGCGCGCGACCGATCTGCCGGACGTCGGCGGCTACGCCCGCGTGATCCTCCGGTCGGCCGCCGGCTCACCTGCCGCCGCGATCGGTCCGGCTGAACCGTTGAGCCCGCGCGAGCTGGAGGTGCTCCGGATGCTCGGCACTGAGCTCAGTGGTCCGGAGATCGCCCGGACGCTCGTCGTGTCCCTGCACACGGTGCGCGCGCACACCAAGAGCATCTACTCCAAGCTCGGAGTCACCAGCCGGCGTGCGGCGGTTCGCCGTGGCCACGAACTCGGGCTGCTGCCGGCCGGCTCTGCTCGCTGACCAGCACCGATCCTCATCGGTCGCGGCTCGCGGCCGCTTCCGTGGTTTGTCACGAAGATCCCCGTGTGAATACCCACATGTGGTGATGTCGGCTCCCCACATCGCTTCGTAGGTTCCCGCCGTACGAACCAGCCAGGCGTCGGCACCGACGTCGGCGCTGGCATCGACACAGGCACGAGGCGAGGGGCCACGCATGAACCACGGACCACCGGGCGACCGTCGCCCGACCGGCTATGCGATCCGGGTCGAGGGTCACCTCGACCCGCGACGGGCCTCCTGGTTCGACGGCCTTGCCCTCACTGCCGACGTGGACGGCACCACCGTCATCCACGGCCCCGTCGCTGACCAGGCAGCACTCCACGGACTGCTCCAGCGGATCCGAGACCTGGGCATCCGACTGATCTCCGTCGAACCGACCGCCACGACCACACCACTGCTCGGCGTCCCGAGGACGCCCGACGAGAGGAGCCAGCCATGACCAGCACGACCCTTCCGGCGCTCCACCGGCGCCGCATGACGTCCCTGCGCGCGACCGCCCTGATGGGCGGTGTGCTCTACCTCATCACCTTCGCTGCCTCGATTCCCGCGGCGGCGGTCCTGCTCACGCCGGTGGTCGCGGACCCGCTCTACGTGCTCGGCGCCGGCGCGGACACCCAGGTGGTCGTCGGCTGCCTGCTCGACGTCGTCAACGCCCTGGCCTGCATCGGCACCGCCGTCGTGCTCTTCCCGGTGGTCAAGCGGCAGAACGAGACCTTGGCGCTCGGCTTCGTCGCCTCGAGGATCCTCGAAGCCGCGATCATCTTCGTCGGCATCGTCAGCCTGCTGGCCGTCGTCGCGCTGCGGCAGCAGGTCGCCGCCGGCGACGTCGACCCGGACGCCGCGGTCGCCGTCGGGTCGGCCCTCGTCGCGGTCCGGGACGCCACGTTCGTGCTCGGCCCGGGCATGGCCGCGGCGAACGCCCTCCTGCTCGGCACCCTGATGTACCGGTCCCGCCTCGTGCCGCGCGTCATCCCCGCAATGGGCCTGGTGGGAGCGCCCCTGCTGCTGGCGTCCAACACGGCCACGCTTCTCGGCGTCAACGAGACGTTCTCGCTCCTGTCGGTCCTCGCGCTTCCGGGCATCTTCTTCTGGGAGCTGTCCCTCGGCCTGTACCTGACGTTCAAGGGATTCCGGCCGTCGCCGATCACCGCCGACCTGGTCGAGCCGGTCGCCGCCGCGGAGGTGACCCGATGAGGGCCGCCGTCTACCGCCGGTTCGGCGGACCCGACGTCGTGAGCGTCGAGGAGGTCCCACGCCCGGAGCCCGGTCCCGGCGACGTGCTCGTCCGCGTGCACGCCTCGACCGTCAGCAGGGCCGACCACCGCGCCCGCAGCCGGGACGTCCCCCGCGGGCTGGGCCTGCTCGCCGCCGCCGGCATCGGCGCCTTCCGGCCGAGCCGCCGCGTCCTCGGCATGGACGTCGCCGGGACCGTCGAAGCGGTCGGCGCGGACGTCCGGGCGCTCGCCGTCGGCGACGAGGTCATCGCGATGCTCGGTGGCCGGTTCGGCGGGCACGCCGAGTACGTCGTCGTCCCGGCGGACGGGGCGATCGCCCTCAAGCCGAGGTCGATGGGCTTCGAGGACGCCGTCACGGTCGTGTTCGGCGGGTACACCGCGCGGGGGTTCTTCAACCGCACGACGGTCGGCCCGGGCACGAGGGTGCTGGTCAACGGCGCGGCGGGCGCCGTCGGGACCGCCGCGGTCCAGTTGGCCCACGCGGCCGGCGCCGTCGTCACGGCGGTCTGCCGGGCGAGCGACGCCGCGTTGGTGACGCGCCTGGGCGCGGACCTGGTGATCGACTACGCCACCACCGACTTCGCCGCCGAGGGCGCGTCGTACGACGTCGTCGTCGACTGCGTCGGCAACGCCGGGTACGAGCGGGCGCGAGTGGTACTCGAGCCCGGCGGGGCGCTCCTGCTCGTCGTCGCCGACCTCGTCGGGCTGCTCCTGGCGCCGGTTCGCGCTCGCCGGGCGGGGATCACCATCGTCACCTCGCCCGACGCCGGCGCGGCCGACCTCGAGGCCGTCGCCGCGCTCGCGGACGACGGCGCGTACGTCGCGGTCAGTGACCGCACCTTCGACCACGCGGACGTCCGCGAGGAGCACGCCTACGTCGACGAGGGCCACAAGAAGGGCAACGTCGTGCTCCGCCTCGCTGCCGACCAGCCAGGGTGGTCCTGGACTCGTATGCCCAGGTAAGGGGGACCTTGGGGCGGGGCCTCGGCATCGCGGCGGTGACATCGTGTGGGCTGTGGAGGCGCGGCGGTCGACCAACGGCACGGACCTGCCGGGCCGGGGTCGCCTCCCGCAGTCCCAGCGGCCGTCGCTCCGGGCCACCGTTGCCGGGTCGTTGATATCAGTCGCGGGACTGGTGGGCCGGCCGGTGCGGGACTCGTGGCCCTCATCCTGTTCCAGGACCTCGGCGCGCGAATCGGAGTCGTCACCGGTCAGGGCCTGATCGGGCTCATCCGGCAACGCAACGGCGCCCGCGCGGCCTCGCTGTCTGTCGTCGCCCTGGTGCTGGCGAACGTCGGCACCACGACGGCGGAGTTCGCGGGCATCGCTGCCGGCTGCCAGATCTTCGGCATCAGCAAGTACGTCTCCGTGCCCCTCGCCGCGCTGCTCGTCTCGTTCTTGGTGCTGCGCAGCGGCTTCCGCGCTGTCGAACGGGTGCTCCTCGCCCTGTCGGCGGTGTTCGTCGCGTACATCGCCGCCGGCTTCCTCGCGGGGCCGGACTGGGGCGCCGCGATGCGCGGCGTCGTCGTCCCGACGTTGCCCACGACGCGGGACGCGATCATCATCGCGACCGCCACTCTGGGCACCACGCTGGCCCCGTGGGGCTTGGCCTTCATCCAGTCCTACGCCGTGGACAAGCGCTTGACCCCGCGCGAGCTCGGGATGCTGCGCATCGACGTCGTCACCGGAGCGGTCCTCACCGGGGTCATCGGGTTCTTCGTCGTGATTGCCTGTGCCGCGACCCTGCACGAGTCGGGCATCCACATCAGCGACGCCTCCGCCGCCGCCGCCGCGCTCGAGCCGCTCGCCGGGCACCTGGCCTCGGAGCTGTTCGCCGTCGGACTCATCGGCGCCGCGCTGCTCGCCGCGTCGATCCTGCCGCTGTCGACCGGGTACGCCGTCAGCGACTTCCTCGGCCGACCCGCCGCCCTGGACGACTCCCTCGGCCGGGCCCCCTTGTTCTACGGGACGTTCGCCATCGTGACGCTGACCGGTGTGGTCATCGTGCTGCTGCCCGGCGTCTCCCTGGTCCCGATCCTGGTGGGGACGCAGGTCTTGAACGCCGTCCTGCTCCTGCCCCTTCTCGCCTACATGTACGGCATCTCCCGCGACCGCGAGCTCATGGGCCCGTACACGGCGCACCGAGGGGTCGCGTCGGTCTACCTCGTGGTCATCGGCCTGATCAGCATCTGCATCGCCGCCTTGGGCTTGCTCTCCTTCGGCTGACGTCCCGCGCGAGCCTCGCTCACGGGGACGTGCGTGACCCGGTCGCCGTCGCCTCGCTCTGGGCGGGGAGGGTGGCGCAGACCTGGAACTCGGCGAGGCCGATGCTGGAGGTGGTGTCGCTGACCGCCGTGACCTCCAGGCG
Source organism: Actinomycetales bacterium (assembly GCA_029975645.1). GTDB lineage: Bacteria > Actinomycetota > Actinomycetes > Actinomycetales > JAHECE01 > JAHECE01. Next base: position 8,107 of record JARKOU010000277.1, read on the forward strand.
GATGCTGGTGGTCGTGCGGGCGGAGAAGGGGACGGTCACGCCGGAGCCGTTGTTCGCCAGCGCTCCGACGGCGACGACGTCGCCGTCGGAGAACACCAGCCTGGCGGCGGTGATCTGGTCGTCCAGGTTGGGTCTGTCGTACAGGACCACGCCGTCGACGGTCTGCGGTGACGTGAAGGTGACCTGGACCCAGGCCCCCGCTCCTTGGCCGCGGCTCGCCCACTCGGCCGTGGGGTCCAGGGGGTAGCCCAGGGCGTACCCGTCGACCGCCCGGGCGGCCTCTTGACCCGCCCCTCGGTCTTGCGATGATGCCGTGACGCTCACTCCTGGCTCTCGAGCGGGGTTGCCGGTGGGTTCGGAGGCGACGACGTACTGCCGCCTGAGCCGGGCTCGTTCCGTGCGGCCCAGGGCGCCGGCGAGATGGACCTTCGCGTCGTCGGCGGCGTACGCCGCGAACGCCGCGCGCTTGCCCGCGAGGTCGTCCCCGGTCACGTTCGCGCGCCGATGCACGGTCCCGTACCCCTGGTATGACAGCAGGGTGTGCGCGGCCGAGTAGTCCCGGCCGGCCGCTTGGGTGAACAACGCGACGGCGTGATGGTCAGGGTGGTCGCCGTCCCCGAACGAGCCGGTGAAGTCCAGGGTGCGGATGGTCACCGGCCCGACGCGCTCCATCAGTCGGGTCAGGGTCGTGGTCAACGACGCGCGGGTGAAGGTGATCGAGTCGTCAACGCTGGTGATCGACGAGATCGCGCCGTTCCACAGCTCCTCCAGACTCTGGTGCCCGTAGCGGCGGTATCCCCGACCCCAGAGAGAGCCGTCCGGCAGTCGCAGGAAGGCGAGTCGGATGTTCGGGGCGCCGGCCAGCCTCTGCACCAGGATCGGGCTGCCGTCGACCGTGACGTGCGAGGTGATCCAGGAGTTGGACACGCCCGCCATCTGCGCGTACGCCGCCCGTGGGCCCGCCTCTCGCCGCACCCACCGGCCCGGGCCGTACCCGCTGTCGCCGGCGGTCAGGAAAACCGTCATCACGCAGCGTCCCGCCTGGACGTCGTGCAGGACGTCGGGACTCTGGAAGAAGAGGTCGTCGTCCTCGTGTGCGACGACGTTCAGCGCCCCGCCGGTGCAGGACGAGTGCGAGGCGGCCGGGACCGGGACGAGCCCGATCACGAGCATCGGCACGGCGAGGACCACCGCCAGGAGTCGGAGCGAAGGCCACCGTCCCGCCGCCGTTGCACCTACCCGTGCCACGACATCAGCCTGCGTCGCCCACGGTGGCGCACCCTAGCCGTGGCCCAAGTGCTCAGCCGTCGTCGCGGTCGCCTGACCCAGGCCCCGGGTTGCCTATCTCTTCGGACCAGACGGCCGTCGCCCCGCTGTGCCCGATGCGCACCGCCTGGACGAGGGTTCCGGTGGACACCACGAGTGCCACGAGTGCGACGACGAGGGCCACCCACGTCGGCGGTCACCCCTTTCACGGTTCGCCACGACGGCAGTGCCCACGGCGTTGCCGCACAGATCGGCCAGATCGGCGAGACCGGTCGACACTATCCGGCCGGCAACGTCTTCGCCCCGGCCCCTCGTCACTGTCCGACCGGGCTATCCGCCGTCGTGGTCCGTGGGGGCGGGTCCGCCACTGACGGCGACGACGCCGTCGATGTGCGCCAGGCGGCTCGTCAGGTCGGTGAGCCTGGTGGGACCGTGGATCTCGAGCACGACGCGGACGTCCTCAGAACCGGTCGCCGGCGAGATGGTCAACGCCTCCACGGTGCACCCGAGGTGCGTCAGCTCCGCCATCGCCTCGCGCAGCGCTGCCGTGTCCTGCCGGTAGTCCAGCCGGACCTCGCCGACGACGGCGTCGTCGCGGCGTAGTCGCCGGGTCACGGGCGTGAACGCGAGCGAGACGACCAGCTGGCCGAGGGTGCCGGCGAGGGCGAGCCCGTAGAGCTCGGCGCCGGCGGCCATCCCCACGGCAGCGACCACCCAGATGCTCGCGGCCGTGATGATCCCGCGGGCGCTCTCGCGCCGCACGAAGATGATCCCGCCACCGAGGAACCCGATGCCCGTGATGACCTGCCCCGCCATCTGGCTCGGGTTCACCGTCACGACGCCCTGGGCGACGACGTCGGTGAAGCCGTACTTGCCGATGAGCGTGAACATGGCCGCGCCCAGTCCGACCAGGGCGTGGGTCCGCAGGCCGGCGACCTTGTGCCGCATCTCGCGCTCGATGCCGACGACCGAGGACAGGCCGAACGCCACCACGAGCGGAACGATCAGGTCACGGACGCCGTCCACGGTTCCTCGCACCTCACCGGCTCGCCGGGCGACGGGGACCGGTCGTGCCGAGCACCCGGCGGATTCCTCTCATCATCCTCGGCAGGCAAGGACCGTGCGCCGCGTTCGCGGCATCGGTCCCTGGGCGACGCCGGCTTCGTCGCAGGCGCCGCCCGGGGGCGGGCGGCGGGTCGCCGAGGGCACGTGCCGTCGGACGAGGACGTTCGACTCTGACGCACTCGGTCCCCGCGGGAGACGCTTCGACGGTGACGTGCGCACGAGGCGGCCTGACCCCGGCGAACCGGGCGTGGGCACTACTCCTCGCGCTGAGCGCCGCGCTCGCCGCCTGCAGCGCTGAGGACTCGTTCGTCGGCGGGTCCTACGCGGCTGTCGATGCTCCTGGCGGCGGTGTCGAGGTCGAGTTCCGCGCGGACGGCGCGTATGCGATCTCCGATTCCGGCACCGTTCTGGACCAAGGCACCTTCACGGTCGACGGCGGCTCGTTGAGCTTCGAGTCGAGCACCGAGTGCGCACGGGCCGGCCACAAGCAGGCGACCTACTGGTGGATCCTCGAGGACGACGCTCTGGACCTTCGCCCGATGAGCGGAGACGGCTGCACGGTGCGCGAAGACGCGGCGAGCCTGGGGCTACTCGAACGCCTCGGCGGGCCGACGACGGCGCCGTAGTCCCGCGCCATGGACCGGACGTGACGTCCGGTAGCGCCCATGGATCTGCACGCCTGCGCAGCGTGGACGTCCGCGCCTGGGTCAGGACGGTGCGAGGTCCGCGGCGGGGTGGCGGGCCTTGGCGTACTCCCGTTGGATGAGCCAGAGGATGAACACGTCGAAGAGCGTGAGCAGGAACAGTCCGATGGAGAAGCGGACCACGAGGCTGACGGCCTGGTAGATGGTCAGGAGGCCGAGAGTGATCAGCGAGAAGGGGTAGGCCCACATCTTGTTGCGCATGAGCCCGATCACGGCGGTCAACTTCACGGCGGCGTGAACCCACAAGTAGGCGACGGCGTAGGCCTTCGCCCCGGTGTCGATGTGCGCGGTCGAGTGGAGCAGGAAGTTGGCGACGCGGTCGCTGGGGTCCTCGGTGATCTCCTTCTGCGTGACCGCGACGAGGAAGGCGTGAATCGAGGCCGGGTCCGTGAACAGCAGGAGCAGACCGGCCAGGAACTCGGCGAGCCCGGAGATGCCCTTCAGGACGATGCCGCCCTCGAAGACCTTGTCGAGAATCGACGACGGCCGGTACCAGCTCACCTGAGGACACCGCGCCCCGGCCCACCCATCCGCTCACCGTACGCCCGCAGGACTGCGACACCGCGTCGTGCAGGCGGTGGCGGCGTCCGCGCCACTGCTGGACCTCTACGACAGCGCCCGAGATGACTCGCGAGCACAGGTGGAGAGCCTGCCCAGCGTGGCTCCGCCGTCAGCAGCTGTGAGAGGGGTCCCAGCCGGAGAAGCCCTGGTGCATCACGCCAGGGTTGTGCGTGCCGGAGAATCCCATCGCCTGCTGGCACGCGCGGACGTGTTCGGAGAACTCCTGTCCGGCGCTCGTCGCCTGTGCCGGGGCCGATGCAACCACCCCGAACAAGGCCGCACCCACCACCGCGATGACCGCACGCCTGCCCACTTCAGCCACGCTGACACCTCCGACGACGCCGCTGGACCGTTGACCACCGAAACGTACCCCTGCGGGTATCGCGGCCGCACCCGCTTCTGGTCGTGCTCGGCGGCGCCCGGCGGGGGGTCGCGTCCGGACGTGGGCCGCGCACCCGGCTAGATCACCCGTGTCGCGTCCGACGCAGTTCGTCCCGGGGGCTCGGTGTTGGGGATCGACCCGGCGACGCCCTCCGCGCCCCGCCGAGGCTGCGGATTCCCAGCGCCCAGGGTCTCGGGTCAGGATGATTGACGCTCGACGACCCGCTGCGGTCGACGGGCAGGGTCCCGGACGGCGAGCCGTCCCGAGGAGTGGTTCGGGATGCCTTGGGCGACGGGTGAGGTGGTCGCGCTGAGTTCGGTGGAAGCGCTGGCGATCTGCCTGGCCGTCGCTGTGGTCGCGGTGCTGGTCTCGGATCGTTCGCCCGCGTGGCTTCCGGTGCCCCCTGTGGTGATCCAACTGGTCGGCGGGGTCCTGGTCGGACCGGCCGTGCTGGGGTGGGCTCACGAGGACGAGGTCGTTGCTGCATTCAGCGACCTGGGCCTGGCGATGCGGATGTTCCTTGCCGGGTACGAGATCGAAATGGCCCGGGTTCGCGGTCGCCCGTTGCGTACGGCCCGACTCGGATCCGTCGGGATGATGCCCGTGCCGACGACGTCGTCGCGTGTCGGCGCCGAGATCGGCCCTTGTGCCGCCGTCCGATGGCACGGTCGTGCCGTGGATGCTGCGAAGACGATCCCGGCCCCCTCCCCTGTGATGGGCCCTTCCCCTGGTACCGCGCTCCGCCGTCGGCGGCCGGTGGTGGTCGCGGCTGCCGGGTGCCTGCTCGTGGCTCTGTCCGGGTGCAGCGCCGAGCCCGCACAGACGCCCGTGGAGGCCGCACAGGCCGGGGTGACCGCTGCGGAGGAGGATTTGGCGGGCGCCCGGTCGGACCTGTCCGACGCCGAGGCGGCGTTCTGTTCGGCGAGCGCGACGTACATCACGGCGCTGGACCGATACGGCGACGTCCTCAACCAGACCGCCGTGACCGTCGGCGACGTCGCAGATGCGGGCCAGGACCTCACGAGGCCCCGCGAGGAGACGGCGACGGCGGCGGACGACGCCGTCGCCGCCCGGGAGGCGGTTGCCCAGGCCGAGCAGGATCTGGCCGAGGCGCAGGCGGATCTGGCGGCCGCCGAGGCCTCGGCGGGTGCGACCCCGGCGCAGCCCGAGGCGAGCGCGGCGAGCGAGACCACCCCGGCCGCGGCCGCCTCGCCGAACCCCACCACGATCGCCCGCGTGGAGCAGGCGGAGACCGAGTTCGCCGACGCGCGGGCGGGGATCACCGACCAGACGCCCCTGGTGCAGGCGGCGGAGCAGTTCAACGCCGCCGCGGTGGCCCTCGAGATGGCCTGGTTGCAGCTCTTCGCCGAGTCCGGCTGCCTCACAGAGGAGCAGCAGGCGCAGGCGGTGACCGCCGTGCGCGACTACACCGTCGCGCTGCAGCAGGCGCTGACCGACACGGGGTACTACAGCGGACAGGTCGACGGCGTGTACGGCCCGATGACGGTGGACGCGGTGCAGGCGCTCCAGGCGGCCAACGGACTGCCCCAGACCGGGACCGTGGACAAGGCGACGGACGAGGCCCTGCAGGCCGAACTCGAAGCCCTCGAGCAGGCGGCGGCCCAGCAGACCACCGCGACGACGGCGGCCCTCCAGCAGACCCTCGCGCTCGCCGGGTACTGGGACGGCCCGATCGACGGGGTGTGGACGGACGCGCTCACCCAGGCGCTCATGACCTTCCAGACCGACCTGGGTGTCCCGGCCACCGGCGCGGTGGACGCCGCGACGATCGCCGCGTTCCAGGAGGCTCTCGCCCGCGCGCAGGAGACCCCCACGTCGGGCCCGACGGCGGAGACGTCTCCGGAGGAGTCCGCACAGCCGTCACCGACCGAGTCGTGACTCCGAGGAGGACGCATGCGCTCGTTACGAAGCGTGCTCGCGATCGCCGTCGTCTCGGCGATCGCCGCCGCGTGCAGCGGCGGCGGGTCAAGCCCGGACGAGGAACCAACCACCGGAACCGCGGCCGGTGCCCTGGACCTCACCGGTAGTTGGCAACTCGAGGAGGGCGCGGGCCCGGGTGGTGCGGTAGAGATCATCCCGACCGCGCGGATCACGATGGAGGTGACCGCCGACGGGGAGGTCCGCGGCAGCGCTGCGTGCAACACCTATCTCGGCACGGTGGTGGTAGACGGATCCTCGGTGGAGTTCGGGCCGATCGCCACCACTCGGCTGGCCTGCGCGCCGCGCCCCGGTGCGGCGGAGGCCGTCTATCTCGCGGCGCTCGACGACGTGGAGGCCGGTACGCGCCAGGGCGACGAACTCACGCTGACCGGCCCGGATACGGAATTGGTCTTCACGCTGCAGGGGTAGCGCGCCTGACTCAGCAGGCCGGTCCGGAAGCGGCGGGAGAGGCCCGACCGTCACGACGACGGTCGGAACGCCGCCACTAGGCCCGGGTCTCAGGGCGGTCGGGGGAGGGCGACGCAGAGGGGTCGCCTGCCAAGAGCCGAGACAGCCACGTCCGCACGGCGGTGCGCACGGCGGGCAGGCCGGTGCGGAGTGAGTGGTCGCCGTCGACCATCACGACGGTGCGCTGCCGACCCTCGGGCGGGATGCCGTACGGGTCCCGTTTGCCCTGCACGACGAGCACCGGCACGCGGGCACCGTCGAGCTCCGGCAACCGGCTCGGTGCGTCGGGTCGCCCCGGGGGGCGAACGGGGAACGCCAGGCAGAGGGCACCGACGGTGCCGGTCGCCGCGGCGGTGCGGCACGCGACTCGGGCTCCCGCCGAGCGACCGCCGACCACGAGGGGCAGGCCCGTCACGTCCTCCCTGAGTGCCCCGACGACGTCCGTCCACGCTGCGTCCAGAGCGGCTGCGCGCGGTGGCGCCCTTCGGCCCAGCGCGCGGTAGGGCTGAAGGACCAGCGCGACGGTGAACCCGACGTCATTCGCGGTCTCCGTGACGGCAACCAGGTCGGGCGCGTCGACGCCGCCGCCGGCGCCGTGCCCGAGCACGAGAAGCCCGCGTGGCGTCTCGACCGGGTGGACGTGCACGAGCGCTCGCCCGTGGGAGGTCTCGACCTCGGTCGGGTCGGTGGTCGCGGTCAGGGTGCTCACCTCCGGGAGGGTAGGGAGGCTCACCTCCGCGAGGGTAGGGAGCCTGACCTCCTCGAGGGTAGGCCGGTCGGGAACGGCGGCCTGGTGAAGCGCCATCGCACGCGCCTCAGGGCCGCGCACCGCGAGTGTCAGGGAAGCTCACCGGGGCGGGGATCCGGCGTCCGCTGAGCGGGGGGGAACAGCGCGTGGTCGGGTGTCCTCGGCTGCGCCGACGGATCCGATGCGGCGAAACCCCAGCCGCTCGTAGAGTCGAGCGGAGTCGTCGCCCGCTGCGGAGAGAAGGACCAGGTCGACGCCCCGCTCGGCGGCGTCCTGCACCAGTGTCGTGATGACCGCAGCGGCCAGACCCTGCCGACGGTGCGCGGGGAGCGTCCCCACGGCAACGACCTCCGTGGTGGAACCCACCGGCTGGTGCTGGCCAACTGCGAGCGGGCGACCGCCGTCGTCGTAGGCGGCCGCTGTGACCGTCTCGCCCCGTGCCGTCCGTTGCTCGAAGGTGGATATGAGGTCACTGTCGACTCGGGCGTTCTCCGCCTCGAGTGCAGCGGTGCCGGCCGTCCCGGTGTCGCTTCGCCCGTGGGCGAAGGCGATCTGGACGGTGGCCCATGCCTGGCGAAGGTCCGACCTGTCGGCGCGCAGCCGGCGCACGGTGACGCCGGGCGGTGAGACCACAGGTGCGATCTGAGAAGGTTCCAGGGCCAGGAGCGGGTGCTCGACGACGTCCCATCCCGCGTTGACGCACGCCGAGGATGCCGACGGCGCGATCTCGACCACCCATTCCAAGGCGCGCGGGAGCCCGAGCTCGTCGCATCGATGGCCGAACCGTGTGACGTCAGCAGGATCGATGGCACTGCTGAGGCCCGGCGTCGGTCGTCCGTAGTAGGACAGAGCGCTCGTGGGACGGAACAGCGTGAACGGTCCGACGGTCTCGGACTCCGACCCGGTCAGGGGCACAGCGTGCAGGTACTCGTCGGCTCGATCGATATGGGCTCGGCGGGTCACGGACGGATCACCATCGCCGGAGGCAGCCCGACGCTCATTGGTCGGCCGAAGGGGACATCGATCGGCATCGTCCGCGCTTCCTCCTGCTCGAGCCCTCGCTTCTACCCGGATCGGCGGCCCGTGTGCGGACTTGACGTGCCGCTTCTCCCAGGAGGCTGGTGGTCCGACATCGGCCCCGTGACGCTCTGATCATTCGACAGCGCCAGGCGAAACGGCAAGTGGTTTTCGACAGGTCCGGAGATCGTGAGGCGCGCCTGACCGGTGCGAAGCCCGCCGAGACTCAGGTCGGCGACCTGGCGGCACCGCCTGCGCAGAGCGGAGACCGACGGCCAATCAGCCGCCCGGTGGCAGGTCGAACCGCCGCCCGCGTAGCGTCGAGGCATGTGCCGGAACATCACCACCTTGCGAGGGCTCGAGCCGCCCGCCACTCCGGATGAGATCGAGGCCGCTGCGGTGCAGTTCGTCCGCAAGATCACGGGCATCGCCAAGGTCACCGACGTGACCCGCGAGGCGTTCAACACCGCGGTCGCGGCGGTCGCGGCCGCGACCGCCCAGGCGCTTGCCGATCTCCCTGAGCGGCGGCACCCGCCGTCGACGATGCCGCCCTTGCGTCGCGAGGACGTCGCCGCACGCGTCGCGGCTCGCCAGGCCGCCCGTGATGAGCACGAACGCATGCACGAACTGGGGGTGCCGCACAGTCACTGACGGCTTGCGCGAAGGACGCGCAGACAATCGAGGTGCCTGACCAGGCCTGGCCTGGTCAGGATCGGCAGGCAGGGCCAGAGCCGCCCGATCTTCAACCGGATGAACCTGTCGCTGGCCGTCACGGAGGCAGCCAAGAGCTCCACACGCGCTGGCGCGGCCTGCTCGGACTCGACTCCAACCCGGAGGCGCCGAAGAAGGCCTGGACGGGCGTCAAGGCGCTCAGCCGACGACTGGCCGAGGGCTGGAACGACGAGTACGACAACCTCGAGCCGGTCGCAGATCTGCGCTACCACCTGCAGATGCAGGTCTACCTGATGCTGCAGCGTCCCGAGCGGTGGTCGAGCGGTGAGCCCGGCGAGGATGAGAAGCAGGCCACTCTCGACGCGCTCTCAAACGCAGTCACCAACCGGCTCGTCGAACTGACCAAACGGCGCCTACGCGATGAGGTGCGAACTGGGTGGCAGGAGGCCTACCTGCAGAAGGGCCCGGGATCGACCTTCGTGCGGGCGCGGATCATTGCGAACGATGTCTACGACCGCGGCGCGCCGATCTCGACGGTCAGCGCCTCGCCTGACCAGAACCGCTTCCTGCGTGACGTCGCCGACGTGGTCGAAGACGTGGTCCGCGAGTTCGGCGGAGATCTCGGCTGAGCGGCACCCAGGGGGATTGGGAACGTGTGGGACGTGGGGGGACGGCACGAAGGTGACGTGCCGGACCCCGGGCACGCCGTAGTCAATGTCGTACGGCGGGTCGGTCGTCACCGACGTGCGGCCATATCTAGACCCGCTCCTCGGGTGGGCAGCCCCGCAGCCTGATCACGCCTACCCGGTCACGGCGACGACGACGTGCTGAACAGGGCCAAGCCGCCCCCGCCGGCCGCGGCCGGCGCCGGTTCGGGGCGGGTGGTTCGGGGGGCGAGCGGGGCTCGGGACGTTCGGCCGGGGTGATGCGGAACGGGCGGGTCGAGGCTCTGGTCTCAGGTGTGTGTGGGGGTGTGTGGTGGTGGCCGGACGGTCCGACGTCGATGGCGTGACGGTGGTCGGCGTGTCCGCCGTTCCCGGGCGCTCGGCGGCCCGGGCGCGGCGGCTGGCGCGAGCGGTGCCGTTGGTCCTGGTGCCGAGCATGACGGTGGTCTTCGCCGTGCTCGGCGTGCTCCTCGGGCCGGCGCGGGCGTGGTGGGTCGGCTTCGCCGTGTACTGGTTGGTGTGGGGGATCGCCGTCCCGGTGTGGCTGCTCGGCCCGACCGTGGTCCGCGGGCTGCTCTCCGCCCGGGGGACCAGGCCCCGTCTCGTGGACGTCCTCCTGCTCGCCGGGCCCCCGCTCGCCGCGGCCGCCGGCGGGTGGCTGCTGCCCGGGGAGTGGAGCGTGGGACTGCTCGTCGTCGCGGCCGGCTTCGCGGTGATGAACGGCACCTGCGAGGAGGTGCTCTGGCGTGGCGTTCCGCTCGCGCTCGAGCCGGACTCCCGCCTGTGGGGGGTCGTGGTCCCGTCGATCGGGTTCGGGGTATGGCACGTCGCGCCGTGGGCCGCGGACCCGACCGCGGGAAGCCCGCTGGCGCTGATGGCCTCGGCGGTCGTCCTCGGGGTCGTGTACGCGGTGGTCGCGCGCCGGACCCGGACCCTGCGCTGGGTGGTCGTCTCCCACGGGCTGGTCAACCTTGCAGCGCTGAGCACCTACGCCGCGCTGATCTGAACGGGCGCGGACCGCGAAGCGGTCTCGCCTCCCGCAGTCCGAGACCTCCTCCCGAGCGTGGACGTGACCTCGAGTGGTCGACCTGCCAGCGCCCTCTGTTCGCGAGCACGGGAACTAGATAGAGTAAGGGTATGGGCGGGTCGTGGTGGTGCTCGTGGCCGACCGGCCAGGTCGACCGCGTCGGTGCTGACCTCGAGGCTCGTGCCCGGCGGCCGCCCGGCGCGCTCGAGGCACGCCGTCGGCGTCCGTCGAACGCGCGGCCGCAGATTCGCCCGCGCGCCCGCAGTCGTGTTCGAGGGCTTCGAGCGGGTCAACACGTCACGTTTCAACGGCATCCGACTCGCCGTGAACGACTTCCTGGTGGACGGCACCGTGCCGGAATCGGGGGCCTGTTCGTGGCGGCGAAATCGCGGGACGATGCGAAGGCTGATAGGGGGTGGGGGAATGGGCGCTGATTCGGGGAAGGTGCCGCGGTTGTCGGCGCCGGCGCAGTGGGTGCTGGAGTGCCTGCTTGACGATCCGTCGCGGGAGTGGTCGGGGATGGAGCTGGCCCGGGCGAACGGGTTGCGCGCCGGGTCGGTGTACCCGCTGCTGGCGAAGCTGGAGGCGGTTGGGTGGTTGCACTCGCGCTGGGAGGACGTCCCGCCGGGGCCCGCGGCCGTGCCGGCTCGTCGGTTCTACCGGCTCGGCTGGATGAACGCGGGCGCGGTGCGTCAGGCGCTCGCCGCGGCCGGGCGTCCCGTTGCCGGGACCGCGTGGGGGCTCTCGGGTGGTGAGGCATGAGCACCGCGTCGGCGTCGGGCGGGCCGTCGCGCAACCCGGCCACCCTGGAGGAGCGGCGCCGGATGCAGCCGCCGCGCCTGGCGCGGGCCGCCGTCGACCTCGCGGTCCGGATGCTTCCCGCAGCGCACCGGGAGCGGTACGCGAGCGAGTTCTACGCCGACCTGTACGGTCTGCCCCGCAAGGAGCAGCGGCGGCAGGCATTCGGAGTGCTGGTGCACGTCCAGCACCTGGCGTGGGCGCTCGGCGACCCGGCCCCGGACCTCGAACGCCGTCCAGCCCGCCGTCGGGACCTGCGCTGCGTCCTGCACCTGCACCACTACGCGCGGCGCCACATCCTGCACCCCGAGGACGGGGTCCACTTCAGGCTCGAGTGCACCCGCTGCCGCAAGGAAGTGTTCCTCCTCCCGGGTGACAGCTGGATTCGAGCGGGTCTGGGCGGTGGCGGCACCGCAGGCGCCAGCGGGGGCTACTAGGTCGAGGACGCCGCGAGGCGGTACCGCGTGCCCCTGATACCTCGGCCGCCATCAGTCGCGACGAGGCTGGCGTCGCGCAGGCCCGCTAGGAAACTGCTGAAGAAGGGGCCGCCTGGGGGTGTGGGCGAGTCGGTCGGGGTTCGGTGGCCGTGGGCTGGGGCTTCGGGGGCCGTGGTCGTTCGGGATGGTTGGGGGCGTCGGGGGGCTCGGCGAGGGTGTCTGGGGC
>JARKOU010000278.1 GCA_029975645.1 Actinomycetales bacterium
GGGCTACGCCGTCGACGACTTCGTGCTCGAACTGCCCGGCGGCAACGCCCCCGACGCTCTGGTCACGGCGTGCACCTCCGTGCCCGGCGTGGAGGTGGTGTGGCTCTCCCACTACCCCGAGGGCTGGGGGCTGCAGGCCGATGTGGACGTGCTCAACGCCATGACCGAGGACCCCGACCACGCCGAGGAGATCCTGACCCTGGAGGCACCCCAGGTGTTCCGGGTGACCTGGGCGGTGCTGGTCGACCGGGCGGGGTGCCGGGTGCTCGCGCAGTCCGATCTCGCGCCCGACCTCGACGGCGCGGGCATCGAGGCCCTCGGCGATCTCTCCGGGTCCCGCATCGGCGAACTGCCGGACGGCTGGCTGCCCGGCTGGGGCGAGACCCTCGTCGCCGTGGCGCCGTTCCGCGACGACGCCTCGATCGTGCTGGCCCGCCGCGGCGGCCCGGACTTCCTGAAGTCGGAGCTCGCCCGCCTGCGCCATCTCGCCGCGCTGGCCCAGTAGCGCGCGCCGGGCACCCTTCCTGACCGACTTCGGTTCGCTGCGGGGCGCATTGTCGATGTCGTCCCTTCCGGTCCGTCGTACCGGTGAAGGGAGGCAGGAGATGATCACCTCATGCGCCATATTCGTCCTGCTCGCCGAGAGGACCGCCGACCCACGACCGTCCGTTCAGGTACGACCTGCGCCGGGCCGGTGGATCCGGGCGGGGTTTCGCCGGCTGGGGTTCGTGCCTAACCTGAGCGCGGTCGATGTCGATTCCGCCGATCGCCGTTCGTCGCCGGGGCAGAGAGAAAGGAAGGACCAGTGGAATACCTGCTGTTGTACTCCGACGGAGCCGATCCCCAGCCCTACGATCCGGCCCAGGACGACATCGGTGACTGGGTCACCGACCTGATCGACCGTGGCATCTCCGAGTACGGCGAACGCCTGCGGCCCGGTCAGGACGCGACGACGGTCCGGGTGCGGGACGGCCGCGTGCTCGTCACCGAGGGCCCGTTCACCGAGGCCAGGGAATGGGTGGGCGGCTTCGACATCATCGAGTGCGCCGACCTGGACGAGGCGATCCGGGTCGCCTCGAGGCACCCCGCCGCCCGCTTCGGCACCGCCGAGGTGCGTCCGTTCGTGCCGTCCGCGGACGGCGCCCGCGTGGTGCCGCCGGGCTTCCCCGAGCGTCCCACGAAGGGCAGGCGCTACCTGATGCTGGTGTGCGTCGACCCGGACGCACCCGATGACGACCCCACCGGTCCGGACGCCTGGGTCACCGAGATGGACGCACGGGACGTCCGCCTGTTCGGGCAGGTGCTCCAGCCACCCTCCGACGCCACTTTCGTCCGCACCCGTGGCGGCAGGGTGCTGCTCAGCGACGGTCCGTTCAGCGAGG
>JARKOU010000013.1 GCA_029975645.1 Actinomycetales bacterium
AGCGGGTGAGGGTTCCGGTGCCGTCGTCGTTGCGGTCGACGTAGATGAAGCCGTAGCGCTTGGAGAGCTGGGCGGTGGAGGCGCTGACGAGGTCGATGGGTCCCCAGGTGGTGTAGCCGAGGAGGTCGACGCCGTCGGCGATGGCTTCGCCGACCTGGACCAGGTGGTCGTTGAGGTAGGAGATCCGGTAGTCGTCGATCACGGTCTTGACGCCGTCGACCTCGACGAGTTGGTCCTTGGCGCCGAGGCCGTTCTCGACGATGAAGAGCGGCTTCTGCCAGCGGTCCCAGAACTGGTTCAGGACCAGGCGCAGGCCCTGGGGGTCGATCTGCCAGCCCCACTCGCTCTCGGGCAGGTACGGGTTCGGCACGCCGGAGAGGATGTTGCCGCGGGCGACCGTCTTCTTCGAGAGGTCGGCCGTCTCGCAGATGCTCATGTAGTAGGAGAAGGAGACGAAGTCGACCGTGTGCTTCAGAAGTTCCCGGTCGTCGTCGGTGATGTCGAGTTCGATGCCGTGCTCGCGGAAGTAGCGCAGCGCGTACCCGGGGTAGGTGCCGCGCGTGTGGACGTCGCTGAACATGAGGTTCGCGTGGTCCGCCTCCATGACCGTGACCACGTCGGCCGGATCCGGGGTGAGGGGATAGATGGGCATCGAGATGACCATGCAGCCGACCTTCAGCCCGGGGTAGGACTCGTGCGCGATCTTCGTGGCCAGGGCTGACGCGACCAGTTCGTGGTGCACGGCCTGGTACATCGCCGACGGCGCGAGGTTCTCCTTGGGGGTGTTGATCGCGCCGCTCATGAACGGCAGGTGCAGCACGGAGTTGATCTCGTTGAAGGTGAGCCAGTACTTCACCCGGTGGCCGTACCGGTCGAAGAGCACCCGCACATACCTCACGAAGAAGCCGATGAGGTCGCGGGAGACCCAGCCGTCGTAGGTCTCGGCGAGGTGCAGCGGGGTCTCGTAGTGGGAGATGGTCACGAGCGGCTCGATGCCGTGCTTCTCGAGTTCGTCCAGGACCCGGTCGTAGAAGGCCAGGCCCTCCTCGTTCGGCTCGAGTTCGTCACCGCGCGGGAAGATGCGTGACCACGCGATGGAGAACCGGAAGACCGAGAAGCCCATCACGGCGAACAGCGCGATGTCCTCGGCATACCGGTGGTAGAAGTCGATGCCCTCCAACTTCAGGTTGTCCGGCGTCGGGGAGTCGACGCGTGGCGAGGCCCCGCCCTGCGGGAGCACGTCCTGGATGGACAGGCCCTTGCCGCCCTGGTCGTAGGCGCCCTCGATCTGGTTCGCGGCGGTCGCACCACCCCACAGGAAGCCCGGGGGGAACGGGGTGGTGCCGTGCGTGCTGCGGGGGGTCGGCGTCGCGTCCATGATCCGATCATCGTCCGCCGACGCGCGCGGCGGGCGGGGATGGGCCCCGGACCGTCGTGCGGGGTCAGTCGTGCGGGAGTCGTTCGACGACCACGCGCTCGCGCTCGGCGTCCTCGTCGTAGCGGCTGTCGCGGTTGGCGCTCTTGGCGCGCAGGAGCTCGACGACGATCGGCACCACGGAGAGCGCGACGATCCCGACGAGGATGAACTCGATGTTCTCCTGGACGAAGGTGATCTGGCCGAGCCAGTACCCGAGCACGGTCACTCCGACGCCCCACAGCAGCGCGCCGACGGCGTTGTAGGCGATGAACGTGCGGTACCGCATCTTGCCCACGCCCGCCGCGACCGGCGCGAACGTCCGCACGATGGGGACGAACCGGGCCAGGATGATCGTCCGCCCGCCGTACCGGTCGAAGTACGAGTAGGTCTTGTCGACGTACTCCCGCTTGAACAGCCGCGAGTCCGGTCGGCTGAAGATCTTCGGCCCGGCCGAGCGGCCGAGGAGGTAACCCACCTGGTCGCCGGCGAAGGCGGCGATGAAGATGAGCAGGCAGAGCAGCCACAGCGGGGTGCTGATGAAGCCGGTCGCCGTCAGCATCCCGGCGGTGAAGAGCAGCGAGTCGCCGGGCAGGAAGAACCCGATGAGCAGCCCGGTCTCGATGAAGACGATCGCGAGGATGCCGACCACAGCGAGCGGGCCGAACCAGGTGATGATCGTGTCCGGGTCGAGCCACTCGGGGCCGAGGGCCGGGACGCGGGCCTTGAGGGTCAGGGGGACGGCGGCGATGCTCACGGGCGGCGCTCTCCGGTCTCTGGGTAGGGGCGTGGGGGGCGTCGTACGAAGTCAACTTCCATGGTGCCACGGCCAACCCGCGCCACGCCTGTGGCATCCCGCACAGCCGCACCGGCGCCACCGGCGTACGGAGTCACGCCGGACGAGCCGATCAGGGCCACAGGTTCCGCATGTCTCCGGCGTACGCTCGCAGGGTCGGTTCTTCTCGTGACGAGGCGGGAGGCATGTCATGGTGCACGACGTCGTGGTGGTGATCGGGGTCGGGGGCATGGGCGAGGCGATCGCCCGGCGTCAGGGACCCGGGAGGCACGTCGTACTCGCCGACTTCAACGCCGAGACGCTCGAACGGGTCGCGGCAGGCCTGCGCGGCGACGGGTACGAGGTCACGGCCCGGACGGTCGACGTCGCGGACCACGCCTCGGTGGCTGCGCTGGCCGACGCCGCAGCCGCGCTCGGACCGGTGACGCAGGTGGCCCACACGGCGGGGTTGTCCCCGGTGCAGGCGTCGGTCGAGGCGATTGTGCGGGTCGACCTCGCCGGGGTCGCGTACTCCCTGGCCGAGTTCGGACGTGTGGTCGCGCCCGGTGGCGCGGGCGTGGTGATCGCGAGCATGGCCGGGACCATGGCGCTCGGTCGGTTCCCCGCGGAGATGGAGGCAGCGCTGGCGCTGACTCCGGCCGAGGAGTTGCTCGCGCTTCCGTTCCTGCAACCCGGCGCGGTTCCGGACCCCGGCGCCGCGTACGGGATCGCCAAGCGTGGCAACCAGGTGCGGGTGCACGCGGCGAGCCTGGCCTGGGGCGCGCGCGGCGCTCGCGTGAACACCGTCAGCCCGGGCATCATCTCGACGCCGATGGGCCAGGAGGAACTGGCGGGGCAGTCCGGGGCGATGATGCGGGCCATGGTCGAGGCGTCAGCGATGCGCCGGCTCGGCACACCCGCCGACATCGCCGCCGTCGTGGCCTTCCTCCTCGGACCGGAGTCGTCCTTCGTCACCGGGACCGATGTGTTGGTCGACGGCGGGGTGGTTGCGGCCTTGCGCGCAGGAGCCCTGACGCTGCCGTCAGCCTGACCGTCACCGGCTGGTGGCAGGCGTCACGTCGAGCACCAGCGCCGAGCGCGCGGGAAGCGTGGCCGCCGGGACGTAGGCGTTGACGCCGCCGTCGTCGTCCACGAGGAGGTCGCCCACGCTCTCGCCGGTGAGGGCGTCGACCGCGCTGTGGGCCCCCGGGTCGAGGTGGCCGGCCCCGAGGGTGAAGGCGCAGCCGGCCACATCCTCCGCGGCGAGGTTGACAACCACCAGGACGGCGTCGTCGTCCGCCTCCTCCGGGCTGTTGCGCAGGTACGCGTACGTGCCCGGGCACGTGCTCCCGAGCGCGACGAGGTCGCCCGTCCGGAGAGCGGCGTGCGTGGTGCGCAGGTGGACGAGGTGCCGGTACAGGCTCAGGAGGGAGTCGGCGTCGTCCTCCTGGGCCGCCACGTTCACGGTCCGGAAGTCGTCGTTGGGCGGCTCCCACGGGTCGGCGGTGCTGAAGCCCGCGTTCGGTGCGTCGCTCCACTGCATCGGCGTGCGGATCAACTCGTCCGGCTTGGCCCCGATCATGCCGATCTCCTCGCCGTAGTAGACGAACGGCACCCCGGGCAGTGTGAGGAGGAGGGTCGCGGCGAGGCGTGCCCCGGCGTCGTCGCCGTCGAGCCGGCTCATCACCCGGTCCTGGTCGTGGTTGGTGAGGAAGGTGGCGAACTGGCCCGGCGGGTAGGCCGCAAGTGCGGTGGTGAGGGCGCGGTCGAGGGGCGCCGGGTCGCCGCGTTCCACGGTGGTGAGGATGGCGTCGGCGAGCGTGAACTCGAAGGCGACGTCCACCTCCCCGCCCGTGACGTAGGGCGCGACCTGGGACGTCGCGTCCCAGATCTCGCCCACGGTGAAGAACTGCGGGCTCGCCTCGGCGTCGAGGAAGGCGTCCCACGCGCCGAGCCAGGCATGGTTCTGCGGGGTTCCCGCGAAGACGTCGCCGTCCTCGATGAGGTGCCGGACGGCGTCGAGCCGGAAACCGTCCACGTCCATGTCCTCGAACCAGAACCGGGCGACGTCCTCCATCTCCGCGGTGACCTCGGGGTTGCGGGAGTTGAGGTCGGGCATGCCCTCCGAGAACAGCCCGAGGTAGTAGTCGCCGTCGAGTTCGTGCCAGGCGGGCGTCCCCCAGGACGTCGTCTCGCCGGGATCGTCCGCGCGCCAGACGTACCAGTCCCGAGTCGCCGAGTCTCGGTTCTGCGCCGCGCTGAGGAACCAGGGATGCTCGCTCGAGGTGTGGTTGAGCATGAGGTCCACGACCACCCTTATCCCCCGCTCGTGCGCCGCGGTGACCAGGCGCCGGAAGCCCGCGTTGGTGCCGTAGTCCTCTTCGATGGTCCGGTAATCGGTGGTGTCGTAGCCGTGATAACTGGGCGACTGCATGACGGGCGTCAGCCACAGCGCGGTGACGCCGAGGTCGTCATCGGTGGCCGGGTCGCCGTCGTTGAGGTAGTCCAGGGCGTCGATCAGCCCGGTCAGGTCGCCGTTGCCGTCGCCGTCGGAGTCCGAGTAACTGCGGACGAAGACCTCGTAGAACACGGCGTCGTTCCACCACGGCGCCGGGGTGGCGACGGGCTCGCCGGTGGCGGACGGCGCGGCGAGCGGGGCGAGCCGGCCGGAGAGCCGGTCGAGGGCAGTCCCGACGACGGCGGCCACCTGGGTCTCGGTCAGGCTGGGCTCGGGCGGGTTGCCGGGCCACGCATCGAGCGGGATCGACTCCGACGTGAGGATCACGAGCAGGACCGGCCCGTCCCGCACCACGGCCAGATACTGGTCCGTGGCCGTCGGTGCGGCGGGGTCGGCCTCGTCGACGGCGGTGATGTGGCGGGCGCCGTGCTGGTCACCGGCCGCGCCGAGGTCCACGTCCTGGTCGGTCAGCACGGTGAGGGCCGCATCCGCCATCTGCCGATCCCCGCACCGCACGAGCGCGTCCGTGAAGTCGCGGTACGTCGAGCGCGTCGCGGCCGGATCGGCCGCGAGCACGAACTCGATCACCTGTAACGCCCTCCCGCCGGCCAGGCCCTGGGCGGACATCGCCGTAAAGGCCTGCCACTCGGGTTCCTCGGTGACCTCGGGACAGGTCTGCTGGAACGGCGTGGGCGCCGGCTCCTCCTCGGCCACCTGTTCGGCCGCGTCCGTGCGCCAGGTTCCGTCGAGGTCGGTCCCCGCCAGGTCGCTCGGCGTGAGGAGAGCTGCGAAGAGGTCGTCGCCGGTGGGGACGTCCGCGGTGCCGCCGCAGGCGGTGAGGAGGCCCAGCGTCAGGCAGGCGACGCAGGCCGTGAGGCGGCTGCGGCTTCGCGCCGGCACGATCGGCTCCCTTGCGCGCGTGACTACGGATGCTCTTCTCCACCGTTGGTCCCGGTGCCGTTTCGGCGCCAGTGCCGGAGGTCCCGGCTTCTACACGCGCCTGGCTCACGCCGCGAGCCGTCTGACCGGCGATCAGCCGGCGGCGGTCGGGCGGGCGACGTCGATGTAGACGACGTGCAGCCCGTCGGGGCGTTCTCGGTGGGGTGCGCGGCGGCGGTTGGGCCTGGTTCTGGGGTGCCGGTAGAGACCGGGCCGGTCAGGGTGGTCGCGCTGGTCGCGCCGGTCGGGCCAGCCGGGTGGCTCGGTTCGCTCGTGCTGGTCGCGGTCGCGAGGTTGCCGGTCGGGTGGTGGGGGTGGGGTGCTGGTGTGGGTGTGACCGGTGGGGGCGGTGGTCGACACGGCGACGCCGGCGCCGTCGGGGTGGGGGGTCGCGGTCCAGCCGGGGGCTTGTTTCGCGTGGTTGCACGCGGCGCACAGGCCCTGCCCG
>JARKOU010000014.1 GCA_029975645.1 Actinomycetales bacterium
AGCGGGTGAGGGTTCCGGTGCCGTCGTCGTTGCGGTCGACGTAGATGAAGCCGTAGCGCTTGGAGAGCTGGGCGGTGGAGGCGCTGACGAGGTCGATGGGTCCCCAGGTGGTGTAGCCGAGGAGGTCGACGCCGTCGGCGAGGGCTTCGCCGACCTGGACGAGGTGGTCGTTGAGGTAGGTGATGCGGTAGTCGTCGATCACGGTCTTGTCGCCGTCGACCTCGACGAGTTGGTCCTTGGCGCCGAGGCCGTTCTCGACGATGAAGAGCGGCTTCTGCCAGCGGTCCCAGAACTGGTTGAGCACGATGCGCAGGCCGACGGGGTCGATCTGCCAGCCCCACTCCGACGCCGGGAGCGTCGGGTTCGGCACGCCGCCCATGATGTTGCCCTCGCCCTTGGCCTTCTTGGCCGGGTCCGCGGTCTCGCAGATGCTCATGTAGTAGGAGAAGGAGACGAAGTCGACCGTGTGCTTCAGGGTCTCCCTGTCCTCATCCGTGATCTGGAGGTCGATGCCGTTCTCGCGGAAGTACCGCAGGGCGTAGCCGGGGTAGGTGCCGCGCGTGTGGACGTCGCTGAACATGAGGTTCGCGTGGTCCGCGTTCATCACGGCCAGGACGTCCTGGGGGTCCGGGGTGAGCGGGTAGATCGGCATCGAGATGACCATGCAGCCGACCTTGATCTCCGGGTTCACCTCATGGGCGATCTTGGTCGCCAGCGCGGAGGCGACCAGTTCGTGGTGCGCGGCCTGGAACAGGGCCGACGGCGCGAGGTCCTCCTTGGGGGTGTTGATCCCCCCCGAGAGCAGCGGCGCGTGGAGCACCGAGTTGATCTCGTTGAAGGTGAGCCAGTACTTCACGCGGTGGCCGTAGCGGTCGAAGAGCACCCGGACGTAGCGCTCGTAGAAGCCGATGAGGTCGCGGGAGACCCACCCGTCGTAGGCCTCGGCCAGGTGCAGCGGGGTCTCGTAGTGGGAGATCGTCACGAGCGGCTCGATGCCGTGCTTCTCGAGTTCGTCCAGGACCCGGTCGTAGAAGGCCAGGCCGTCCTCGTTCGGCTCGAGCTCGTCACCGCGCGGGAAGATCCGGCTCCACGCGATGGAGAACCGGAAGACCGAGAAGCCCATCTCGGCGAACAGCGCGATGTCCTCGGCGTACCGGTGGTAGAAGTCGATGCCCTCCAACTTCAGGTTGTCCGGCGTCGGCCGCTCCGTGCGCGGCGCCATGATCCCCTTGGGCATCACGTCCTGGATGGACAGGCCCTTGCCGCCCTGGTCGTAGGCGCCCTCGAACTGGTTCGCCGCCGTCGCACCACCCCACAGGAAGCCGGGCGGGAAGGGCGTGCTCGCGGTCGTGGTCATCGTGTCTCTCTCTTCCGTCTCGTCGCCGGGTGGCCGGCTCGGGTCCGTCCGTCGCCCCAGGGGGCGTCCTGTTAGTGACGCGTGTAAGTTACGCGTGTAAGTAGGATGACACGGAGCCTCGGCGAGCGCAAGGGGGTGCGCGCGTCCATGTAGGGCGTCGAGATCCGCGCGCCGCAGGCTTTGTCGGCAGGCGCCGTCGACCTGTACTGTCACGTGTCAGTAGACCCGGCACGGGCGAGGCCGGGTTCCGGAGAGGGGGAGGGGACGTGAGCCGACCGCGTCGGGCGACGAGCGCCGACGTCGCACGCCTCGCCGGTGTCTCCCGCGCGACGGTGAGCTACGTCCTGAACGGCCGGGCCGATCAGTCGATCCCCGAAGCCACCCGCGCCCGTGTCCTCGCCGCGGCGGCGCAACTGAAGTACGTACCGAACGCCGCGTCGAAGGCCCTGCGCGCCGGTGAGTCCCGGCTCGTCCTGCTCGTCAACCCCGGACTTCCGTGGGGCAGCAACCTGCGGACCCTGGTCGACACCCTGACGGCGTCGGTGGCCCGCTCGGGCCGTTCGCTCCTCATGTGGCACCGGCAGGAACCGGGTGACCTCGCGCGCGTACTGGCTCACTTCGAACCCCGCGTGGTCATTGCCCTGGCGCACCTCGGGGACCAGGAGGAGAGCCTCCTGGCCGACGTCGGGATCCCCCTCGTCGATGCCGGCATCGACTCCGCCGCACCGACCGGAGGCGTGCCGTCGGTCCTGCAGGTCCGCCACCTGGCGTCGCAGGGACACCGTCGGATCGGCTACCTCAGCACCGGTGACCCGGCGCGGCTCATGTTCGCCGCCCCGCGGATCGAGGGCGTCCGGGCGACCTGCCGGGACCTCGGGCTCCCCGAGCCACGGATCGCCGAGGTGCCCTCAGCCGCGCGGCTCAGCGTGTCCACCGTCGCGGAGGTCCTCGCCGGCTGGCGCTCCGGGCCCGACGCCGTCACCGCCGTCGCCTGCTACAACGACCTGTACGCGGCGGCCGTCCTGGCGGCGGCCGCACGGTTGGGCCTCGAGGTCCCGGGGGACGTCGCCGTCGTCGGCGTCGACGACGAGCCGTTCGCGGCCTTCGCGCATCCGCCCCTCACCACGGTGCGGTTCGACATGGCCGCGTTCGCCGATCGGGTCTGGGCCTACGCCGAGGAGGTCCTGGCCGGCGAGGTGGCGTCCCCGGCACTCCCGGCGATCGATCTCAGCCTCGTGCCCCGCGCCAGCGCCTGACGCCTCATGGTCCCGTCATCCGGATCGCGTCGACGGGTGCGAGCGGGACGACGCCGGACAGCGCGCGGGCGAGCGCTGCGTCGAGGGTGACGAACGCGTCGGCCTGCAACCGAGTCAGAGCGACGTACTCGGCGTCGAAGGTGTCGGGCCATCCCAGGTCGTCGGCGATCGTCCACGCGAAGCGCTGAACCACGCGGTCGCCGAGGAGGCGGATGCGCAGGCGCCGCAGGTAGTCGAGTCGGCGCTCCGCGTCTCGGCGGGAGATCTCGCCGCTTCGCGCGGCGCCGTAGAGGGCGGAAAGGACCTGGGACCGCAGCAGCGTCGGGGCGAGGAGCGCGACGCCGTCGCGCAGGTGCGCCTCCTCCTCCGCAAGGCGCAACGCGACGTCCGGGCCGATGACGAACCGGTTGCCGATCGAACGGTCGGACATCGGTACCTCCTTGCCGATGGGCCTACCTCGGCCCTGGTCACATCTCACTATGCAGTGCGGTGTATTGCCACCCGGGAGGAATGGCGCGACCTGGTCATGCGCCGAGGTGGTGGACCTCCCTACGGTCGGCCTCAGAGGCCCGAACCGGAGGGGGTGTCCCGTGCAGGATCTGCTCGTTGCCGAGAATCGGACGCCGGCCGGCTGTCGGCGGCCGGCTACGTCGGCAGAGCCGCGCCGCGCGCGGCCGCCTTGGCTCGCTCGCATCGCCCTCGACCTGACCGTCCGGATGCTGCCCGCCGCTCACCGGGAGAGGTACGCCCGCGAGTTGTCGGCCGACGTCGTCTCGATGCCGCGTCGGGAGCAGGTGCGTCACGTCCTCAGCGTGCTCCTGCACGTGCAGCAACTCGCCTGGGCGCTCGGCGACGCGTCCCCCGAGGAGGGTCGTTACCCCTGACGCCGTGCGCGGTAGCCTGCGAGGATGTCGGACGCCTCGACGGGTGAGGGTGCCGCGCAGACGGCGGAGCCTACGAACGGGACCGTGACGTCCGACGTCGGCCCTCGCGACGACGCGCAGTGGTTGGGCGCCTTCCTTCTGGCTCACCGGGGCAAGACGTTCCGCATCGATGCCGGCCCCGCGTGGGGGATCGGGCCGGCGTCCGCGACGGGCGCAATCGTCCCGACGGACGTCATCGACGACGCCGTCCGGGCGGTCGGGCAGGCATCCGCGGGAGCCCCCGGGGGCCGCAACATCCCCGAGCGGCACCTCGGCTAGGCGGAGCCCGCCTGGGCTCCGACCCATCCGTGGGTCACTGCGTAGTGCGCGGCCTGCGTCCGGTTGGTCGTGCCGGTCTTGGCGAGGATCGATCTCACGTGGTTCGCGGCGGTGTTCGGGCTGATGACGAGCGCATCCGCGATGTCCTGGTTCGTGGCGCCGGTGACGAGCAGGTGCAGGACGTCCAGCTCGCGGTGGGTCAGGCCGGCGCGTCCGGCGAGCGATCTCGCGTCTCCCGTGGTCCGTGTCGCCCCGAGGGCATCGAGGACGCGAAGCACGCGCACCTGTCCGATGGGGGTTGCGACGGCGCGGGCGCGCTCGACCGTCCGCGCGAGGTCAGGCGTACCCGGGCCGTCCGCCGTCGCCAGGTGCACGGCTCGGGAGGCGAGGGTCAGGGCGAGATGGACATGGGAGCCGGTCCGGCGGTCGAGCGCCTCCGCCGCGTCGAACATGGTGATCGGGTCGCCCTGCCCCAGGGCGGAGTCGATCATCCCGAGGTAGCGGTCCGCGCTGCCGCACAGGGCGACGAACTGTTCGGAGACGAGGTTCAGGCCTGTGTGCTCGGCCACGCGTGGTCGTAGGCGCCGCAGCGTCCCCGTGTCCCGGATGAACAGCGCGGCCTCCACCAGGTAGGCGAGCGCTGCGGGCCAGTACTCGGCGTCGCGGTTCGCCTCGAGCACGCTCTCGGTGGCCAGGGTGTCCAGCAGACGTCGCGCCGGTGCCGCCATGCGGAGTTCGGTGTAGACGGCCAACAGGCCGGGCGCCCAATGGCCGGCGGGCGATTCGCTGCCGGACACCAGCGCTCGGAGCGCCTCCAGGCGACCCGTCTCTCGGCGGACCTGGAACATCTGCACGCCGAAGTGGCCCTCGGCCTCGGCCTCCGGCCAGTCGCGGCTCACGCGCTCGAGGTTCCGGGCGACCTCCTCGGCGCCGGCGAAGTCGCCCCGGAGGAAGCGGGTCCCGTACTCGGCGTTGCGCGTCCAGTAGTCGAGCCAGTGGTAGCCGGTGCGCTCCGCGGCGACGTGTATGTCCTGCGTGGCCGCCTCGACGTCGGCCTGGAGCCGATCCGCTGACCGAGCAGGCATCGGAAGAACGCGGCGCCGCCCAATTTCTGGTAACTGCGGCTGCCCCGAGTCAGACCGGAGGCCTCGCGTGCGGCCTCGAGCGCCCCCTCCGCCAGTTCGGGGCGACCGAACGCAACCCAGAGCCCGCGGTGAAGGACGTCTGCCAGGAGCGCGTCGTCGCCCCTCGCCCGGGCGGCAGAGACGGCGACGTCGCGGAGCCGGACCGCGTCCACGGTGTACCCGACTCGGCCGAGAGCGCGACCCAGGCCGGCGAGCCCCTTGACGTAGGACGCGTCCTGCAGGTCTACGCCGTGCTCCCGCAGGGCGTCGCCGAGGAACCCCACGGCCCGCAGGTCCCCGCCGAGGAGGGCGGTCATCTTCTCGAAGCCGATCGCTGCTGCGAGCCGGACCGAGGGATCCGGCGACTCTCGCGCCACCCGCTCACAGGCGTCCCGGGCCGCCTGGAATCGCCCCGCTCCCTGCAGGCACTCGGCGGCGAGCAGCGCGGTCCTGTGCCGGTCCGCGGTCGATCCGGCCAACTCGGCGGCCTGCTCGTAGTAGCGGGCCGCCTCGTCGTGGGCGAGGGAGTGCGCGGAGAGCTCGGCGGCCCGCACGAGGTAGTCGTGGGCCTTGGCCTGCATGCCGCGGGCATTGCGGAAGTGGTGGGCGAGCCGCTGGATCTCGGGCAGGCTCCGTCCGGAGCGGGCCTCGGGTGCTGCCGCGGCACGGGCATGGTGCGCGGCACGCCGCACGGGTGGGATGAGATCCACGACGGCCTGGCGAGCCAGGGCGTGGGGGAAGCGGAATCCGTCCTCGTCGGGAACCGGGACGAGCAGCCCCCGGTCCACGGCGTGCTCGAGCGCGGACAGGGTCTCGTGCGGGTACGGCGACGCAGCGTCGAGCAGCGGGATCCGCACCGCCTCGCCGAGCACGGCGGCCAACTCGACGACCTCTCTCCGCTGCTCGGTGAACTGGGCGAGCCTCGCGGCGAAGAGCTCGCGTACGGCGTCGGGAACCCTGGGCGTCGAGGTCTCGTCCCCGCCCAGGCCGCGTCGGGTGCGCATGTCCCGGCAGATCTCCTGGAGGAAGTAGGGGTTGCCGGCTGTCAGGTGACGCAACGACGGCGCGATCGGCGTCGCCCGTTCGCTCGCGACCTGCGCCTCCAGTTCCACGAACCGGGCGACGTCCTCGGTACCGAAGCCCACCAGGTCGAGCCGCCGTACGCCCGGCTCCCGGTGCAGCTCGCTCAGGGTGGTCAGGAGCGACTCGGACCGATCCGGTGGTGTCACCCGGGCGGTCGCGAGGATCAGCACCCGGCCGTCTCGCAGGCGTCTGACCAGCCACGTCAGCAGCGCGAGCGTCGACGGCGTGGACCAGTGGAGGTCCTCCAGGACAAGGACGACCGGTCGCTCGGTCGCCACGCCGCGCAGCACCTCGAGGACGGCCTCGAAGTGCTCGGGAACGTATTCCGGCGCGCTCGCCGGACGGGAGTCGCTCGGAAACACGAGCGAGCGGAGCAGGTCGCTCACCTCGCGCCGGCGCTCGGGCGCAACGACCTGCGCGACGGCACCGATGAGCGAACGGATCGCAGGGCGGAACGGCTCGTAGGCCACCGGCTGGTCGGAGAGGCAGTAGCCCAGGAGCACGGCCGCCCCGGCGTCGGCGAAGCCCCGGCAGGCCTCCGCCACGAGCCGTGACTTGCCGGCACCCGCCTCGCCGACCACGAAGACCACCTGGCGCCGTCCGGCCGCGGCGGCGGCCCACGCCTGGTCGAGGGTGGCGATCTCGGACCGCCGCCCGACGAAGGCCGGGCCCTCGGGCACCGCCCACCAGGCGGGCGGTGCCGGCGGCGCCCAGTCCGACGACGGCGTAGAAGAGTTCAGAGTCCGGCCCCCCTCGCTCGGCCCTTCAGCACAGTGCCCCGGCCCTGGTCAGATCTGACTACGCGGAACCGGATGATCGCAATAGGGGAAATTGACGAGCCCTGGTCATGTGCCGAAACGAGCGAGGTCCTTACCGTCAGTACAGAGAGCTGAATCCGCGGGGGCTTCGGAGGGGGGCCTTTGGCATGAGGAGTCTGACACGGTGGCTGGCGGTGGCGCCGGTGGCACTTGTTGTGCTCGTGGTCGCGGGGTGCGCTGGCCCTGCCGCGTCGTCGGGCACCTCGACCACGGTGGCACCGTTGATGGAGGAGCCGTCCGGCGATGCGCTGCCGGACTCGACCGTGCAGTCCTTGGACGGTCTGCTCGAGCAGTGGGTTGCGGACGGCAATGGAACAGGGGTGACCGCGGCCGTTGTCTCGCCTGCAGGGATCTGGTCGGGCGCGGCCGGCGTCGACGCCGCCGGGGTCACCTTGGTACCGGAGTCGGCGATGTCGATCGCGAGCATCACCAAGACGTTCACCGCCGCGGAGGTCCTGTCCCTGGCTGACGAGGGTGTGGTGGATCTCGACGCGCCGATCACCGACTACGTCACGCTGCCGTTCGACACGCAGGGCGCCACGGTGCGCGAGGTCCTGAGCATGCGCGCCGGCTTCCCCGATGTGCCCGACGTCATGGCGGTCGACGCCGACCTGGGCCGTTCCTGGACCACGGAGGACGTGCTCGCGCTGCTCGAACCAGACCCGGGGCGCCTCGGGCAAGTGGGTGGGTCTGACAGCTACAACAACCTGAACTACCTGGTGCTGGGCGCGTTGATCGAAGAGATGACCGGGGACACGTTCGCCGAGGTCGTCCGCCGGGACCTCATCGAGCCCGCAGGTCTGGCTCGGGTGTGGGTCCAGGACGCCGAGGCGCCGGAACCGCCGCTGACGGTGGGCGAGGCCAGTCGCCTCTTCCCGGTCGTCGACCCTGCGGGTTCCTACCTCCCGTCGCGGGCGATCGCCTCGGCGGGCGGGGGCGCAGGTGGCATGGCCGCCGACGCGCCGAGCATCGCGCGGTGGGGGTACCTGCTCTACGGCGGGTACGTCGTCGACCCCGGCCTGGTCGAGCAGATGACCACGGGTCAGGACGGCTACGGGCTAGGCACCGAACTGGGCGACATCGACGGTGCGCGAATCGTGGGCCACGGCGGCAACCTCAACTCCTACCACAGCATCCTGCTCGTCTGGCCCGACAGCCAGACCAGCGTCGCCGTCCTCGTGCCCAACATCTACGGCCAGCATCTGGGCACCGGGACCGACCACTTCGCGCTCGCCGCGCAGCTGAAGGAGAGTGTCGCCGCCGCCACGCCCGCAGGCTGAGTGGCGGAGAAGGTGGGATGACCAACGATGCCCGGATGGGCGCGGAGGAGAGGACGCGGAAGCGCCGGAGCCGACCGGGAAGCCCCCCGTGAGCGATCAGAACGGTCGGGAGCACACGTACATGACGGTGCGGATGCGCCGCTCGGCGAGGTTGGCCACTTGATTGGCAGCCATCTGCCCGAAAGTGTCGCCGAGGAAGGCCGCGAAGGTCACCGGTGGTGGTCCGTCTCGTTCGATCCGGGCGCGCATCTGCCGGAACCAGACGAGGCTCTCGTCCGAGGAGTCGACCTCCGAGAGGACGTCGAAGCCTTCCGCTCGGAGCAGTTCGCGCATGTGTTCCGGAGCGACGAGAAAACTCGTCGACGCGTTGCTGGCCCATGGCACCGGGTACCGGACGTCGCCGCCTTCACCTTGGAGCACGTCGTAGGCGACGAACCTGCCTCCGGGCCGGAGCACGCGGAACGCTTCCGCGTACAGCGCGGGCTTGTCGGGGATGTTCATCGCCACATGCACGGTCATGTGCCGCGTCCACAGCCGCATCGGGTAGGCCGGTGGCCGTAGCGTCCCCAACGCGGAAGCGGGTGCGGTCGGACAGGCCCGTCCACTCCGAGAGCGCCGTCGCCACCTGGCAGAACTCCGGCGTGAGGTCGACGCCGGTGACCGTGCACCCGGTCAACTCGGCGAGCGTGCGTGCGGGCCCGCCCAGTCCGCTGCCGAGGTCGAGGACTGACGAGTCAGCAGTGAGGTCGAGCGCCTCGACGATCTCCAGAGATGCCGCTCGGCCCCGGATGTGGAACTCGTCGACCGGAGCGAGGTCTGCCGGCCGCAGCGTTGCACGGTCCAGACCGGCCGCGTCCAAGGCAGAACCGATGGCCGACACGAGTCCCCCCGGGCCGCTGTAGAACCGCGAAACCTCCTCCATTTCGCCATGGTCGCACCGAGTTCCCGCGAAGTCGACGCCACGATCGCGACCTCCGAGCGCCCGACGATCGGGCGCGATAGCGCCATCACCACGGCGCCGGCGCGCTCGGTGCTATCCGATCGTCCGTCGGACGAGGCTGTGGATCTGGGCCCGCTCGAGCGGGGCCGTGGACAGCGCGTTGTGCATGACGACGCCCTCGACGAGCGCGTCGACGCCGCGCGCGGTGACCGGGTCGAGGAAGCGTTCGAGGGCTGCCCGGCTGCGCTGCATCCAGGCCTCGGTGATCGCGCGCAGGGCCGGCTCGCGCAGCGCGGCGAGGTAGAGCTCGTACGTCAGGACCATGTCGCGGGCGTCGGCGCCGGCCTGGCCGTGGATCAGGTCCGTGACGGCGTCGATCAGCTCGTCGCGGCTGGTCACGGTGTCGAGGAAGCCGGCGTAGCGCTCGGAGAGCCGGTCGGCGTGGCGGCGGAACGCCTGCTCGCGCAGGTCGGCCAGGCCGCTGAAGTAGTACGTCAGGGAGCCGAGCGGGACGTCGGCCGCCTGGGCGATGAGCCGATGCGTGGTGCCGGCGACGCCGTGCTCGGCGAGGACGTCGAGGGTGACCT
>JARKOU010000021.1 GCA_029975645.1 Actinomycetales bacterium
CGCGGGGTTGTTCGGCCAGTGGACGCTCATGAGCCGAGCAACCCCGCGTTCGGCGGGGGAGCACGAGGAGGGGCGGTCCGGTGAGCGCCGTCGACCTCGGGATGCCCGGCCGCCGGCAATCGACCGCGCCGGCCGCGGCGACGACGACGCCGCCCGTCACCCACCACGCCCCCGAGGACCCCCTGCGCTGGGGCACACCGTTCCCGAAGGCCGCGCGCGAGGCCCTCGGCGACGCGCAGCTGCGGCGAAACCTGGCCCGGGCGACGTCGTCCATCCGCGCGAAGCGGGCCGCGGTGGTCGAGGAGGTGCCGGACTGGGAGGCCCTGCGCGAGGCGGGGAGCGCGATCAAGGCGCAGGTCATGGCCACCTTGCCGGACCTGCTGCGGCAACTCGAGGCGCAGGTCACCGCCCGTGGCGGCACCGTCCACTGGGCACGGGACGCCGCCGAGGCCAACCGGATCGTGACGGACCTGATCCGCGCGACCGGCGAGACCGAGGTGGTCAAGGTCAAGTCCATGGCCACGCAGGAGATCGGCCTCAACGAGGCGCTCGCGGAGGCCGGGATCGCGGCGGTGGAGACGGACCTCGCCGAGCTCATCGTGCAGCTCGCCGACGACCGCCCGTCCCACATCCTGGTCCCCGCCATCCACCGCAGCCGGGCGCAGATCCGCGAGATCTTCCTCGAGCGCATGCCCGACGCCCCGCCGGACCTCACGGACGATCCGGAGGACCTCGCCGAGGCCGCCCGCCTCCACCTGCGCCGCACGTTCCTGCGCGCGAAGGTCGCGGTGAGCGGCGCGAACTTCGCGGTCGCGGAGACCGGGACGCTCGCCGTCGTCGAGTCCGAGGGCAACGGCCGGATGTGCCTCACCCTCCCCGAGACCCTCATCACCGTCATGGGGATCGAGAAGGTGATCCCGACCTTCCGCGACCTCGAGGTGTTTCTCCAACTCCTCCCGCGATCCTCAACCGGCGAGCGGATGAACCCGTACACCTCGATGTGGACCGGCGTCACGCCCGGCGACGGGCCGCAGGCGTTCCATCTGGTGCTCCTCGACAACGGACGCACGCGCGCGCTCGCGGACCAGGTGGGCCGCGCGGCGCTGCACTGCATCCGATGCAGCGCGTGCCTCAACGTGTGCCCCGTGTACGAGCGGGTGGGAGGGCACGCCTACGGGTCGGTCTACCCGGGCCCGATCGGCGCGGTCCTCACCCCGCAGCTCACCGGCACGGCGGGGCACGGCGACCCCAACGCCGCCCTCCCCTACGCCTCCACGCTGTGCGGCGCGTGCTACGACGTGTGCCCCGTCAAGATCGACATCCCGTCTCTCCTCGTGGAACTGCGCGCCCGTCAGGTGGACGCGGACCGCCGCCGGCTGCTCCCCGACCCCTGGGCCCTCGCCATGCGCACGGCGTCCTGGGCGATGTCCGACGGCGCCCGGTTCGCCGCCGTCGAACGGACCGCTGTCCTGGGCCGGATGCTCGGACGACGGCGCGGGGTCATCTCCTCGCTGCCCTCGATCGGCGCGCTGTGGACCCGGTCGCGCGACCTGCCGCGCCCGCCCGCCGAGACCTTCCGCGCCTGGTGGGCGAGGACCCACGACGCCGAGCACGCCGACGACACCAGCCCCGACGCCGCCGTCGGCCCCGCCGCCGCGCCCACTTCATCCCCCTCATCCGCCCAGGTGGGAGCGCCCGGCGAGGTGGGGGCGTCCGGCGAGAAGGGGTCGGGGAGCGGCGGCCGGAAGCACGGACGACGACGGCGGTCGCCGGCACCGACGGCGCGCGACGTGGTCCTCGCACGGGTCCACGACGCCCTCGCGGCCGACCGCGCCGGGGAGCCGGAGCGCGGGGGCGCGACTCCACCGCCCGCCGGCCCCGCGCCGTCGTCGGCCTCGCCGCGGCCCACCGAACCGACGCGCGCGTACCGAACCGCCGGCGAGCACGCCCCGGGCTCACCCGAGGTGCTGGACATCCTCGTGGACCGCCTCCTGGACTACCGCGCCCGCGTCCACCGCGTGGAGCGCACCCAGGACGTGCCGGCCGTCCTCGCGGACCTCCTGAGAGAGGCCGGCGTCGGCAGCGTCATCGTCCCGCCGTGGCTGCCCACCCCATGGGTGCTCGCGGCCGGCGACAGCGGCGCCCGCGTGCTGACGGACGTCCCCGGCGTTCCCGTCACGCCGGCCACGCTCGACCGGATCGACGCCGTCGTCACCGGTGCGCGCTTGGCGATTGCGGAGACCGGAACACTGGTCCTGGACGCCCAGGGCGACCAGGGGCGGCGCGCGATCACCCTGGTCCCCGACCGCCATGTCTGCGTGGTGCGGGCGTCGCAGGTGGTGCACTCCGTGCCCGAAGCGATGGCATTGCTCGGCCGGGCGCCGTCGCGCCCCCTCACCTGGATCTCCGGCCCGAGCGCCACCAGCGACATCGAACTCACCCGGGTGGAGGGCGTGCACGGCCCGCGGGTGCTGGACGTGGTCCTCGTTCCGTAGGCACGCGGTTCCGTAGTCACGCGGTGCCGTAGTCACGTGATTCCGTAGGCACGCGGTTCCGTGGCCATCCCGGTCGAGAGGCTGCTCCGCGGACCGAGGGGTGGCACCATCGGGCCATGGAACACGGCGCCCCCAGAAGGCGGAGACACCTCCCGGACGGGTTGCGCCAGGTGGCGATCGTCCTCAGCGCCGTCGCGATGCTCGTGGCCTCCGCGATCGGCTCGGGCGCGTTCGGCGGCACGCCGATCGAGGAAGCGGCCGACGGCGCCCTGGCCACGGACGCCACACCCGTGGCCCCGGCCGTTCCCGCCTTTGCGATCTGGTCGGTCATCTACGCCGGGCTCCTCGCCCTGGCGGTCTGGCAGGCCCTCCCCCGGCAACGCACCTCGCCGCGGCTCCGCGCACTCGGCTCCTGGCTCATCGCGTCGATGCTGCTGAACGGCGCGTGGATCCTCTCGATCCAGGCCGGCTGGCTCGCGGTCAGCGTCGCGCTGATCGTGGCGCTCCTGGTGGTGCTCGCCCGGATCTTCGTGGTGACGGTGCGCGTCCCGCCCGCCGGCCGGGTCGAAGCCCTGCTCCTCGACGGCACCACGGGCCTCTACCTGGGCTGGGTGGCCGTGGCCACCGTCGCGAACGTCACGGCGTGGCTCGCGAGCCTCGGCTTCGGGGAGCGGACGGCCGACGGCGGCCTGACCGGTCCCTCCACGATCGCCGCCGCGGCCGTGCTGCGGGTGGCGGGCGCCGTCGGCGTCGCCCTTGCGCACGTCGGCGGCGGCCGGTTCTCCGTCTCGCGGGCCATGATCTGGGGCCTGGCCTGGGTGGTGGTCGCCCGGATGACCGGGGACCTGGTCTCCCTCGCAGCGGCCCTCGCGGCCACCATCTCGATCGGTGTGATCCTCGCGGTGACGCTGGCGGCGCGGCCATCTCGCGAGGAACGCGCGGAACGGCGCCGGGAGGCGCAGCGGGCGGCGGTTGCGCGGGCGTAGCGTGCCGGTGTGGACACGGTCGTCACCATCACCCTGAGCCCGAGCGTCGACTACTCCATGGAGGTGGAGCGGCTCGAGCCGGAGGAGAAGCTCCGCACGTCGCTCAAGGAGACCGAGCCGGGCGGCGGCGGCATCCAGGTGGCGCGCGGGCTGCGGCGGCTCGGGACCCGCGTGGAGGCGGTCGTCACGGTCGGCGGATCGACCGGGCGCGCGCTGTTCCAGCTCCTCGAGGACGAGGGCCTCAACGTCCGTCCCGTCTGGGTGCAGTCCGACACCCGGCCGTGCTTCACGCTCCACGTCACCTCCACCGGCGAGAACTACCGCCTCGTGGCGCGGGCCCAGCCGCTGTCCGAGTACGAGTACCTCCCCACGCTCAACCGGCTCCGCGAGATCGAGAACCTGCCGCCGTACGTGGTGCTCTCGGGTTCCTTCCCGCCGGGGGTGCCGCCGGAGTTCGTGCACGAGATCGCCGCGGTCACCGCCGAGCGCAACAGCAACCTCCTGGTGGACACCTCCGGCCCCGCCCTGCGTGCGGCGCTCGACGCGCACGTGGCCGTCCTCAAGCCGAGCAAGGAGGAACTCGCCGCGCTGGTGGGCGCCGATCCCGACGACCCGTCCTTCGAGGTCCCGGCGGCGGCCCGCCAGGTGGTTCGGGACGGCGTCGGCGCGATCGTGGTGTCCCTGGGACCGGAGGGGGCGTACGTCCACGCCCAGAGCGGTGAGGAGGTCATCCTCACGGCGCCGCAGGTGGACCTCGCGAGCACCGTGGGCGCGGGCGACTCGATGGTGGCGGGCCTGGTCGCGGGGCTGTCCCGAGGTCTGCCACTGGTGGGCGCGGCGCGCCTGGGCGTGGCGTGCGGCTCGGGCACGTGCCGACACCCGGGCTCGCAGTTGTTCACGAACGAGGACATCCACGACCTGCTCCCCCAGGTCAAGGTCACGAGCCTCCGCTGACAGACGGGTCCTCGTTCTTTTCCGCTGACGTCGAGGGTTCTCGCTCGTGAGGTCGAGCGTCGCTCGACCTCACG
>JARKOU010000061.1 GCA_029975645.1 Actinomycetales bacterium
CGTGGATGGGCCTGGCCGTCGGGCGAGGAACGAGCCCGACTGGTTGCCCGCCGCCGGCACCTGCGCGCCGCCGCACCCGCGCGTGAACCAGTCGCCCGATGACCGCATCACGGCACGCGGGCGGTCCACTCCGGCGTCGCGAACTTCTCGGTGGCCAGCCGCTCGGCGCGATCACGTTCCGCACGCGTCACCGCGCCGTCGACGCACCGGTACCGCGCCCGGAAGGACGCCTTCAACGCCTCGACGACGGCGCCGCGCGGCAGGTCCGTCTGGTTGCACAGCGGATCGACGTGCTTCTGGGCGCTCTTGGTCCCCCGCTCGGCGACGTGCGGCCGGAACGTGCGGAGCACCTCCAGCATCACGGACGGGTCCATCGAGTAGGCCATCGTCACGTGGTGCAGCACCGCGCCGCTCGCCAGGCGCTTCTGGGCGGCGCCGGCGATCTTGCCGCGCGGTGAGGCGATGTCGTTGAGCGGGACGTACCGCGCGTCGATCCCCAGCGCGACCAGCGAGCGCACCACCCAGTCGTCGAGGTAGGAGTACGACGTCGCGAAGCTCATCCCCGCCACCAGCGACCCGGGCACCGTGAGGGAGAAGGTGATCGCACCCTCGGGCTGGATGAACATCGCGCCGCCGCCGGAGACTCGCCGCACCACCGTGACGCCGTGCCGCGCCGCGCCGTCGGGATCCACCTCGTTGGACACGGACTGGAAGGACCCGATCACCACGCAGGGCCGCTCCCACTCCCAGATCCGCAGGGTCGGGCCGCGTTCGCCGGCGCCGACGCCCTCGGCGAGCACCTGGTCGAGCGCCATGTGGTCGGCGGGCCGGTGCGGGCCGTCGTGGATCACGTCGAAGGTGTGGTCGACCCACTCGCTCGCCCCGCCGAGCGCCCGGCGCGCAGCTACTGCCGTCGCCTCGGGGAGCCAGTCGGGGCCGACGACGGCGCTCGCCCCGGCGGCGCGCGCGGCCGTCAGGCGCTCGCCCAGGTGGGCGACGCCGTCGCTCATCGTGGCGCCGGTCAGCGCGACGCCCAAGCGCTCGAGCATGGCCCGGTCGACGACGTCGTCCCCCTCACCGACGTCCCCCGGCTCGAGCGTGACCTCGACGCGCAGGAGGGCGCCGTCGTCGTCCACTGCGCGGACCACGACGGCGCATCCGCGCCCCGGGACGTCGAACCGGCCGCGGACCTCCCGCACCGCGGGCCGTCCTCAGCGGGGGTCGACGCCGTTGTGGATGAGGCCGTAGACCGCCGAGTCGGTGAGCGCCTCCCAGGAAGCCTCGATGAGGTTGGGGCCGACGCCCACGGTGCTCCAACTGCGTAGCCCGTCGGTCGTCTCGATGAGCACCCGGGTCACCGCGTCCGTGCCGTGCTGGGCATCGAGGATGCGCACCTTGAAGTCGATGAGCTCGAACTGCTCGAGTTCCGGGTACACGCCGATCAACGCGGAGCGCAACGCGTGGTCGAGCGCGTTGACCGGGCCGTTGCCCTCGCCCGTGGTCACGAGGCGCTGGCCGCCGGCGCGGAGCTTGACCGTGGCCTCGGCGGTGGCGTCCTCGCCGCGGCTGCCGGGATTCTCCGTGATCGTGCGCCAGCTCTCCACGCGGAAGTACTCCGGCCGCGCGCCGTCGATCTCCTCGCGGAGCATGAGGTAGAAGGAGGCGTCCGCGGCGTCGTACGTGTAGCCCGCGGCCTCGGCGTCCTTCACGCGCTGGGTGACGCGGCCCAGCAACTCCGACTGGCCGGAGAGGTCGAAGCCCAGTTCGCGGCCCTTGAGCTCGATGCTGGCTCGTCCGGCCATGTCGGAGACCAACATGCGCATGTCGTTGCCGACGCCGGACGGGTCCACGTGCT
Source organism: Actinomycetales bacterium (assembly GCA_029975645.1). Lineage (GTDB taxonomy): Bacteria > Actinomycetota > Actinomycetes > Actinomycetales > JAHECE01 > JAHECE01. Next base: position 1,856 of record JARKOU010000061.1, read on the forward strand.
GGTACATGTCCGGGTCGATGCGGATGGCGCTGGCGTGCAGGCCCGCCTTGTGGGCGAACGCGCTGGCGCCGACGTACGGCTGCCGACCGAACGGGCTGATGTTCGTGATCTCGCTGATCGAGTGCGAGAGGCGGGTGGCCTCGCGAAGGCCATCCCCGGCGAGGACCAGTTGCCCGCGCTTGAGCTCGAGGTTGGCGACCACCGCGACCAGGTCCGCGTTGCCGGTGCGCTCGCCGTAGCCGTTGATCGTGCCCTGCACATGGCGGGCGCCGGCGGCGAGGGCGGCGAGGGAGTTGGCGACGGCGCACCCGGAGTCGTTGTGCGCATGCATGCCCAGGCGCCCGTCCACCTCGGTGGCGACCTTCGCGACGATCTCGTGGACCCAGTCGGGGAGCATCCCGCCGTTGGTGTCGCACAGGACCACCGTCTCGGCGCCGGCCTCGAACGCGGCGACCGCCGCGGCGACGGCGTAGCCCGGGTCGTAGCGGTAGCCGTCGAAGAAGTGCTCTGCGTCCAGGATCACGCGGCGCCCCTCGTCTGCGAGGAACTGCACGGTGTCCCGGATCATCTCCAGGTTCTCCTCGCCCGTGGTCCGCAGCGCGCGCTCCACGTGACGGGTGTCGCTCTTCGCGACCAGGGTGACCACGGGGGCTTCGGAGTCCACCAGGTCCAGCACCTGCGTGTCCTGGTAGGCCCGCACGCCCGGCTTGCGGGTGGCGCCGAACGCGCAGAACTCGGCATTCCGGAAGTCGAGTTCCTTCGCGGCACGCTTGAAGAACTCGGTGTCCTTCGGGATCGCTCCCGGCCAGCCGCCCTCGATGAAGTGGACACCCAACTCGTCCAGGAGGACTGCGATCGCCATCTTGTCGGCGACGGAGAGGTTCATCCCCTCTTGCTGAGCGCCGTCGCGCAGGGTGGTGTCGTAGACCTCGATGTCCGCGCGTGCGCGCGTCTCGGGTGCTGCCTGGCTGCTCATGCTGAGCTCTCCGTCGTCGTCGGATCGGGTAGATCTCGGGTGTGGCGTGGTCTGCGAGGTGCGCCGGGAACCGGGCCGGCCCCGGTGCCGGTGGGGGCGCCGCCGAGAAGGGTGGTCCCGGCAACAAAAAGACCCCCCGTGGTACGGGAGGTCTGCGCGCTCGGTTCTGAGACGACCGGGCGCGCTAGCCGATAATCAGCGTGGAGTGGGTCACGGCTCCATCATGCCACAGACGACGGCGGTCGATCTCGCCCGGCACGCCGCCGCTGGCGCGGCACCGCCCGCGCGCCACCGCCCGGCGGGCTCAGCGCCCGGCCCCCAGCAGGCCTCCCCATCGCCGAACACGTGGTTGGTCGTCTCATTGACTCCCATGAGACGACCCACCACCTGTTCGGCGGGAACCTGCGGATCGCGGAAGGTCCGGATCGCGGGTTTGCGGGATGCGGGGTGAGCGGGCGAACCGCGCGGGGCGGGGCGCCGTCAGGCGAGGCGGCGCAACCACCCGTGCGGGTCGGGCGCGTGACCGTACTGGATGTCGGTCAACGTCTTGTGGAGCACCCGCGTGGTCTCACCCGGTGCGCCGTCGGCCACCTCGAGGTCGAAGCCCTCGCCCTTCAGCCGGCCGATCGGCGTGATCACCGCGGCCGTGCCGCACGCGAAGACCTCGGTGATGGCTCCGGAGGCGATGCCGTCCTTGATCTCGGCGAGGGTGATGGACCGCTCGGCCACCTCGCGCCCCTGGTCCGCCAGGAGCTGGATGATCGACGCTCGGGTGACGCCCTCGAGGATCGTGCCGGTCAGCTCCGGGGTGCTCACGGAGCCGTCCGATGCCACCACGAACACGTTCATCCCGCCGAGTTCCTCGACGAGCGTTCCGGTGGCGGCGTCGAGGAAGCACACCTGGGCGCAGTCGTGCTCGTACGCGATCTGCTGCGGCAGAAGGCTGGCGGCGTAGTTGCCGCCGCACTTCGCCGCGCCCGTCCCGCCGGGGCCGGCGCGGTGGAAGTCCTCCGCCACCCAGATCGAGACCGGCGTGAACCCGTGCGTGAAGTACGGCCCCACGGGCGAGGCGATCACCATGTAATCGACGAACCGCGCCGGGCGGACGCCCAGGAAGCGCTCCGAGGCGAACATGAACGGCCGCAGGTACAGGCTCGTGCCCTCGCCGCCGGGCACCCAGTCCCGGTCGATCCGCACGAGCGCCTCGAGCGAGCCGAGGAAGTCCTCCTCCGGCAGCAGCGGCAGCGCCAGACGCCGGGCACTCTGCGCGAACCGGCGCGCGTTGGCCTCGGGGCGGAACGCCCAGATCGAGCCGTCGACGTGGCGGTAGGCCTTGAGCCCCTCGAAGATCTCCTGCGCGTAGTGGAGGACGGCGGAGCCCGGGTCCAGCGTGATCGGCCCGTAGGCCTCGACCCGCAGGTCGTGCCAGCCCTCCTCCGGGGTCCACACGGCGTGCGCGAGGTGATCGGTGAATTCGGTGCCGAAGCGGAGCTCGCGCAGGAGGGACGCGCGGTGCTCGGGAGAGCGCGGGTGGTCGCTCCGGCGGACCTCCCAGCGCGCGGCCGGCTCGGGGGCTTCGGCCGGCGCCGGTGCGGCATCGAGCGGGACGGGGCTCACGGTGAGCGAGTCGGGAAGGACGGTCTCGGGGGTCGTCATGATCGGGTGACCTCCAGGGTCGGTGGTTCGGTAGCCGGGACGTATCCCGCGGCGTGACGACGGCGGATCGACCGATCCGCCGCGTGCGCGGCGGGTCAGCCGGCTACTCGGGCGGCGATGGCGTCACCCACCTGGCTCGTGGTGCGCGGCGCCGTCGTCCTCTCCGCGATGTCCACCACGACCGCCGCCTCGATCCGGGCCGCGGCGTCGTCGTGCCCCAGGTGGCGCAGCAGGAGGGCGACGGAGGAGATCGTGGCGGTGGGGTCGGCCTTGGCCTGACCCGCGATGTCCGGCGCCGAGCCGTGAACCGGCTCGAACATGCTCGGGAAGGTGCGGTCAGGGTTGACGTTCCCCGAGGCCGCCAGGCCGATGCCGCCGGTGATGGCGGCGGCGAGGTCCGTGATGATGTCGCCGAAGAGGTTGTCCGTGACGATCACGTCGAACCGGGACGGGTTGGTCACCATGAAGATCGTGGCGGCGTCCACGTGCAGGTAGTCGGTGGTGACGTCGGGGAACTCCGCGTTCACGGCCTCGACCGTGCGGCGCCACAGGTGCCCCGCGTGCACCAGCACGTTGTGCTTGTGGACCAGCGTGAGCTTCTTGCGCGGGCGGGCGGCAGCGCGGGCGAAGGCGTCGCGGACCACGCGCTCGACGCCGAACGCCGTGTTGACGCTCACCTCGTTCGCGATCTCGTGCGGCGTCCCGACGCGGATCGCGCCCCCGTTCCCCACGTAGGGGCCCTCGGTGCCCTCGCGGACGACGACGAAGTCCACCTCGCCAGGGTTCGCGAGCGGGGTGCTCGTGCCCGGGTAGATGCGAGACGGGCGGAGGTTGACGTAGTGGTCCAGAGCGAAGCGAAGGCGCAGGAGCAGGCCGCGCTCGAGGACGCCGCTGGGAACGGTCGGATCGCCGATGGCGCCGAGGAGGATCGCGTCGTGGCCCTTGATCGCCTCGAGGTCGGCGTCGGTGAGGGTCTCCCCCGTCCGGTGCCAGCGGGCGGCGCCGAGGTCGTACGGCGTGGTGGTGACCGTGGTCCCGGAACCGGCGAGGGCGGCGTCGAGCACCTTCAGGCCCTCTGCCACCACCTCGGGTCCGATTCCGTCACCCGCGACAACGGCCAGATCGATGCTCGACGTCATGGGCGGATCGTACCGGGGCGGCCCGAACCGGCGTCGCCTCGTCTCGGGAGCGACCGGTCAGGTGATCGCAGTGATCATGCTCCAGCCCGAGCCCACCTGAGACCGCGTCCCGAAACCACCCTTGCCATCACCTGGGTAGAACCACAACCCACCAGCCGCATCCCGCGCCAGCAGATCCGACGTCCCGTTCCCATCCCAATCCCCCGGACCCACGATCACATTCATGATCGTCCAACCCGAGCCCACCTGAGACCGCGTCCCGAAACCACCCTTGCCATCACCCGGATACAACCACAACCCACCAGCCGCATCCCGCGCCAGCAGATCCGACGTCCCGTTCCCGTCCCAATCCCCCGGACCCACGATCACGTCCATGTCGTTCCAGCCCCCGCCGCCTTGGACGCGCGCGCCGAACCCACCCTTCCCGTTCCCGGGGTAGAGCCAGCGGATCCCGGAGCCGTCGCGCGCCATGACATCGGCGGCGCCGTCGCCCGACCAGTCGTGACGGTCCGCCGAGGGGAGCCTCGGAGAAGCCGGCGCCGGAGGGGGCGGCACCGTCACCGTGACCGTCACGGAGTCCGCTGAACTGAGGAGGCGCCCGTCACCGACCGTCAGGGTGAACGTGAGCGCACCCGCGGCGGCAGGCGCCACGAACGACGCCGTCGTGGTGGTCCCTCCGGTCAGGGTGACCGCGGGTCCACTCGTCTGCCTCCAGACATACGTCAGCGGATCGCCGTCGGCGTCAGTTCCGCGGCCCGGAAGGGACACCGAAGCGCCGGCAACCACGCTCAGATCCGGGCCGGCGTCGGCCACCGGCGCCCGGTTCAAGGTGGGCGCCGCGGCGATCAGCGCCGCCACCGCGGAGCGCAGCGCAGGCAGCCGGCCATAGATGTCGTTGCCCGGGCAGACCGTCGCTCCGACGTCGCGGTGGGCGAAGATCCGCCCGAGTGCCTGCCCCGCGGGTCGGAATGTGGTCCCGGGAGAAATGAGCCCGCTGGATGAGGCGGGGTCGATTCCCGCACGAGAGAATCGCCACGAGATCACGCTCGCCATGGAGTCCAGGATCACCTGCGGGGCGTTCACCTGCGTGTAGTCACCCATCGCAGAGATGCCCAGCGCACCGGTGTTGAAGCCTGATGCGTGCGCTCCGACCGGCATCACCGTGTCCCCGGCGGTCAGTGATCCGGCGCGGCCTTCGAAGATCTGGCCGTATTTGTCGACGAGGAAGTTGTATCCGATGTCACCCCAGCCACGAGTTACTGCGTGATAGCGGTAGATGCCCCGGACGATCGACGCCGACTGGTCGGCCGTATAGGTATTCGTGCCCGCCGTGTGATGGACGATTGCTGCCTTGAGCGTTGCGTACGTCGGCTGCCACGTGAAGATTGACGGGTCCGCCCCCCACGCGGCCCGGCTGATCACCGCGGGCTGCGCGACGGCGGTCGCCAGCACGGCCGGGTTCGCGGCCACTGCCGGGCCTCCGGCGCTCGCGGGCCGTCGGAAGGAGGCGGCCGACACGACGGCGGGAGGTGCCACCGCCGTATCGACGGCCGGGGCTACCGGATCCTCGGTCGGCAGGGTGTCAGGCTCCGGCGTCGGCTCGCTGATGACCTCGGTGCGGGACGACGGGTTCGCCGGGTACAGGCTCAGGCCCAGGCTCCCCGGGAGGTTCGCGCCGGAGGCGGTCGTCACCTGGATCTGCACGGCGTCGGCGCCGCCCGTGACGAACGGATCCGTGCCGGCGACCGGCTCACCGCCATCCGGGGCGGCGTCGTCCGGCTCGCTTGCGATCCAGTCCGACCAGACGTCGTCCTCGAGCACCCGGATGAAGATCCGGGCGTCCGGCGGGAGCGTCTCGGCTCCGTCCCACGTCACGCCGGCGACGAGGAACTCCCTCGTGTCGATCGGCGGGGTGAGGAGCGCGACGTCGGCGACGTCCTCCGCGTTCGCCGAGGCCTCACTGGACGGGATCGTGATGGGCAGCGGGACCGTGGCGGCCAGGCCTGCACCGCCGGCGACAGGGCCCAGGGCGGTGCCGCCCTGAGCAGGAATGGGCTCGCCCAGGTCCACCAACCCCTGCACGGCGACGTCGGTGGGATCCCCCGACGCGTCCGTCAGGGCGACGCGAGTCACCGGCGCGGCTGGAGTCGACGAGGACGCTGCAAGGGGCCGGATCGGCACGGGCCCCGCCCATGAAGGACTCAGAGGGAGCGCGAGGAAGGTCAGGAGGGCAGCGGCGGACGCGACGGGGACGCGGCGAGGGGACATGAGCCTGCCTTGGTGCTGCGAAGAGGCCCGCCTTCGTCGATCGGAGCGCGAGCAGCCCACCATGCTGACTGAGCCGGGTCTCTTCTATCACAGATAGTCCCTTACGTCACTCTCGTCACACAGTTCACATGAGTCACACAATCGACGGGCGATCCCTGCAGCACGGTTGTCTGACCGCGACCCTGAGACGAAGGGCAGGAGATGCAGGCAGCAGCGCCGGGCGTGCCGTCCCGGTGCGCAACCCACGAGTCCGACATCGTCCGGTTCGCATCCATAGGGGTTCGTCGATCAGAAGAGGTGGTGCAGGCCGATCCCCCCGGTCCGCAACCGTCAACGACGATCCCTGGAGGAACCCATGCTGAACAAGATCGCCGCCGGCGCAGGTGTCGCCGCTCTCGCCGTCGCCATGGCCGCCTCCCCCGCATCCGCCGCCCCGAAGAACGACGCGCGGCCGGTCAACGACGGCGCCTACTGCGTCCAGCAGGGCCTCGGGACTCTGAAGTCGCTCGGCCTGCTCCAGGCCGCCGCCCAGCGGCAGATCGACTACTCGACCCTGGCCGACCCGGTCACCGGGCCGATCTTCGCCGACCTCCCGGAGGGTTCGAACTACTCACTCGGCTACGTCGTCAAGCTGCACACGACCAACCCCGGGCTCTTCGCCTGGTGCGCCCGCTGACGGCGGTACCGCTACAGCCACCGACCGCGAGAACGCGGAAGATCCGGTGGACCTGGTCCACCGGATCTTCCGCGTTCTTGTTGGCCGTCAGCGTCCGGCGCTTCCCCAATACCCTCTGGTCGGGAAGCCCCTCCCGCTGACTCCGGCAGGAGCGCTCGTTCCTCGCACTCCTACCTACGTCAGCGTCCGGCGCTTCCCCTGCGCCTTCTGGTCGGGAAGCCCCTCCCTCTGACTCCGGCAGGAGCGCTCGTTCCTCGCACTCCTACCTACGTCAGCGTCCGGCGCTTCCCTCCACGTAGTCGGTGTCGCTCGGCTTCACCCACGCGAAGAGCTTGCGCAGCTCGCGGCCCGTGGCCTCGATCGGGTGCTGCTCGCCCTTGGCGCGCAGAGCCTTGAACTCCGGCGCCCCGGCGTCCTGGTCCGCGATGAAGCGACGCGCGAAGGTCCCGTCCTGGATGTCCGCGAGGACGGCCTTCATGTTCTCCTTGACGTGCGGGTCGATGACGCGCGGTCCGGAGACGTAGTCGCCGTACTCGGCCGTGTCCGAGATGGACCAGCGCTGCTTGGCGATGCCGCCCTCGATCATGAGGTCCACGATCAACTTGAGCTCGTGGAGGCACTCGAAGTACGCGACCTCCGGCTGGTAGCCCGCCTCGGTCAGCACCTCGAACCCGTACATGACCAGCTGCGACGCACCACCGCAGAGCACGGCCTGCTCGCCGAACAGGTCGGTCTCCGTCTCCTCGGCGAACGTCGTCTTGATGCCCGCCGCGCGCAGGGCACCGATCGCCTTCGCGTAGGACAGCGCGAGCGACCACGCCCCGCCCGTGGCGTCCTGGTGCACCGCGACGATGGCGGGAACGCCGCGCCCGTCCACGTACTCGCGCCGCACGAGGTGCCCGGGGCCCTTGGGCGCCACCATGATCACGTCGACGTTCGACGGCGGCGTGATGTAGCCGAAGCGGATGTTGAACCCGTGGCCGAACACCAGGGCCGCACCCTCCTTGAGGTTCGGGGCGACGTCGTCCGCGTAGAGGAACCGCTGCACCTGGTCGGGAGCGAGGATGACGACGACGTCGGCCTCCTTGACCGCCGTCGGGACGTCGACCACGCGCAGGCCGGCCTCTTCGGCCTTCGCCCGCGAGGGGCTCCCCTCGCGCAGGCCGACGCGGACGTCGACGCCGGAGTCGCGCAGGTTCTGCGCGTGCGCGTGACCCTGGCTCCCATAGCCGATGACGGCGACCTTGCGCCCCTGGATGACGGACAGATCGGCGTCGTCGTCGTAGAACAGCTCAGCCACGTTTGTCTCTCCTCGCATGTGGTGTCGGTAGTGACGTTCTCGGGTGTTCAGGCGGTCCGGACCACGCGCTCGATCGCGCGATCGGTCATCGAGCGGCCGCCACGGCCGATCGCGACCATGCCGGACTGCACGATCTCACGCACACCGTAGGGCTCCAGCACCCCCAGGAGGGCGGCAATCTTGTCCGGCCCGCCGGTGGCCTCGATCGTGACGGCCTCGGGACTCACGTCGACGATGTGGGCCCGGAAGAGCTCGACCACCTGGAGCACGGCCGTCCGGGTGGCGTCGTCGGCGCGGACCTTGACCAGGAGCAGCTCCCGTTGGACCGACGTCGAGGACTCCAGCTCGACGATCTTGAGCACGTTGACCAACTTGTTGAGCTGCTTGGTGACCTGCTCGAGCGGCAGGTCCTCGACGTCGACCACCACGGTCATGCGCGAGATCGCCTCGTGCTCCGTGGGTCCGACGGCGAGGGAGTGGATGTTGAAGGCCCGCCGGGCGAACAGGGCGGCCACGCGCGTGAGCACGCCGGGCTTGTTCTCCACGAGGACCGAGAGGGTGTGCCTGCTCATCGAAGTTCTCCTTGCTCCCTCACTCGTCGCGGTCCCACGCGGGCGTGATGCCCCGGGCGTACTGGATGTCGTCGTTCGAGACGCCGGCGGCCACCATCGGCCACACCATCGCGTCCCGGCTGACGGTGAAGTCGACGACGACGGGCGCGTCGTCGATCTCCTGGGCGCGCTTGATCGTGGCGTCGACGTCGCCGGCCGTCTCGCAGCGCAGGCCGACGCAGCCGTACGCCTCAGCGAGCTGCACGAAGTCGGGGATCCGCCGGGTCTGGTGGCCGGTGTGCAGGTCCGTGTGCGAGTAGCGGGAGTCGTAGAAGAGGGTCTGCCACTGACGGACCATGCCGAGCGAGGAGTTGTTGATCAGGGCGACCTTGATCGGGATGCCCTCCAGCGCGCACGTGGCGAGTTCCTGGTTGGTCATCTGGAAGCAGCCGTCGCCGTCGATCGCCCACACCGTGGTGTCCGGCATCCCGACCTTCGCGCCCATCGCCGCGGGCACCGCGTAGCCCATGGTCCCGAGGCCGCCGGAGTTGATCCACGTCTGGGGGTGCTCGTACCGGATGAACTGCGAGGCCCACATCTGGTGCTGGCCCACTCCGGCCACGTAGATCGTGTCCGGCGGCGCGAGCTCACCCAGGCGCGAGATGACGTACTGCGGGGCGAGCAGGCCGTCGTCCGTGGGCGACCAGCCCAGCGGGTACGTCTCGCGCCAGTCGTCGATCTGGTGCCACCAGCTGGCGAGGTCGGGCTTGCCGTGCTGGGCGTGCTCGACCGCCAGGTCCGCCGTGAGGTCCGTGAGGATGTCCTTGAGGTCGCCGACGATCGGGACGTCGGCATGCCGGTTCTTGGAGATCTCCGCCGGGTCGATGTCCGCGTGGATCACCTTGGCGTGCGGCGCGAAGCTCGAGAGCTTGCCCGTCACGCGGTCGTCGAACCGAGCGCCCAGGGCCACGATCAGGTCGGCTTTCTGCAGTGCCGCGACCGCGGCCACCGTGCCGTGCATTCCCGGCATCCCGAGGTGCTGCGGGTGGGAGTCGGGCAGTGCACCGCGCGCCATGAGCGTGGTGGTGACCGGCGCCCCCGAGAGGTCGGTGAGGGCACGCAGCTGCGCGCTCGCGTTCGCGCGGATCACGCCGCCGCCCACGTACAGGATCGGGCGGCGTGCGGTCGCCAGGAGCCGTGCCGCTTCCCGGACCTGCTTCGCGTGGGGCTTGGTGGTGGGGTGGTACCCAGGCAGGTCGAGTTCCACGGGCCAGGAGAAGGTGGTCATCGCCTGCTGAGCGCTCTTGGCGATGTCGACCAGGACCGGGCCCGGACGGCCCGTCGAAGCGATGTGGAACGCCTCGGCGATCCGCCTGGGGATGTCGTCCGCATTCGTCACGAGGAACGAGTGCTTGGTGATCGGCATCGTCGCACCGACGATGTCCGCCTCTTGGAACGCGTCCGTACCGATCATCGCCGCGCCGACCTGCCCGGTGATCGCCACCATGGGGATCGAGTCCATGTTGGCGTCGGCCAGGGGGGTGGCGAGGTTCGTCGCGCCCGGGCCGGACGTCACGATGCACGTCCCGACGCGACCCGTGGCGTGCGCGTAGCCGGAAGCGGCGTGGCCGGCGCCCTGCTCGTGCCGCACCAGGATGTGGCGGAGCTTGGTGGAGTCGTACAACGGGTCGTAGGTCGGCAGGATCGCTCCGCCCGGGAGCCCGAAGATCACGTCGACACCGACGGCCTCGAGGGAGCGGACGATGGCCTGCGCACCGGTCATGCGCTCGGCGGTCACGGGGGGCGGCGTCGGCGCCGCCGTCAGGGGTGCACCCGCGACTCGCTCGGCAAGCCGTGTCGCCGGGCGCGGCGGGGCGGGGTGGGGACCCTTGGCCATCGGTTCTCTCCTGGTCGTTCCGTCTGCTGCTGTGGTCTTCCGCTGGTACCGGCGTCGGACATCAGGGGCGTCGTCGCCGTCGTCGGTCCGGGCAAGAAAAAGCCCCCCGGACCTGGTGGGGTCTGCTCGAGGGGTGCGCGCGGGCGGGCTCGGCCGTCAGACGGCGGCGGCGACCGCGCGCCGGCGTACGACGACGAGTGCGATGTGCATGCGCTCACAGTAGGCCACCCACGCGCCCCGTGGAACCCCATTAGTCCCAGGTATCGACATGCGGAATCACCGTCCGGATAGTGGACATGTCCGTTGAGTTCGGACAACGTGGGAAGTGGTACTTGACCTGCAACGACAGGTTCTGCGAGCCCGGCTCCAGAGAGCCGGGAACTCGTCACACCCGCGACACGCCGAGCGCCGCGCCCTACTCGAGGATCGCGCCGCGGGACGCCGACTGGACCAGCTTCGCGTACTTGGCGAGAACGCCTCGCGTGTACCGGGGCGGGAGCGGGGCCCAGCCCTCCTTGCGCGCGGCGAGGTCGGCGTCGTCGACCAGGAGGTCGAGGCGCTTGTTCGCGACGTCGAGGCGGATCCGGTCGCCGTCACGGACGAAGGCGATCGGTCCGCCGTCGACCGCCTCTGGCGCGACGTGACCCACGCACAGGCCGGTGGTGCCGCCCGAGAACCGGCCGTCCGTCATGAGGAGCACCGTCTTGCCCAGCCCGGCACCCTTGATCGCCCCGGTGATCGCGAGCATCTCGCGCAGGCCGGGGCCGCCCTTGGGGCCCTCGTAGCGGATCACGACCACGTCACCGTCGGTGATCGTGCCGTCCTCGAGCGCGTCCAGCGCCGCCCGCTCGCGCTCGAAGACCCGGGCCGTGCCCTCGAACACCTCCGAGTCGAAGCCGGCGGACTTCACGACGGCGCCCTCGGGCGCGAGGGAACCAGACAGGATCGTGATGCCGCCGGTGCGGTGGATCGGGTTGTCGAGCGCACGCAGGATCTTGCCGTCCGGGTCCGGTGGCGCGATGTCGGCGAGGTTCTCCGCGACGGTCTTGCCCGTCACCGTGAGGCAGTCGCCGTGGATCAGGCCGGCGTCCAGGAGCGCCTTCATGACCACCGGGACGCCGCCGATGCGGTCGACGTCGTTCATGACGAAGCGGCCGAAGGGCTTGAGGTCGCCGAGGTGCGGCACGCGGTCCGCGACTCGCGAGAAGTCGTCGAGCGTGAGGTCCACCTCGGCCTCGTGCGCGATGGCAAGGAGGTGGAGGACGGCGTTCGTCGAGCCGCCGAACGCCATGACGACGGCGATGGCGTTCTCGAACGCCTCCTTGGTCATGATCTGGCGGGCCGTGATGCCCTGGCGCAGGAGCTCGACGACGGCCTCGCCCGAGCGGTGCGCGAAGTGGTCGCGGCGCCGGTCGGCCGACGGCGGTGCCGCCGACCCGGGGATCGACATGCCGATCGCCTCGGCCACCGAGGCCATCGTGTTCGCCGTGTACATGCCGCCGCAGGCGCCCTCACCCGGGCAGATGGCGCGCTCGATCCGGTCGACGTCCTCCTTGCTCATGAGCCCGCGAGCGCACGCGCCGACGGCCTCAAAGGCATCGATGATCGTGACGTCCTTCTCCGTGCCGTCGGAGAGCTTCACCCAGCCCGGCATGATCGAGCCGGCGTAGAGGAAGACCGCGGCGAGGTCGAGACGGGCGGCGGCCATGAGCATCCCGGGCAGGGATTTGTCGCAGCCGGCGAGGAGCACCGAACCGTCGAGCCGCTCGGCCTGCATGACCGTCTCGACGCTGTCGGCGATGATGTCCCGGCTGACGAGGGAGAAGTGCATCCCCTCGTGGCCCATGGAGATGCCGTCCGAGACCGAGATGGTGCCGAACTCGAGCGGGTAGCCGCCCGCTGCGTGCACGCCGGACTTGGCCGCCTGCGCCAGCCGGTCCAGCGAGAGGTTGCAGGGCGTGATCTCGTTCCACGAGCTCGCGATGCCGATCTGCGGCTTCGCGAAGTCGTCGTCACCCAGGCCGACCGCGCGGAGCATCCCTCGCGCGGCGGTGGCCTCGAGACCATCGGTGACCTGGCGGCTGCGGGGCTTGATGTCCACTCCGGACGTGGGTGCGCTCATGGTCGTCGAGCCTAGTCCGGGCGCGACGGAGGGTCGCGGCTTCTCGGCAACGCCACCGATCGGGTCGCCTCGGCGGGCGGCTGGGTTCTGCGCGCGGGCACCCATCCGGCCCTGGCGGGCCTCCCGCCAGGCCCATCCACGCCCGCG
>JARKOU010000078.1 GCA_029975645.1 Actinomycetales bacterium
GCTCGACGTCGCGAGCGACAACCCTCGACGTCAGCGAGAAACGGGCCGGAGGGTCGAGCGGCCGGTGTCGTCAGGCCGAGCAGCCGCAGGCGGCAAGGGTGCCCGCCCACTCCTCGACGGCGTCGCGCGCCGCGGCCACGCCCCCGATCGGGACCTCATCGGCGATCACGGCGAAGGCAAGGAGTCGGCCGTCGGCGTCGAGCACGGTGCCGGCCAGGCTCACCACCGTCTGGAGCGTGCCGGTCTTGGCTCGCAGGACGCCGACGGCGGGGCTCGACGTCGCGAACCGGTCCTCCAGGGTGCCCCGGAGCCCGGCGATCGGCATCCCGGTGGCCACGACCACGAGCCCGGGCTGCGCCGGGTCCGCAACGCGGGCCGCCAGCCGCGCGAGCACGAGCGGTGGCACGGCGTTGCCTTCCGAGAGCCCGGAGCCGTCCACCATGGTCACGCCGCCGACGTCGACGCCCGCCGTCTCGAGCGCGTCCAGCACGGCCGCGGAGGCGCCCGCGAAGTCAGCGGGCGTGCCGGCCTCGATCGCGACGGCGCGGGCCAGCGCCTCCGCGAGGTCGTTGTCGGACTCCTCGAGCGTGAGCGCCACGAGGTCCCCGATGGTGGCGGACTCCACCGCCGCCACCTCCACCGTGTCCGACGGCGCCGCCTCCCGGGCCACGTCGCCCTCCGGGGGCACGCCTTCCACCGCCACGCCCTCCGCCGCGAGCGCCGCCGCGAAGGTGCGGGCCGCCGTGAGGGCGGGGTCGGCGTCGCGCGGCGTCTGCCCTGCGACGATCCCGCGGTCGATCGCGAGCGGGGTCACGGGGGCCACGAAGCCGCCGCCCAGGTCGATCGGACCCCAGCCGGGCGCCGTCGTCGGCCCGGAGTAGGCGGAGGTGTCCAGGGCGAGGCGCACGCTCGTCACGCCGCGCGCGGCGAGCGCGTCGGCGGTCCGGGCAGCGAGGTCACCCAGGCCGGCGTGACCGACGACGGCGCCCGGGTCCCCCGCGCCGGCCGCCAGCAGGACGTCGCCCCCGCCGCGCAGGTAGAGGGTGGGCGTGGCGCCGGCGGCAGCCTCCGGGCCGAGCAGCGCCGTGGTGCGCAGGCGGGACTCCTCGCCGAGGGCGGCGAGGGCCGCCGTCGTCGTCAGGATCTTGATCGTGGAGGCGGGGGTGCGGGGCACAGCGCCATCGGAGTCCAGGAGGACGTCGCCGGTGGCGGCGTCGAGGACCACCACGCCGCGCCCGCCGCCCAGCCGCGCGTCGGCGAGCAAGGGGGCGGAGATCTCGGCGAGGCGCGCGGGATCGGGGACGGGCGCGGCGTCGTCCAGGCCGGCGAGCACTGCCGGCGGCGACGGCGCGGGCGTCAGCGTCACGGTGGGGAACGGCGTCGGCTCCTCCCACGGCTCGTCCAGGGTGAGGACGCCGGGGAAGGAGTCGGGGAGGGCGTCGACGGCGTCCGCGACGGCCAGGCCTGCAAGCGCGATCACGCCCGTCACGGCGAGACCGATGCCCAGACGCACCACGATCACCTCCCCACGAGGGCGCACGAGCGGCCTCGATAGGCCAGACTAGAGGCCGCTGATGAGCGCACCGGAGCGCCCACATCCTCACGCAGGGAAGGCCACGCCGTGGAATTCGACGTCACCATCGAGATCCCCAAGGGACAGCGCAACAAGTACGAGGTGGACCACGAGACCGGCCGCATCCGGCTGGACCGGATGCTCTTCACCTCCACGCGCTACCCGGACGACTACGGCTTCATCGACGACACGCTCGGTGAGGACGGGGACCCGCTCGACGCCCTGGTGCTCCTGGAGGAGCCCACGTTCCCCGGCTGCCTCATCCGGTGCCGCGCGCTGGGCATGTTCCGGATGAAGGACGAGGCCGGCGGTGACGACAAGGTCCTGTGCGTGCCGTGCGGTGACCAGCGCGCCTCGTGGCGCGCCGACATCGAGGACGTGAGCGAGTTCCACCGCCTCGAGATCCAGCACTTCTTCGAGGTCTACAAGGACCTCGAGCCCGGCAAGTCCGTGGAGGGCGCGCACTGGGTGGGCCGCGAGGAGGCCGAGGCCGAGATCGCGCGGTCCTTCCAGCGGCTCAAGGACGCTCAGGCGTCGGGGCACCACCACTGAGGCTCGGACTGGCAGGCGGGCGGTTTCGCCCGGTGAAGTAGTCGGTTCGGCGTGGGGTAGTCGGTTCGGAGCGACTACCCCACGTCGAAGCGACTACCTCGGGGCGGTCACCCGACGATCGTCAGCGCGATCAGGGCCAGGTTGAGCGCGCTCACGAGCCCCACGATCACGCCCATGGTCCAGCGCATGGCGGTGCTGTTGACGGACGCCCCCATCAGGCTGCGGTCGCCGGTCAGGCGCAGCAGCGGCACCAGCGCGAACGGGATGCCGAAGCTCAGCACCACCTGGCTGATCACCAGGGCCCACGTGGGGTCGACGCCGATCGCCAGCAGCAGAAGCGCCGGCACCAGCGTGATGACCCGGCGGAGCAGGAGCGGGATCCGCCGGTGCAGCAGGCCCTGCATGATCGTCGCGCCCGCGTAGCAGCCCACCGACGTCGAGGCCAGGCCCGAGGCGAGCAGACCGAGTGCGAAGGCCAGGCCGATTCCGGGGCCGAGCGCGGTGACCACGGCGGCGTGCGCCCCCTCGATCGTGTCGGTCCCCTCGACGCCGCGCAGGTTGGTGGCCGCGAGCAGGAGCAGCGCGATGTTGACCGCGCCGGCCACCGTGAGGGCCGCGACGACGTCCCACCGGGTGGCGCGGATCAGGTGGACGCGGCGGGCGGGATCTGCGGCGTGGCCGTGGCGGTCCCGCGCCAGCGCGGAGTGGACGTAGATGGCGTGGGGCATCACGGTGGCGCCGAGCATGCTCGCCGCGAGCAGCACGCTGTCCACGCCGGCGAACCGCGGCACCAGGCCGGAGAGCACACCCTGGGCGTCCGGCGGGTTCACCAGGAGCCCGCTCACGAAGCCCAGGGTGATGACCACCAGAAGAGCCACGATGACGTGCTCGAACTGCCGCTGGCCCACCCGGTTCTGGACGGCCAGCAGGGCCATCGAGACGACGCCGACGATGACCCCACCGAGCAGCAGCGGCGTCCCGAAGAGCAGGTAGAGGGCGATCGCGCCGCCGATCACCTCGGCCAGGTCCGTGGCCGCGGCGACCACCTCCGCCTGGGCCCAGAAGGCGAGCCGCGGCCCGCGGCGCATGCGCGATCCGACGAGTTCGGGCAGCGTGCGTCCGGTGACCAGGCCCAGCTTCGCGGACTGGTACTGGACGACGACGGCCATCGCGTTGGCCATCACGAGGACCCAGACCAGCAGGTAGCCGTACCGCGCGCCGGCCGTGAGGTTCGCAGCGACGTTGCCGGGGTCCACGTAGGCGATCGCCGCGACGAACGCGGGGCCCAGGAACGGGATCACGCGCCGGCGCAGCATCTCCGGCACCGCGATCGCTGTGGCCACGGGAACTCCTGACTTCGGCTGACCTAACTTCCGAGTCACGGATAGTAGAACACTGCGGGCAGGGATGGCTGTTC
>JARKOU010000085.1 GCA_029975645.1 Actinomycetales bacterium
GGCGGCAGGCCGTCGGTCCGCGGCGTGTGCAGCCGGCGGAGGGTCTCGGCGAGCACGTCGAGCGGATCGCCGCCGGTGGGCAGATTCGCGAGTTCGCGGCCGGTCCAGTGTGCCTGCCCGTTGCGTTCCGACAGCACGGCAGCCGCGTCGACGCCGACGATCGAGTAGCGTGCCCAGACACCCGCCTCAGCCGACTCGAGCAGGAACGTGTTCGTCCGCGTCCCGCACAGGTGGTGGTACAGCGCGACGGGGGTCACGTCGTCGGCGAACAGGCGCGTCCAGACGCTGATGACTCGCCTCCCGTCCTCGGCCGCCGCGGCAGCGAAGGCGGCGGCGTCCGGGGTGATCGTGAGGCTCACGCGTCGCCCTCCCCGAGGAGCACCTCGGCGTCGAAACACGTCGAGGCCCCCGTGTGGCAGGCGCCGCCGGTCTGGTCGACGCGCAGCAGGAGGGCGTCGCCGTCGCAGTCGAGGGCGACGCTGCGCACGTGCTGCGTGTGGCCGCTCGTGGCGCCCTTGACCCACAGCTCCCGCCGCGAGCGCGACCAGTAGGTGGCCTCGCGGGTCGCGAGCGTGCGGGCGAGGGCGTCGTCGTTCATCCAGGCGAGCATGAGCACGGCGCCGGAGGTGGCGTCCTGCGCGATGGCCGCGACGAGCCCGTCGCCGGTGCGCTTCAGGCGCGCGGCGAGCTGAGGGGCGAGGCTTGGCATGCCGGCCATTGTTCCACGCGACCGGGTGCACGCCGGCGGCGTCCGAGCGCGACAGGCCACGAGCAGGGACGGCCAAGGTGCACGCCTGGTCGGTGTGGGTGGCACCAACCCCCATCCCCGGCGACCCCCGGGATGATCGCTCGCCACTGTCACGCTCAATCGTCGGGTTCCACCGTGACAGTGCAGCACGACCACTCCTCCGGTGCGGCGACGCTCGGGCTGTCCTCCCTCCCCGGACGGAAAGGGCGGCCGTGCCGGTCGCGTGGCGTGACTAGGCTGTCGGCATGGGATTCGCCAAGACCGAACGTGCCGCCCTCTGTGACGCCCTGCTGGAGTTCGGGCCGGACGCCCCGACCCTGTGCGAGGGGTGGGACGCCCACGACCTGGCCGTGCACGTGTGGATGCGCGAGAACGATCCACTCG
>JARKOU010000089.1 GCA_029975645.1 Actinomycetales bacterium
CTCTTCTCGCCGAACACGTGGTTGGTCGTCTCATTCGACCCGATGAGACGACCAACCACGTGTTCGGCGAGGGATGGCGGGTTAGGTAAGCCTAACGAGACACTCCGCCGGGGCGTTTGTAGACTCCCCGGCACAGGGCGACCCCCCGTATACCAACGATGATGAGGCGATGTGGCAGGACAGCACAGCGCGTCGGACGACGCTGACGTCATCGTCGTCGGTGCAGGTCCGGCCGGTTCGGCAACCGCCCACTACCTCGCCGCCACGGGCCTCGAGGTCCTCCTGCTCGAGAAGGCCACTTTTCCCCGCGACAAGGTCTGCGGCGACGGCCTGACGCCCCGGGCCGTGCGCGAGCTCATCGCGATGGGTGTGCCGATCCGCGAGGAAGACGGCTGGATCCGCAACCGCGGACTGCGCGTCATCGGCGGCGGACACCAGATCCAGCTCGAGTGGCCGGAACTGGCCGCCTATCCGAACTACGGGCTCGCCCGCAGCCGCATGAACCTCGACGCCACGCTCGCGTTCCACGCCCGCAGCACGGGCGCGAAGCTGCTCGAAGGGCACGCCGTCACAGCCCCGGTGATCGACGAGGGCAGCGGCCGGATCGTCGGTGTCACCGCCCGCCAGGTCGACGGCGCGGGACGCCGGCTCCCGGGCGAGCAGGGGTCGGAGCGCACCTTCCGGGCACCCGTCGTCGTCGCCGCCGACGGCGTCTCGTCCCGCCTGGCCACGGCCATGGGCATCACCAAGCGTGACGACCGCCCCATGGGCGTGGCCGTGCGCACCTACTTCCGCACCCCGCGGCACGACGACGAGTGGATGGAGTCGCACCTCGAGCTGTGGGACGGTGCACCGGGGCGCTCGAACCTCCTGCCCGGCTACGGCTGGATCTTCGCCCTCGGCGACGGGACCGTGAACGTGGGCCTCGGCTCGGTGTCCTCGACGGCGAAGGCCACGCGCCTGGACTACAAGGAGCTGTTCGCGCGCTGGATGGCCAACGCCCCGGCCGAGTGGGAGTTCACCCCCGAGAACCAGGTGGGCGAGGTGCGCGGCGCCGCCCTCCCCATGGCGTTCAACCGGACCCCGCACTACCGCAAGGGCCTGGTGCTCGTGGGCGACTCCGGGGGCATGGTCTCCCCGTTCAACGGCGAGGGCATCGCCTACGGGATGCAGGCCGGGCGCGTCGCGGCGGACGTGATCTCCCAGGCCCTTGCCCGGACCAGCGCGTACGGGCGCGAGAAGGCTCTGCGCACGTACGGCCCGCGGATGCGCGAGGACCTCGGGGGCTACTACACGCTCGGGCGCTACTTCGTGAAGCTCATCGAGCACCCCGAGGTGATGCGCGTCTGTACCCGGTACGGTCTGCCCCGTCCCACGCTGATGCGCTTCACGATGAAGCTCCTCTCCGACTGCTACGACCCCCGCGGCGGCGACACGATGGACCGCGTCATCACCGCCCTGACCAAGGTGGTGCCGTCGTCATGACCAACCCGTACGTCCCCATCCTCGTCATGATGGGCGTGGCCGCCGTGATGGCCCTCGGTGGCGTGGCCGCGAGCGCGATCATCGGGCCGAAGCGGTACAACCGCGCGAAGATGGACGCCTACGAGTGCGGCATCGAGCCGACGCCGCACGCCATCGCCGGGCGCTTCCCGGTGAAGTACTACCTCGTGGCGATGACGTTCATCATCTTCGACATCGAGGTGGTCTTCCTCTACCCGTGGGCGGTCGCCTTCTCCGAGGTGGGAGCGTTCGGCCTCATCGCGATGCTCTCCTTCATCTTCCTGATCACGGTGCCGTTCCTCTATGAGTGGCGCCGTGGCGGGCTCGAGTGGACCTGAGGGGAGCAGCGACGATGGGACTCGAGGACAAGATTCCCGCCGGCTTCGGGCTGGCGACGGTGGAGGACCTGGTCGGGTACTTCCGCAAGGCCTCGCTCTGGCCGGTGACCATGGGCCTGGCGTGCTGCGCCATCGAGATGATGGCGGTCGGCACCCCCCGCTTCGACCTCTCGCGCTTCGGCATGGAGGTGTTCCGGGCCTCGCCCCGGCAGGCCGACCTCATGATCGTCTCTGGCCGGGTGAGCCAGAAGATGGCGCCGATCATCCGCCAGGTCTACGACCAGATGGCCGAGCCCAAGTGGGTGCTCTCGATGGGCGTCTGTGCGTCCTCGGGCGGCATGTTCAACAACTACGCGATCGTCCAGGGCGTGGACCACATCCTCCCCGTGGACATCTACCTGCCCGGTTGCCCGCCGCGCCCGGAGATGCTCATCAACGCGATCCTCGCGCTGCACGAGCAGATCCAGAACGAGCCGCTGGGCTCGAACCGGAGGGCCGCGGCGCGCGCCGCGGAGGAGGCGGCGCTCGCCGCGATCCCCACGCACCAGATGAAGGGGCTCCTGGCGTGAGCGCGAACGAGCCGACGACGGCGAGCGGCACCCCCGCCGCGCCGTCGACCACCGCGGGCGCTGAGGTCGAGGCGACGCCCCTGCGCGCGCCGGCAGCGACCGCCGACGTGATCGGCACCCGGACCGGCATGTTCGGCGTGCAGGGGACCGGGGACACCTCGGGCTTCGGCGGCCTGGTCCGCACGGTCACGATGGCGCCCGCCGCGCAGCGCCCCTACGGCTCGTACTTCGACGACGTCGTCGACCTGGTCGCCGAGGTGCTCGAGGAGCAGGGCGTGCCCTTCGCGGACGCGATCGAGCGCGTGGTGGTCGACCGCGGCGAACTCACGCTCATGGTCCGCCGCGAGCACCTCGTGCGCCTCGCGCGTGCGCTGCGGGACGAGCAGGACCTGCGCTTCGAGCTCAGCCTCGGCGTCTCCGGCGTGCACTATCCGCACGACGTCGGCCGGGAGCTCCACGCCGTCGTGCACCTCATGTCGATCACGCACGGGCGGCACCTGCGCCTCGAGGTGACCGCCCCGGACGCGGACCCGCACATCCCCTCGACCACGTCCGTCTACCCCACGAACGACTGGCACGAGCGCGAGACCTGGGACTTCTTCGGCATCGTCTTCGACGGCCACCCGGCCCTCGCCCGCATCGCGATGCCCGACGACTGGCCGGGCCACCCCCAGCGCAAGGACTACCCGCTCGGCGGCATCCCGGTGGAGTACAAGGGCGCCACCGTGCCCCCGGCGGACGAGCGGAGGTCGTACAGCTGATGGCCCCCACATCCGCCACCCGCCCGGCGGGCCAGGCCGGCCGCGGCCGACCCGGCGCGCCCGAGCCCACCGAGTTCACCGCCGTCGGCGGCGACTGGGCCGAGATCGCCGCCGAGGCCGCCGCGCTCGGCGAGGAGCGCATCGTCGTCAACATGGGCCCCCAGCACCCGTCCACGCACGGCGTGCTGCGGCTCATCCTGGAGATCGACGGCGAGACGGTCACCGAGGCGCGGGCCGGCGTCGGCTACCTCCACACCGGCATCGAGAAGAACATGGAGTTCCGCACCTGGACCCAGGGCGTGACCTTCTGTACCCGGATGGACTACGTCGCGCCGTTCTTCCAAGAGGTGGCGTACTGCCTCGCCGTGGAGAAGTTGCTGGGCATCACGGACGACGTCCCCGAGCGGGCGAGCCTCATCCGCATTCTCATGATGGAGCTCAACCGCATCTCCTCCCACCTCGTGGCGGTCGGGACCGGGGGCAACGAACTCGGCGCGACCACGATCATGACGATCTCGTTCCGGGAGCGCGAGGAGATCCTCCGGCTCTTCGAGCGCATCACGGGGCTGCGCATGAACCACGCCTACATCCGCCCCGGCGGCGTGGCCCAGGACCTCCCCCCTGGGACCATCGCGGCGATCCGCGAGAAGTTGCCCGTGATCGCGAGCGGGATCGGCGAGCTCGAGGACCTCATGCTCGCCAACCCGATCTTCAAGGGCCGCATGGTGGGGGTCGGCTACCTGCCCCTCGCGGCCGCCATGGCGCTGGGCGTGACCGGCCCCGTGCTGCGCTCGGCGGGCCTGCCGTTCGACCTGCGCAAGTCGCAGCCGTACTGCGGTTACGAGCACCTCACCTTCGACGTCCCCACCTCCACCGACTCCGACTCCTACAGCCGCGTGGTGCTGCGGATGAAGGAGGCCCGGGAGTCCATCAGGATCGTCTCCCAGGTGCTGGACCGCCTCGAGGCGTTGGGACCCGGCCCGGTCATGGTGGCCGACAAGAAGATCGCGTGGCCGGCGCAGCTGTCCATCGGCGCGGACGGCCAGGGGAACTCCCTGGACCATATCCGCCAGATCATGGGCACCTCCATGGAGGCCCTGATCCACCACTTCAAGTTGGTCACGGAGGGCTTCCGCGTCCCGGCGGGCCAGGTGTTCCAGACGATCGAGCACCCGCGGGGCGTGATCGGGGTCCACCTCGTCTCCGACGGCGGAACGCGCCCCTACCGGGCGCACTTCCGCGACCCGTCCTTCACCAACCTTCAGGCCGTGGCGGTGATGTGCGAGGGCGGCCAGGTGGCCGACGTCGTGGTCTCCGTCGCCTCCATCGACCCCGTGCTGGGAGGTGTCGACCGGTGACCGAGGCAGGTGTGACCGAGGCCGGTGTGACCGAGGCCGGTGTGACCGAGACGAGCGAGCACACGCCCCACACCACGTACGACGCCGCAACCTACGGCCGGCTGCGCGCCGAGGCCGAGGAGATCGTCGCGCGCTACCCTGTGGCCCGCTCGGCCCGGCTGCCGATGCTCCACCTGGTGCAGTCCGAGGACGCCTTCGTGAGCCCGCGGGGCATCGCGCTGTGCGCCGACGTCCTGGGCCTGTCCACGGCCGAGGTCTCCGCCGTCGCCACCTTCTACAGCCAGTACAAGCGGCGCCC
>JARKOU010000107.1 GCA_029975645.1 Actinomycetales bacterium
GGCGGCAGGCCGTCGGTCCGCGGCGTGTGCAGCCGGCGGAGGGTCTCGGCGAGCACGTCGAGCGGATCGCCGCCGGTGGGCAGATTCGCGAGTTCGCGGCCGGTCCAGTGTGCCTGCCCGTTGCGTTCCGACAGCACGGCAACCGCGTCGACGCCGACGATCGAGTAGCGCCCCCACACGCCGGACTCGGCCGACTCGAAGAGGAAGGTGTTCGTCCGCGCCCCGCACAGGTGGTGGTAGAGGCCGACCGGGGTGACGTCGTCGGCGAGCAGGCGCGTCCACACGCTGATGATGCGCCGCCCGTGCTCGGCGGCGGCCGTGGCGAAGGTCCCGGCGTCCGGGGTGATCGTGAGGTTCATGCGGGCTCCTCGCCGAGCAGCACGTCGGCATCGAAACAGGTCGCGGCGCCGGTGTGACAGGCCCCGCCGGTCTGATCGACGCGCAGGAGAACGGCGTCGCCGTCGCAGTCGAGGGCGACGCTGCGCACGTGCTGGGTGTGGCCGCTCGTGGCCCCCTTCACCCACAGCTCCTGACGCGAGCGCGACCAGTAAGTGGCCTCGCGGGTCGCGAGCGTGCGGGCGAGCGCATCGTCGTTCATCCAGGCGAGCATGAGCACGGCGCCCGAGGTGGCGTCCTGCGCGATCGCCGCGACGAGCCCGTCGCCCGTGCGCTTGAGGCGCGCGGCGATCTGCGGAGCAAGGCTTGGCATGCGCGCCATTGTTCCACGCGGCCGGTTGGACGCCGTCCGGGGCCCGAATCCGTCCCCACCCCCGGCCCCGGCCCCGCCGTCATCGGCCCCACTGGCCCTGCCCAATCCCCCGGGATGTTCGCTCACCACTGTCACGCCAAACGCCGGCGTTTCACCGTGACAGTGCAGAACGACTACTCCCCCTTGCGGACTTCGCGCGGGTTTCCGTGACTTTGGCACAGGAAGCACCTGCGACCCAGCGCTGCCGGTCGCGCGGCGTGACTAGGCTGTCCGCATGGGATTCGCCAAGACCGAACGTGCCGCCCTCTGTGACGCCCTGCTGGAGTTCGGGCCGGACGCCCCGACCCTGTGCGAGGGGTGGGACGCCCACGACCTGGCCGTGCACGTGTGGATGCGCGAGAACGATCCACTCG
>JARKOU010000110.1 GCA_029975645.1 Actinomycetales bacterium
TGGGCGGCAGGTGCGGGATGCTGGCGCCGCACCGGTGCAAGCCCGCCCCGGTTCGGTTCCGACTCGCTCGCTAGGGAGCACTCCATGTCCACTGTGACGCTCGAGCGCCGCCGCTCCGGCTGGGACGTCGTCTTCGGCATCATCATGGTGCTCGGTGGCCTCGGCCTCCTCGCCAACTCCGTCTGGGCGACCGCCGTCTCCGTCTTCTTCCTCGGCTGGACGGCCCTGATCTCCGGCCTCGTCCTGTTCATCGCCTCGTTCTTCCGGATCAAGTCCGGCGGGTTCTGGTCCGCAGCCCTCGGCGGCGCGCTGCTGGTGGTGCTCGGCGCCTTCATCCTGCGCAACCCCGGCGCCACCGTGGTCAGCCTCACCCTGCTGGCCGGTGGGCTGTTCTTCGTCGGTGGCCTGGTCCGCATCTTCGGCGCCTTCCAGTTCAAGGAGGGCCGCTGGCTGCTCATCATTAGCGGCATCATCTCCGTGATCTTGGGCCTGATCGTGCTCTTCAACCTCTTCGCCGCCTCCTTCGTGCTCCTCGGCGTCCTGCTCGGCGTCCAGGTGCTCGTCGAGGGCATCACGCTCCTCGCCGTCGGCCGCGTGCGCGTGATCGGCTGACCCTTCGGTCCACCCGAGACGGGGCGGGCCGCCCGGTGGTGACATCCGCCGGACGGCCCGCCCCGTGGCGTTTGAGGAGGCCGACGCCGGTGTTCGCCTCGGGAGGGCGGCGGCCGGCGTTGCGCATCCGGCCAGGTGCCGGAATCGTGGGCCGCACCACGAGCCAAGGGAGGCAACCGTGACGGTGGACTACGAGGGGACGGCAAGCGCCGGAGTCATGCCCGGCGCGGGCGTGCTACCCGGCGCGGCAGCACCGCACGGCACCGACCACGCCGTGACGTCCGTGGACGGCCGCACCTTCGCGTGCCGGGTCCCCCTCGAGCCCGGCTTCCTGGCCGGCGACCTCGCGCTCCTCGAGTGCACGGGCGGACGCCGCCTCCTGGGCCAGGTGCTCGACGTCGCCCTCGATCACGGGGCGGTGGCCTGTACCGGTCGAATCCTCGCCGAGGTGGAGGACGGCGCGGTTCGCGAGACCAGTCCGCGCCCCTTCGCGGGGGGCCGGATGACCCGGGCGCCCCGGGACGTGCTGGACGCGTTCGACTCCTGGTCCCGCCACGACCTCGAGGTCGGGACCGTCCGGGCCGGCTCCGACGTCGTCCCCGCTCTGGTCCGGACCGGCAGGTTCAACCGCCACACCTTCGTCTGCGGGCAGAGCGGCTCGGGGAAGACCTATGCGCTCGGCGTCGTCCTGGAGCGCCTGCTCGCCCACACCGCCCTCAACATGATCATCTTCGATCCGAACGCCGACTTCGTGCACCTCGGCGAGGTGCGCCCCGAGGAGTCCGACGACACCGCGGAGCGCCTCCGGCGAGCCAGGGTCCGCGTGCTGCGGTCGGGGCGGGCGGCGCTCGAGCCCGGGGCGCGCCCCCTCACGGTCGCCTTTCCGGAGCTCTCGCCTGCGGACCGGGCCGCGGTGCTCGGCGTCGACCCCCTCGCGGACCGCGAGGAGTTCAACGCGCTGCGCGGGCTCTTCTCCACGTCGCTGGGCGGCGCGGAGCTCCTGGAGTTCGCCCGGCGACTGGCCACCGGCGACCGCCCGATCGACCGAGCCCTCGCCCAGCGGTTCGAGAACCTCGGCCTGCTCGAGATGTCCGTATGGTCCCGGACGGAGTCGGCGTCCTGCCTCGCCGAGTCCAAACTCGGCTCCCGGGCGCTGGTGCTCGACCTCGCCGGTTTCGACGATCCTCGCGAGCGCTCGATCGCCGCGCTCGCGCTGCTCCAGAACATCTGGGCCGAGCGCGAGCGCCGCGCCCCGGTGCTCCTCGTGATCGACGAGGCCCACAACCTGTGTTCCAGCGAGCCGTCCGACCCGCTCCAGGCGGCGGTCACCGCGCGACTCGCACAGATCGCCGCGGAGGGCCGCAAGTACGGGCTGTGGCTGCTGCTCTCGACGCAGCGGCCGAGCAAGATCCATCCGAACGTGCTCTCGCAGTGCGACAACCTGCTGCTCATGCGCATGAACTCCCCCGGCGACCTCGCCGAACTCGGCGCCGTCTTCGGCTTCGTGCCGCCCCGCCTCCTCGCGACGGTCCCGGAGTTCCGCCAGGGCGAGTGCCTGGTGGCCGGCGCGTACTCGGCCGTGCCGCGGGTGGTCCAGGTGGGCCGACGCCTCACGCGGGAAGGCGGCGGCGACGTCGCCGTGCCGCGCACCACCTACGTCTGGACGCCGAGCGGGCCCGTGGCGCAGGACCCCGACGACGTCACTGACGTCGCACCCTGACCGTGCGTGCCCGTCAGGACTGAACGCCCGTCACGACTGAACGTCCCTCACGACTGAACGCCCCTCACGACTGAACGTCCGTCACGACGCCGGGCGCGGGCACACCAGCGACGCCGCGAGCAAGGCGCGCTCGCGGGCGCGGTCGACGTCGTCCCCCCGGGCCAGCGCCACGCCCAGCCGGCGCTTTGGCCGGCTCTGGCCCTTGCCGAACAGGCGCACCTCGGTGCCGGGAACGGCGAGGGCGGCGGGGACACCGTCGAACACGACGCCGTCGGCGGTCACGGCCCCGTAGATCACGGCGCTCGCGCCGGGGTTGCGCAGGGACGTGTCCACCGGCAGGCCGAGGACCGCCCGCGCATGGATCTCGAACTCGCTCTGCCACTGGGTGACCATGGTGACCATCCCGGTGTCGTGCGGGCGCGGGCTCACCTCGGAGAACCAGACCTCCTCGCCGCGCACGAACAACTCGACGCCGAACACGCCGACCCCGCCCAACGCCTCCGTCACCCGCCCGGCCACCTCCTTGGCCCGGCGCAGCGCGGCGGGTGCCATCGGGTGCGGCTGCCAGGACTCCACGTAGTCGCCGCCCGCCTGGACGTGGCCGATCGGCGCGCAGAAGGAGGTGTGGACGGCGCCGTCGTCACCCAGTGAGCGCACCGTGAGCAGGGTGATCTCGTAGTCGAAGTGCACGAACCCCTCGACAATCACCCGCTCGCCGCTGACCCGCCCCGCCGCGTGGGCGTGCTCCCACGCACGCGGCAGGTCTGCGGGGACGTCCACCTTGCTCTGACCCTTCCCGGAGGAACTCATGCACGGCTTGACCACGCACGGGTAGCCGATCCCGTCCCGGCCGTGTGCGCCGTCGACGGCGGCGCGCATCTCCTCCAGGGAGGAGCAGAACGCGTAGGGGCTGGTGGGGAGGTCGAGTTCCTCCGCGGCGAGGCGGCGGATGCCCTCGCGGTCCATGGTCAGACGCGTCGCGCGGGCGGTGGGGACAACGCGGGCGAGCCCCTCGCGTTCGAGGGCCTCGAGCGCCGGGGTCGCGATCGCCTCGATCTCTGGGACCACCACGTCGGGGCGCTCGGCGAGGATCAGGGCGCGCAGGGCCTCGCCGTCCGTCATGTCGATGGTCCGCGCGTGGTGGGCCACCTGCTGGGCGGGGGCGTGGTCGTAGCGGTCGACGGCGATGGTCTCGACGCCGAGCCGCTGGAGCGCGATCACCACCTCCTTGCCGAGTTCCCCCGCGCCCAGGAGCATCACGCGCGTGGCCGACGGCGAGTAGGGGGTGCCGAGGGGCTTCATGAGCGGCGCCTTTCGGTGGGCGGAGGCGGGACGGGTCCGAGGACGGAGGGCCGCCGGGCTGCCGTCACAACTGTGGCACGACCTCCGCGGCGACGAACTCGAGGTGGTCCAGGTCCTGCAGGTCGAGGACCTGAAGGTAGACGCGGGACGCACCGAGAGAGCCGAGCCAGCCGAGGATGTCGACCACCTCCTGGGCGGTCCCCGCCAGGCCACGCGCCCGCATGCGTTCGGGCGTGGTGCCGAGCCTGGCCGCCCGGCGGGCGACGTCGGCCTCCGTGGTACCGGCGCACAGCGTGAGGGCCACCGAGTAGATCAGGCTGCCGGGGTCGCGGTTCGCCTGCTCGCAGGCCTCGCGGACGCGGGCGAAACGGTCGGGGATCTCGTGCTTCGGCGGGAAGGCGGTGTTGTACTCGGTCGCGAAGCGCGCGGCGAGCGCCGGCGTGCGGCGCGGACCGTGCCCGCCGACGATGATCGGTACCGGGTCCTGGGCCGGCTTCGGCAGGGCGGGCGACTCCAGGAGCGTGTAGTGCTCGCCCAGGTAGGAGAACCGCTCGCCCACCGGGGTGCCCCACAGGCCGGTGATCACCTCGAGCTGCTCGGTGAGCAGGTCGAACCGCCGGGCAGGGAACGGGATGCCGTAGGCGCGGTGCTCGGGCTCGTTCCAGCCGGTGCCCAGCCCGAACTCCACGCGCCCGCCGGACATCTGGTCCACCTGGGCCACCTGGATCGCGAGCAGGCTCGGGTGGCGGAAGGTGGCAGAGGAGACGAGCACACCCAGCCGGATCCGGGACGTCTCCCGCGCGAGGCCCGCCAGCGTGGTCCAGGCGTCCGTGGGCCCGGGCAGGCCGTGTTCCTGCATCGCGGGGTAGTGCCCGAAGGCGAGGACGTGGTCGGACCGGAAGAACGCGTCGAAGCCCAGGCGCTCGGTCGCCTGAGCCACGGCCAGCTGGTCCTCGTAGGAGGCGCCCTGTTGCGGCTCGGTGAAGATCCTCAGGTCCATGGCGTCAGCGTGCCACCCGATCATGCGGCGGGGGTGGGTGGTGGGCGCTGAGGACCGCAAACCCGGTCATGGGATCGGCGACACGCCGGTGGACATGACCGCACCGACGTGTCGGGCTGACTTCCCGGTCCTCAGCGACCCTGCCCCCTCCCGCCGTCAGGCGGGTGGCATCGCGTAGGTCAGCGAGGCGTCGGCAACGAGGTCCACCTGGACCGCGGTCTCGTCTCCGACCACCCAGGCGTCGTGCCCCGGCGGGATGTGCGCCACGTCGCCGGCCACGATGTCGCGTTCCGTGCCATCGGCCATCTGGACGTGCAGCACGCCGGAGACGAGGTAGAGGAAGTGGTCCACCTGGCACAGGTCCGTCTGGGCGATCGGTTTGATGGACGTCGACCAGCGCCAGCCGGGCTCGAAGGTCCCGCGCCCGTAGGTGCCGTGCGACGTCACGACCGACTCGGCGCGCCCGTGCGGGAACTCCCGCACCTGATCGGGTGCCCCGAACGTGTGGATCTCGAACGGTCCGGTCATCGCGAATCCCCCCTTGGATCCCCCGCGATCACGGTGACCGCGATCACCGTCAGTGTGATCCCGGGCGTGGGTGCGGTCAACGCCTGTGGACGGGGGTCGTCCACAGATCGGCGGCGCGCGAGAGGGGCGTGTCGGCACACGGACGTAGCCTCGGGCTCGAGGGGATCGGTACGGGTCGAGAAGGGCGGGACGGCATGGAACGGTGCTTCGGAAGCGGGGATCCGCTCTACGAGGCGTACCACGACTCGGAGTGGGGCCGGCGGGTCGAGGGGGAGGGGGCGCTCTTCGAGCGCATCGCCCTCGAAGGCTTCCAGGCGGGGCTGTCCTGGCTCGTGGTGCTGCGCAAGCGCGAGGCATTCCGGGAGATGTTCGACGGCTTCGAACCGGCGGTGGTCGCCGCGTTCGACGACGACGACGTCGCCCGCCTCCTGGGGGATGCGCGGCTCGTCCGCAACCGGGCCAAGATCGAGGCGACCGTCGCAGGGGCACGAGCGGTGCTGGCGATGCACGAGGCCGGGGACTCCCTCGCCGCGCTGTTCGCGCGGCATGCGCCGCAGCCGCGCGAGGCACCGCCGTCGTCCTGGGAGGAGGTGCCGACCGTGACGCCGGAGTCGACGGCGCTCGCGAAGGAGCTCAAGCGCCTCGGGTTCCGGTTCATCGGCCCCACCACGGCGTACGCCGCGATGCAGGCGATCGGCATCGTGAACGACCACCTGGCCGACTGCCCGGCGCGCTCGCTCACGGACTGATCGGCTCCGAAAATTCCCCGTGACAGAGCGGCGGTAGCGACGTACGGTGGCCGGACACGGGAAAGGAGGTGGTCGCGAAGTGATGTTTCTTCGGACGCGTGAGGTGACTGCCCGCTAGTCGCCCGAGTACCTCGGACGGACTGTCCCGATCCGAAGGTCGCGTGGGAGACGTGATCCCAGGGCGACCGGCGAATCCCGAGCAGTCACCGCAGCCCGCGGGGGCCGTGCATCGTCCAGCACGGCGTCCCGGTCCCGCCGCCGGACTCGGCGCGGAGCCGGGAGCACGCGGGCTGTTCCACGCCCCGATCCCGGCGTGCGCGGGCGCAGCCCGACCGCAAGAGGGGATCGAATCTCCCAGCCGGAGGTACAATTTCCTGTACGCAGCACAGGAAGGGGCCGTCGTGAAGACGATCTCGTACTCGCAGTCCCGGGCGAACTACGCAGCCACCCTCGACGCGGTGGAGGCGGACCGTGAGGAGGTGGTGATCACCCGTGCCGGTCACGAACCGGTGGTCATGGTCGCCCTCTCCGACTACGAGTCGCTCAAGGAGACCGCCTACCTACTCCGCAATCCCGCCAATGCGCGGCGCCTCCTGGGCGCGATCGAACGCCTCGAGCACGACGGCGGTCATGAGCACGACCTCCTCGACGAATGAGGTTCGTCTGGGACGAGGACGCGTGGTCGGACTACGTCCGGTGGCAGAGCGAGGACCGGCGCGTCCTGCGCCGGATCAACGATCTCCTGAGGGACATCGCACGCGGGGCGGGGCAGGGCCGTCCCCATGACGGAATCGGCAAGCCCGAGGCGCTGCGCTACCTCCACGGTTACTGGTCGCGGCGAATCACGGACGAGCACCGACTGGTCTACAAGGTGGTGGACCAGGAAGTCCGCATCGCGGCGTGCCGGTACCACTACGGCCGCTGACGCGGGCCGCCGGCCGGGCTGCCTCAGATCGCGGCGATCGCCCTGGTGATCCGCTTCTCCGAGACGGGCGTCGCGGTCCCGAGGTGCTGCGCGAAGAACGAGACGCGCAGTTCCTCGAGGAGCCAGCGAACCTCCTCGGCGCGGGCCAGCCGGGCCGGGTCCACCGGGCCCGCCTCCACCGCCGCGCGCGTTGCGGCCAGGGCGTCCTCGAGCAGGCGGACCCGCCCCGCGAGATCGGCGTCCCGGACCGGGCTCTCGGCGGCCTTGGAGAGCCGCGCCGTCGCCCCTGTCAGGTAACGCGGCAGATCGCGCAGGCGCTCCGGTGGCGTCTCGCTCGCGAAGCCGGCGTGGACCAGGCGCCGCTGCTGGGCGCGCACGTCCGACACCGTGGCGAGCAGGGCCATCGACGTGGCGGACCGGATGGCCGCGTCCAGTTCCCGCGACGCCGCGAGCGCCCGCACCACGTCGCCGACCACGCGGTGCACCTCGTCCTCCAGGGCCGGTCGCACACAGGCCGCCAGCGAGGCGTACGCGGCGGCATCGCGGACAGCGCGCAGGTCCTCGCCCGCCGTCAGCGCCGCGATCGCGGCCACCTGCACGTCCTCGACCAGGGCCTCCGTGGTCCGGTGCGGGCCGGCAGCGAGCGTGAGCGCCTCCGCCCCGGACCATCGGCTCGTCACGCGTGCCGGCGCAAGGCTGACGTCGAGCAGCAGCAGGCGGCGAACCCCGGCCGGATGGGCGGCCTCCGCCTCGCCGGCCGTCGCGAGCACGCGCAGCGCGACGTCGCCCCCCTCGACCACGAGCGCCGGATAGCCCCGGACCACGTGCCCGTGCGCCCCGACCGTCTCCACGACCTCGGGGATGCCCCCCTCGGGCAGGTCGGACGGAAAGGTTCGCAGCCCCGCGCGGTCGAGCGGGTTAGGGGGAGACGTGGTCGCGCCCCGCGCGACGGACCGTCCCCGCTGCGCTCCGGCGGGAGCCGATCCGCCCACCGCCGCGCGCACCGCGCCCCGGACCGCCGCGCGCACGGCGTCGGCGGTGCGCGGCGCGAGCCTGCGCTGCAGCGCCACCAGCGACTTCCCCTCGTCCACCACCTCGCCCCGCTCCCCGACCACGCGGAAGGTCATGCGCAGGTGGGGCGGCAACTTCTCGTCGTCGAACGCCTCCTCCGGGACCTCCACCCCGCGCGCCTCCCGCACCGCGGCGGCGAACGCCCCGTGGAAGGAGGGGGCGCCGTCGGGCGCGGGGGCTACCTCCTCCCACGCCGGGAGGAGGCCGACGACGGCGCGCGCCACGTCCGGCGCCGGGACCAGCTGCACCCGGATCGCCTTGGGCAGGGCGCGGATGGTGGCGACGGTGAGATCCTCCACCAGGCCGGGCACCATCCAGTCGAAGCCGTCCGGGCGCAGGCGGGGCAGGACGGCCAGCGGTACGTGGACCGTGACGCCGTCGGCGTCGGTGCCGGGCGCGAACTGGTAGGTCAGGGGGAGGGTGAGGTCGCCCTGGCGCCAGGTCTGCGGGAACGCGGCGGCGTTCACGCCCGCGGCGTCCGGCGCGAGCATCTCGAGGGTGAAGGTGAGCAGGTCGGGGCGACGGCGCCGCTCGCCCTTCCACCAGGTGTCGAAGTGGCCCGCGGAGACGATGCCCGGGGGCAGGCGCTCGTCGTAGAAGTCGAAGAGCGCGTCGGCGCCCACCACGATGTCCCGACGGCGCGCGCGGTGCTCGAGTTCCTCGGCCTCCTCGAGGAGCGCGCGGTTCTGGGCGAAGAACCGGTGGGGGGTGCGCCAGTCGCCTTCGACGAGGGCGTGCCGGATGAACATCTCCCGGGCGCCGTCGGGATCGACGCGCCCGAGGAGCGTGGGGCGGCCGGGAACGATCGGGATGCCGTAGAGCAGCACCTTCTCCGTGACCATGGCGGCGCCCTGGCGCCCGGACCAGCGCGGCTCGGCGTACGTGCGCCGGACCAGGTGCTCGGCGAGCGGCTCCACCCACTCGGGCCGGATGCGCGCCACGGTCCGCGCGAACAGGCGCGAGGTCTCGACGAGTTCGGCGGCCATCACCCAGGCCGGCGGCTTCTTCGCCAGACCCGAGCCGGGGAAGATCACGAAGCGCGAGGCGCGGGCGCCGAGGTAGTCGCGCTTGCGCTCGTCGTAGACGCCCACGTGGGAGAGCAGGCCGGCGAGCAGGGCGCGGTGGACGGCGTCGGCGTCGACCTCCCCGACCGGGCGGTGCGGGTTCATGGTCAGGCCCAGGGGCTTGGCGAGTTGCCGGAGCTGCTCGTGGACGTCCTGCCACTCGCGCACCCGCAGCCAGTTGAGGAACTCCGCGCGGCACAGGCGCCGGAACGCGCTCGAGGAGAGGTCTCGCTGCTGCTCGCGCAGGTACTCCCAGAGGTTGAGGAAGGCGAGGAAGTCCGACGCGGGATCGGCGAAGCGCCGGTGCTTCTCGTCGGCGGCCTGCTGGGCCTCGCTCGGGCGCTCGCGGACGTCCTGCACCGAGAGCGCCGCGACGATGATCATGACCTCGCGCACGACGCCGAGCCGGCCCGCCTCCACGAGCATCCGCCCCAGCCGCGGGTCGATGGGGAGTTGGGCGAGGGCGCGCCCGACGGCGGTGAGGCGCCGGCCCGCGCCCTGTGTGCCGGGCTCGATGGCGCCGAGTTCGGTGAGGAGGGCGAGGCCGTCGCGGACCGCCCGGGCGTCCGGGGCGTCGACGAACGGGAAGTCCGCCACCTCGCCCAGGCCCAGGGCCGTCATCTGCAGGATCACCGAGGCGAGCGAGGTGCGCAGGATCTCGGGCTCGGTGAACTCGGGGCGGCTCTCGAAGTCGCGGCGCGAGTAGAGGCGGATGCAGACGCCGTCGGCCACCCGCCCGCAGCGGCCGGCGCGTTGGTTGGCGCTCGCCTGCGAGACGGGTTCGATCGGCAGGCGCTGCACCTTGGTGCGGTGGGAGTAGCGGGAGATGCGGGCGGTGCCGGGGTCCACCACGTAGCGGATGCCCGGCACGGTGAGGGATGTCTCGGCGACGTTCGTCGCGAGGACCACCCGGCGCAGCGTGTGCGGCTCGAACACCCGGTGCTGCTCGGCGGAGGAGAGGCGCGCGTAGAGGGGGAGGACCTCGACGGCGCCCGGCACCGGGCTGCGCACGCCGGGCGCGGTGAACCGCGGGCCGAGGTGGTCGCGCAGGCCGTCGGCGGTGTCGCGGATCTCGCGCTCGCCGGAGAGGAACACGAGGACGTCGCCGGGCCCCTCGCGCAGGAGCTCGTCGACGGCGCGGCAGATCGCCGTCGTCTGGTCGAGGGCGTCCTCGGCGTCGGCGTGCTTGGGGTCGGCGTCGTCGTCGGCGTCGGGGACGAGCGGGCGGTAGCGGATCTCCACGGGGTACGTCCGCCCGGAGACCTCGACCACGGGGGCCGCCACGCCGCCGGAACCGAAGTGCGCGGCGAAGCGGGCCGAGTCGATCGTCGCGGAGGTGATGACCACCTTGAGGTCCGGGCGCCGCGGCAGGAGGTTCGCGAGGTAGCCGAGGATGAAGTCGATGTTCAGGGACCGCTCGTGGGCCTCGTCGATGATCAGGGTGTCGTAGCGCAGGAGCAGCGGGTCGCGCTGGATCTCGGCGAGGAGGATGCCGTCGGTCATGAGCTTGACCAGCGTGGTCTCGCTCACCTGGTCCGTGAACCGCACCTGGTAGCCGACGGCGCCGCCCAGCGGGACGGTCAGTTCCTCGGCGATGCGCTCCGCCACCGTGCGCGCGGCGATCCGGCGCGGCTGGGTGTGACCGATCGTGCCGGCGATCCCTCGGCCCAGGTCGAGGCAGATCTTGGGGATCTGTGTGGTCTTCCCCGAGCCGGTCTCGCCGGCCACGATGACCACCTGGTGGTCGCGGATGGCGTCCGCGATCTCCTCCCGGTGCTGGGTGACGGGGAGTTCCTCGGGGTAGGAGATCGCCGGGAGCGCCGCGGCGCGGGCGGCGAGCGTGGCGGGCGAGGGCGGACGGGCGACGCCCCGGCGATCCGGCGCCGACGGCGCACCGCGCCCGGTGTTGCGTCGCGCCTGCCCCGAGCGGCGGCCGGAGCGGCGGCGGCCCTCGACTGCGGCTCCCTCCGTGGGGGACGCGCCCGACGTCGTCGGCCCCGGCGCATCGCTCACGGGGGCCATTGTCGCGCGCCGGACGGAAGCAACCGCGCGGCGGGGTCCACCCGGCGGAAGCCGAGAGGCGCGGTCGAGCCCGGGGGGCGAGAATGGTCGGGTGCGCGGCCTGATCAGGGGGATCACCCGAGCGCTCGGCTGGGCGTTCGCGCTCGCGGTGAGCGCCGTCGCGGTCGTCCTTCTGCTCCCGGACGCGCTCGGACTGAGCACCACCACCCCGATCGCCCAGGTCATCGCCTTCCGCGGAGCGATCGGGTTGGCCTCCCTCGCGGCCGGGTTGCTGCTCCTGGCGTCCGTCGGCCTGGCCCGCCGGCGCCGTCGTCGTCGGGCCCTTCGGGGACGATCCGTCGCGAATGGTGCGGCTGAGCCGCCCCGATCCGGGCCGAGGCGGAGGCCGCGCCTCACGGCGCCGGTCGTGCTCGCCGTCGTGCTCCTGGTCACCGGCGCGGCGCAGGTGGGCATCCTGGCCTCCCGCGGGGTGGAGAACGCACCACCCACTGCCGACGACGTCGAGCCCCCCGGCGCGGTGACGATTCTCGCCTTCAACACATACGTGGGCTCCACGCCGCCGGCCGACGTCGCTGCGGTGGCGATCACGGCGGGTGCGGACGTGCTCGCGCTCCCGGAGACCCCGCCCGAGCAGGCCGACGCCGTCGCCGCGCTCCTGGCCGACGCCGGCTCCCCGATGCAGGTCTTCACCAACGACCGCGGCTACTCCACCGTCTTCACCACGTCGTTGCTGGTCAGCAAGGCGTTGGGGCCGTACGAGCAGGTGCCGACGCGGCCGGGTGTCGGGTACGTGTGGGCCGAGCCGACCGACGGCGGACCGGGGGGTGGCTCGGGACCGCCGCTGATCGCGGCCCACCCCTCCTCGCCCACCCCCAGCAACATGGACTGGTGGCTGCGCGAACTCGAGTACGCCGTCGACCTCTGCCGCTCGACCCCCGGGGTGATCGTCGCCGGGGACTTCAATGCCACGCTCGACCATGCGCCGATGCGTGACCTGGGCGGGTGCGTCGACGCGGCGTCGGAACCCGGCCGCAGCGGCGCCGGGGCGTTCGGGACGTGGCCGGCTTGGGTACCGGCGTTCCTCGGCGCACCGATCGACCGCGTGCTGGCCGACGGCGCGGCGTGGGAGGTCTCGGCGGTCGGCGTCGTGACGGTCGGGGAGAGCGACCACCGGGGGTTCGTCGCGCGGTTGGTCCCGGTGGCCGCGGAGTAG
>JARKOU010000116.1 GCA_029975645.1 Actinomycetales bacterium
CCTCACCCAGCGCTGGCCGCGGCTGGCGGGCGTCCGGGCCGACTACGACCGGGTGCTGCGCCAGCGCTCGACCCTGCTGAAATCCTTCGGCGGTCGCCGGTCGGACGCCGCGGGTGCGGCCACGCTCGACGTCTGGGACGAACAGCTGGCCCGCCTCGGCGGCGAACTCGTCCACGCCCGCCTGGGCACCTTGGGGGACATGGCGGGCGACGTGGGCGAGGCCTATTCGGCCATCGCGCCCACCGACAGCGAGGCGCGCATCGAGTACCGGTCGACGTCGCTCGAGGGGGACTGGTCCGGGGCGACGCCCGACGAGCTGGGCGACCGGCTCCGCACCCGCATGGCCGAGCGACGCGGGGAGGAGATCGCGCGCGGGGTCAGCCTCGTCGGCCCGCACCGCGACGACCTCGCCCTCACCCTCGGCCCGCTGCCTGCGAAGGGTTATGCGTCGCACGGCGAGTCGTGGTCGTTCGCCCTTGCGCTGCGGCTGGGTGCCTACGCGCTGCTGCAGGCGGACGGCGTCGAACCGGTCCTGATCCTGGACGACGTGTTCGCCGAGCTCGACGAGGTGCGCCGCGCTCGTCTCGCCGACCGGATTGCCGGCGCCGAACAGGTGCTCATCACCGCCGCGGTCGCCTCCGACGTGCCGGAGTCGCTGGCCGGGCGCCACTACCGGGTGAACGACGGGGAGGTGAGACTCGATGAGTGAACCCCAACCGGACGCCGCCGGCGACGGCTTCGAGCCGGTCGAGTTCAACCCCACCGGGCTCGATCTGGCACGCCAGATCGCCGAGGCCGCCGGGCGCAGCGTGGTGCCGCCCGTGCCGAAACCGAAGGCGAAGGGGGAGCGGCGGCGTCCGGAGGGGAAGAAGCGTCGCGAGCGGGGCGAGCCGACGGCGTTGGGGGAGGCGCTGGAAGACGTCATCAGCGCCCGCGGCTGGGGCACGGAGGTGAACGTTCAGTTGCTGCTGGGGCGGTGGGCCGAACTGGTCGGCCCGGCGGTGGCCGAGCACAGCAAACCGGAGGCGTTCCGGGACGGGGTGGTCGTGGTGCGCACGTCGTCGACGACCTGGGCGGCGCAACTGCGCCTCATGGCGCCGCAGCTGCTGGCGCGCATGAACGAGACGCTGGGCGACAGCACGATCACGCTCGTGAAGGTGCTCGGGCCGGAAGCGCCGAGCTGGCGGCACGGGCCGCGGACGGTG
>JARKOU010000123.1 GCA_029975645.1 Actinomycetales bacterium
GGCGGGAGCCGCGAGGAACGAGCGGCGGATGGGTGCCCGCGCGCGCCGACCCCTCCACCCGCGGTGCGCGAGGCGCCGCGGTGCGCGAGGCGCCGCGCTGCGCGAGGACGCGCGCGCCGACGTCACCCCTGAAGCAGCGCCTCCCGCAGCACGTCGAGCCCCACGGACCCGACGTCGAGCGCCCGCCGGTGGAACGCCTTGAGGTCGAACGCCGCACCCTCCCGCGCGGCCGCCTCGTCGCGGATCTGCTCCCACAGCCGCTGCCCCACCTTGTACGACGGCGCCTGACCCGGCCAGCCGAGGTACCGGTCGAGCTCGAACCGCAGGAACCCCTCGGCCATGTTGACGTTCGAGCGCAGGAACTCCCACGCCTTCGCGGCGTCCCAGGTCCCCCCACCCCAGCGCTCGGGGCAGGGCTTGCCCAGGTGGACGCCGATGTCGAGGACAACGCGCGCCGCGCGCAGCCGCTGGCCGTCGAGCATCCCGAGACGATCGCCCGGGTCCTCGAGGAAGCCGAGGTCGGCCATGAGGCGTTCGGCGTAGAGCGCCCAGCCCTCGCCGTGCCCGCTGACCCAGCACGCGAGCCGGCGCCAGGAGTTGAGCAGGTCGGCCCGGTAGACGGTCTGGGCGATCTGGAGGTGATGCCCGGGCACGCCCTCGTGATACACGGTGGTCTTCTCTCGCCACGTGGCGAAGTCGGTGACGCCCTCGGGCACGGACCACCACATCCGACCGGGCCGGGAGAAGTCGGCGGATGGCTGCGTGTAGTAGATCCCGCCCGAGTGGGTGGGCGCGATGAGGCACTCGATCCGCCGCACCGGTCCGGGGATGTCGAAGTGCGTGTCGGCGAGCGCGGCGATCGCGCCGTCGGCCGTGCGCTGCATCCATTCCCGGAGGGCGTCGGTTCCGTGGAGCAGGCGCGTGGGGTCGGTGTCGAGCACGGCGATCGCGTCGGCAACGCTCGCGCCGGGCCCGGCGATCTCCCGCGCCACGGCCTCCTGTTCGGCGACGATCCGCTCGAGTTCCTCCAGGCCCCACAGGTACGTCTCGTCGAGGTCCACGCGAGCGCCGAGGAACGCGCGCGAGAAGAGTGCGTACCGCTCGCGCCCCACCCCGTCCGCAGCGGGCGCCGACGGCGCGAGGTGGCTCCGCAGCACCTCGGCGAGCCGGGCGTACGCCTCGCGGGCGCCGGCGGCCCCCCGTTCGAGGGTTCCCGCGAGCGAAGGGTCGACGACGGCGAGCGACGCCCCGTCCACCCGGGCGCCGGCCGCGAGCGCGGTGAAGAAGGAGTCCGGTCCGGCCAGGTCCTCGGCCTGCCGGATCCCGGCCTCGACCTGCCGGATCGCGGCGACCTGCCCGCGCTCGGCTGCGGCCCGCAACGACTGCCCGTACCCGGCGAGCGCGTCGGGGATCGCTGCCAGGCGCGCGGCGACCACGTCCCAGTCCTCGCGCGTGGCCATGGGCATGAGGTCGAACACGTCCCGCACGCCCTGGAGCGGCGAGGCGATGACGTTGAGTTCGCGCTGGGTCTCCCCGGCGTCGAACAACTCGATCTCGAGCCCGAGCCTTTCCCGCAGCGCGGCGGCGGTCACGGCGTCGACGTCGTCCACCACCGTGGTCGCCGCCACCTGCGCCAGCATCGCCCGAGCCGCCGCGGCACGGGCGGCATGCCCGGCGGGGGAGAGGTCCGGCATGGCGCGGTCGAACCCGGGCACGCCCATCGCCGTCGCGACGAGCGGATCGAGGGCTGCGATGGTGCCGACGTAGGAGTCGGCCAGCGCATCGAGCGCGGTCGGCGTCCGCGCGGGGGAAGCAGAGGGGACCGGGGCGGCGGAGGGCGTCACCCGGCCGACGCTACCGGCCACCACCGACACCCACGCCCGCTATGCGATACCGGGGGTTTCACTCAGGGGTGCAGGCTCCAGCGCCAGGTGCCCGGCCCGGGCGTCGCGGTGGCCCCGCGGAGCCGGCGGCCGTGGTCGGCCCACGGAGCGGCCGTCTCGGGCTCCGGTTCGCTGGGGGCCGCGGCAGCGGCGACGGCGAGGATCCCGGCGACCAGCGCCGCCAGCTCCTCTTCGTCCGGCTCGCCCCGCACCACGCGGACGAGGTCGCTCGTGACGTCGATGGACACGTCCGCTCCCGGTTCGTCTCGAATGAGGTACTCGGTCACAGCGGGATGTTCCCGTGCTTCTTGGCGGGCAGGCTCGCCCGCTTGGTGCGCAGCGCCCGGAGTGCGCGCGTGACCTGCACCCGGGTCTCGGAAGGGGCGATGACGGCGTCCACGTAGCCCCGCTCCGCAGCGTCGTACGGGTTGACGAGGGCGTCCTCGTACTCGGAGACCAGGCGCGTGCGCTCGGCCTCGACGTCGCCGCCGGCGTCGCCCACGGCCTTGAGCGCGCCGCGCTGGAGGATGTTGACGGCCCCGCTCGCGCCCATGACGGCGATCTGCGCCGTGGGCCACGCGAGGTTGACGTCCGCGCCGAGCTGCTTCGAGCCCATGACGATGTAGGCGCCGCCGTAGGCCTTGCGGGTGATAACGGTGACGAGCGGGACGGTCGCCTCGGCATACGCGAAGATCAACTTGGCGCCGCGCCGGATGATGCCGTTCCACTCCTGGTCCGTCCCGGGCAGGAAGCCGGGGACGTCCACGAAGGTCAGCACCGGGATGTTGAAGGCGTCGCACGTGCGCACGAACCGCGCCGCCTTCTCCGCAGCGTTGATGTCGAGCGTGCCGGCCATCTGCTGCGGCTGGTTCGCCACGATCCCGACCGGATGGCCCTCGACGTGCCCGAAGCCCACCACCACGTTCTGTGCGTACAGCGGCTGGACCTCGAGCAGGACGCCGTCGTCGAGCACGCCCTCGACCACCCGGCGCATGTCGTACGGCTGGTTGTCGGAGTCCGGCACCAGCGTGTCCAGGTCGCGGTCGGCGTCGGTCACCTCGAGCATCTGCTCGCCGTCGTGCCACAGCGGCGGGTCGGTGAGGTTGTTCGAGGGAAGGTAGCCGAGCAGCGCCTTGACGTAGTCGATGGCGTCTTCCTCGTCCGTGCCGAGGTAGTGGGCGACGCCGGACTTCGTGTTGTGGGTGACGCCGCCGCCGAGCTCCTCGAAGCCGACGTCCTCACCCGTGACCGTCTTGATCACGTCCGGGCCGGTGATGAACATGTTGGACGTCTTGTCCACCATGACGATGAAGTCCGTGAGCGCGGGGGAGTAGACCGCGCCGCCGGCGGACGGGCCCAGGATCAGCGAGATCTGGGGGATGACGCCGGAGGCCGCGACGTTGCGCCGGAAGATCTCGGCGAACTGCGTGAGGGCGGCGACGCCCTCCTGGATGCGCGCGCCGCCGCCGTCGGAGATGCCGATCAGCGGTACGCCCGTGCGCAGGGCAAGGTCCATGACCTTCGTGATCTTCTGCCCGTGCACCTCGCCGAGCGAGCCGCCGAACACCGTGAAGTCCTGGGAGTAGACGCAGACCTGGCGCCCCCCGACCGTCCCGTAGCCGGTGACGACGCCGTCGCCCGCGGGGCGGCGCTTGTCCAGGCCGAAGTTCGAGGACCGGTGCTTGGCGAAGGCGTCGAGTTCCACGAAGGAACCCTCGTCCAGGAGCATCTCGATCCGCTGACGCGCGGACTTCTTGCCACGCTTCCCCTGCTTCTCGATCGCGCCGGCCTCGGGTTCGTCGATCGCTTCGGCGCGCCGTCGCGCGAGGTCGTCGAACTTCGCGGCCGTGGTCTTGGTGCTGGGCAGGGCTGGCGCATCGGTCACGGGTTCGAGAGTAGTTGTGGATTTCGCCCAACGCGGTCGTGACACGGCGCGCTTTCTCGGGCCAGGGTTTGTCGCCTCACGACAACGGTCCCGCTCCGCGGCCGGGCTACCGTGGCCCGGTGAGCACTCCGCCGGCGGACGCCGCCCCTCCGAGCGGCCCCTCGCCGTCGGCCGCGGCGCCCACGCCGTTCTCCCGCCTGATCCGCGTTCCGCGGACCGGATCCACGAACGCCGACGTCGCGCGCGCCCTGCTCGCCGCGCCCGGTCCCGACGCCGCCGCCCGGCAGTGGCCGCACCTGTCCGTGCTCGTGACGGACCATCAGGCGTCGGGGCGGGGCCGGGCGGGCCGCGGCTGGGAGACGCCGGCCGGGACGTCGCTCACGGCGTCCGTGGTGCTGCGCCCGACGGCGCCCGTGGCGCGCTGGTCCTGGCTCAGCCTGCTCGGGGGCCTGGCCGTCGCGCGCGCGATCGAGGCGCGCACGGGCCTGCGTGCGGGCCTGAAGTGGCCGAATGACGTGCTCCTGCTCGACGCCGACGAGCGGTCGGTCCCGGGTTGGGGGCGCGACCGGAAGGTCTGCGGCGTCCTCGCCGAGGTGGTCCGGACGCCCGCAACGGGCGCGCCGGGTGCGGGTGCGCCCGCCCACGGGGGCGCCGCCGTCGTCCTCGGGTTCGGCGTCAACGTCCATCAGGAGGCGCTGGACCTGCCGGTGCCGTGGGCCACCTCGCTGGCCGCAGCCGGGGTGGGCCGGGCCGAGCGAGAGATGACAGCGCTGCTCGGCGCCGTCGGTGCCCAGATCAGCGCCCTGGTCGCGGCGTGGGACGCGGCCGGCGGCGACCCGGTCGCGAGCGGCGTCGGGGCCGCCGTCGCGGCCTCCTGCGTCACGCTCGGGCGCGACGTCCGCGTGCTCCTGCCTGGAGGGAGCGAGGTCGCCGGGCAAGCCGTGCGACTGGCCGACGACGGCGCGCTCGCCGTCCGTCCGGCCAACGGTCCCGAGGTGCTCGTGGCCGCGGGTGACGTGGATCACATCCGCGCGCTGACGGTCTAGCCTGATCGGGTGGACAGCGGCAGCGAACCGGACGTCCCGGAGGACGTGACGTTGCGCCGGCTCCACGACTCGCTCTTGCGGTCCGCGCCCGAGTTCACCCTCGCGGACCTCGCCCGCCGTGCGGGCGTGGACCAGACCTTCGCCCGCGGCTTCTGGCGCTCGATGGGCTTCCCGGACGTTGCGGACGACGCGGTCGCCTTCACCACCGACGACGTCGAGGCGTTGCGGACCGTCGCCGCCCTGCTCGAGGCCGGCATGCTCGATGAGCGCACGGCGTCGTCGGTGCTGCGGGCGCTCGGCCACACGAACGACCGCCTCGCCCTCTGGCTTACCGAGGCCCTGGTCGAGGACGCGGTGCGCCGCTACCAGCTGGACGACACGAGCGCCCGGATGGTGGTCCTCGACCGCCTCCCCGAGGCGACGGCCGGGCTCGAGGCCCTCATCTCCTACGGCTGGCGGCGGCAAATGGCCGCGCTGGCCCATCGCACGCACGACGAGGTGGCGCTGCGCCACCTCGAGGAGGACGTGCTGGACCGGCTGCCGCTGGTGCGGGCGATCGGCTTCGCGGACCTCGTCTCCTACACAGAGCGCACGCAGGGGCTCGGGGCGCAGGACCTGGCAGCGCTGGTGCAGGCGTTCGAGGACACGGCGCGCGACGTCGTCACCGCGGCGGGCGCGCGGGTGGTCAAGATGATCGGCGACGCCGTGCTCTACGTGGCCGACGACCTCGGTACCGCCGCAGCCGTGAGCCTCGACCTGGTGGACGCCATCCAGGCCCTGCCCGGCGACCTCTCGCTCCGGTCCTCGCTGGTCTGGGGGCGGGTGCTCTCGCGATCCGGCGACGTCTTCGGGCCCACCGTGAACCTCGCGTCGCGACTGGCGGATGTCGCCCGGCCGGGTGCGGTCCTGATGGACCGCTCGAGCGCGGCGGTCCTGGCCGGGGAGGGCGTGGTCGGCATGGCGCTCGTGCCGCAGTACCCCACCGAGGTGGACGGCCTCGGCCTCGTCACCCCGGTCGAGTTGCGGCGCGCGGACGTCGCGGCCCAGGCCTGAGCCGGCGTTCCGCAGCGTCTCGCG
Source organism: Actinomycetales bacterium (assembly GCA_029975645.1). Classification (GTDB taxonomy): domain Bacteria; phylum Actinomycetota; class Actinomycetes; order Actinomycetales; family JAHECE01; genus JAHECE01. The sequence goes on from JARKOU010000123.1 coordinate 5,892, forward strand.
GCGGAGCGGGCGAGCGCCGTCGTCGCCCTCCGTCCTGCACGCCCGAACTCAGGGGATCTCGAGGGGAAAACGCGCCGTGCCCTTGGGGAGACGATGGGGATAGCATGGCCGCGTGACCCGAGTCCTGCTCGCGGAGGACGATCCCGCGATCGCTGAGCCGCTGGCCCGCGCGCTGGGGCGCGAGGGCTACGAGGTCCAGGTGCACGGCACCGGCCAGGGGGCGATCGACGGCGCGTTCACCGCCGATCTCTTCGTGCTCGACCTCGGGCTCCCGGACATGGACGGCCTGGACGTCGCCCGGTGGATCCGCAACCAGGGCCTCACCACCCCGGTGCTGGTGCTGACGGCTCGCGCTGACGAGGTGGACCTCGTGGTCGGGCTCGACGCCGGCGCCGACGACTACGTCACGAAGCCCTTCCGGCTCGCCGAGCTGCTCGCCCGCGTGCGGGCCCTGCTCCGGCGCGCGGGGAGCGACCTCACCGACGAGGACGAGCTCGCGGCCCAGGACGTCCGGCTCGACGTCGGAGCGCACCGCGCGTTCCAGGGCTCGCGCGAGCTCCACCTCACTGCCAAGGAGTTCGACCTGCTGCGCGTCCTGCTGCGCGACGCCGGCTCGGTGGTCTCGCGCGAGGCCCTGATGCGGGAGGTATGGGGTTCCGACCCCAGCGGCTCCACCAAGACGCTCGACATGCACGTCTCCTGGTTGCGCCGGAAGCTGGGCGACGACGCCAACGATCCCCACTACGTCACCACCGTGCGGGGGATGGGCTTCCGCTTCGAGACCGCTCGGGCCTGACCTCCCGTGCGCCGTCGCATCCTCGAGGCGACGATTGCCTCGGTGACCGTCGCCGTCGTCCTGCTCGGCGTTCCGCTGGCGATCTTCGGCATGCTCATGGTCCGGGACGACCAGGTGAGTCGGCTCGAGCTGCGCGCCGAGGCGATCGCGCGGGCCGGCGCGCGGCGGCTCGCCGGCGGCGAGCCGCTCGACAGCGCGATGCTCGAGTCGTGGGTCAGCGGTGACGCCGCCCTGCCCGCCCGGATCACGGTGATCTCGCCGGACGGGGTGCGTTACCAGGCCGGGCCGGACTTGAGCGGCCCGGTCACCGCCGGAAGCGCGGTGACGCCCTCGGGCGCCGCGGTGGTGGTGACCGTGGAGTCGAGCCAGGTGCTCCTGCAGGCCCTGCGCGTGCTCTTCCTGGTGGTGATCGCGAGCGCGCTCGCCTTCGCCGCGGGCATCGTGATGGCGTACTGGCAGGCCCGGCGCCTCGCGGCGCCCCTCATCTACCTCGCCGCGAGCGCGGAGCAACTGGGATCCGGCCAGGCCAGACCTCGCCTGAAGCCCACGGGGGTGGAGGAGATCGACCTCGTGGCGGACGAGCTCGCGCGGTCGGCGGACCGGATGGCGGGGCGGCTGGCAGCCGAGCGCCAGTTCGCGTCCAACGCCAGCCATCAGCTGCGCACGCCGCTGACCGCGCTGTCGATGCGACTGGAGGAGATCCAGGACCTGGCCGAATCGGACGAGGTGCGCGAGGAGGCGCGCATCTCGCTCGAGCAGGTGGAGCGGCTGGGCACGGTGATCGACGACCTGCTGGCCTCCTCTCGGCGCACCACCAGCGGCACCACCGAGGTGATCCACCTCGACGACATCTTCCGGCAGCAGGAGGAGGAGTGGGGCCGCACGTTCGACGCCGCCGGGCGCTGGCTCGACGTCGAGTACGGCTCCGGCGTGAGCGTGCTGGCGACGCCGGGCGGGGTGGCCCAGATCCTCGCCACGCTGCTGGAGAACTCGCTCAAGTACGGTGCCGGCACCACCTCGGTTCGCGCTCGGCGGACGGGAGCCACCGGCGTAATCATCGAGGTGGCCGACCAGGGCCCGGGTGTCCCGGATGACCTCGCCCCGCGGATCTTCGAGCGCAGCGTGAGCGGGGGCCGGGGGACCGGGCTCGGACTGGCCCTGGCCAAGGAACTGGCCGAGGCCGACGGCGGACGGCTGAGCCTGGCGCAGCGGCGCCCGCCGGTCTTCGCTCTCGTCCTCAACGCCGCGCCCCGGCGGTTGGACCCGGACGTGGTGCTGCCGCCCGGGGCGTTGGTGGCCGTGGGCCGGCGGCGCCGTCGGCGGTAGCCGTCGCCGGTGACCCGCGCCGTCGGGGGTGAGTCCCTTTCCTCAGCGGCGCGACCCCGTGAACACGAACCACTTGTAGGCCACGTACCGGAACGCCGTGCCCAGCGCGAGGCCGACGACGTTCGCGGAGATGTTGTCCGCCATCGGCGAGGTCAGGTCGAGCACGTAGTGCGAGAAGGCGAGGCAGCCGACGGCGATCAGCGCCCCGCCGACGTTCGCCAGGACGAAGCCGACGAGTTCCCGGACGGGAGCGTCCGTCCGGTGGTGCGCGAACGCCCAGTACCGGTTGCCGAGCCAGGCGACGAGCGTGGCGACCGCCGCCGAGACGATCTTCGCCGTGATCGGCTTGTCCCCCAGGAGTTCGCCCGGCCCGAAGCGCAGGATGTTGAACAGCCCCACGTCCACCACGAACGCGACGCCGCCGACCGCACCGAATCGCAGCATCTCTGCGAGGAGGGCGCGGAGGCCGTGCGGCCGCGCCCCGGTATGCGTGCCGGTGTGCTCAGCGGGAATCGGCGCCGCGCCGACGGCGGGTTCTCGGGCGGATGCGACCACCGGCGCGCCGTCGTCGGCGAGCGGCGTACCGGACTGCGGCGAGGTGGACGGGTTCACCGACCGAGCGTAACCGTCGGTAGGCTCAGCCGTTGTGGCGCAAGGACCTGTGGTGGCCGTGGTCGGCGGTGGGCAGCTCGCCCGGATGATGCAGCAGGCCGCCGTCGGGCTCGGCGTCCGGCTGCGGGCGCTCGTCGAGGCGCCGGACTCCTCCGCCGCCCAGGTGATCCCTGACGCGCCGGTCGGCGTACCGGGGGACCACAGGGCCGTGCGGGCGCTCACGGCCGGCGCCCGGGTCCTGACGTTCGAGCACGAGCACGTTCCCTACCCCCTCCTGCGCACCCTGGAACGCGAGGGCGTGCCCGTGCACCCCGGTCCCGACGCGCTGGTGCACGCCCAGGACAAGATCGCGATGCGGCGGCACCTGGCCGCGCTGGGCGTGCCGTGCCCGGACTGGGCCGAGGTGACCACGCAGGCGGAACTGGCCGAGTTCGGCGAGCGGGTGGGGTGGCCCCTGGTCGTGAAGCGCGCCAAGGGCGGCTACGACGGCAAGGGGGTGCGCGTGATCCGAGCCCCCGCCGAGGCGGCCGACTGGCTCGACCACCACGACGGCATCGCCACCCTGGCCGAGGCGCTCGTGCCCTTCCGGCGTGAACTGGCCGCGCTCGTGGCGCGGCGCCCCAGTGGGGAGATCCGGGCCTGGCCCGTGGTCGAGACGATCCAACGCGGCGGCATCTGCGCCGAGGTGACCGCTCCGGCGCCGGACCTGGACCCCGCGCTCGCCGCGGCCGCGCAGGAGGTGGCCACCACCATCGCCGAGGGACTGCGCGTGACCGGCGTGCTCGCCGTCGAGATGTTCGAGGTACCCGCGCACGACGGCGAACCCGGGCGGGTGCTGGTCAACGAACTCGCCATGCGGCCCCACAACAGTGGTCACTGGACCATCGACGGCGCCGTGACCAGCCAGTTCGAGCAGCACCTGCGCGCGGTGCTCGACCTCCCGCTCGGTGCGACCGACGCCGTTGCGCCCTGGAGCGTCATGGTCAACCTGCTCGGCGCCGAGATCCCGAACCCCGCCGACGCCTACCCCGAGGTCATGGCCCGCTGCCCCCGCGCGAAGGTCCACCTCTACGGCAAGGAGGTGCGGCCGGGGCGCAAGCTGGGACACGTCACCGTCTCAGGGCCGGACCTGGCCACGGTGCGGGCGGAGGCGCGCCACGCCGTCGCCCTCCTCGGCGGTCGCGCGGACTGAGCGGTTCGGAGCAGACGGACTCACGAGCGAAGGGAAGGCCGGGATGGGCGCACAGGTCGGCGTGGTCATGGGTTCGGACTCGGACTGGCCGGTGATGAAGGCTGCCGCGGAGGCGCTCGAGGAGTTCGGCGTGGCGTGCGAGGTCGACGTGGTCTCGGCGCACCGGATGCCCACCGAGATGATCGAGTACGGGCGATCCGCCGCCGCGCGCGGCCTCCGGGTGATCATCGCCGGTGCCGGGGGAGCGGCCCACCTGCCGGGAATGCTGGCGTCCGTGACGCCGCTCCCGGTGATCGGGGTGCCGGTGCCGCTCGCCTACCTCGACGGGATGGACTCGCTGCTCTCGATCGTCCAGATGCCCGCCGGGGTTCCGGTGGCCACGGTCTCGATCGGAGGGGCCCGGAACGCCGGCCTCCTCGCCGCGCGCATCCTCGCCTCGGGGGAGGGGGATGACGCCGCCCGCCTGCGCGAGACGATGCTCGCCTTCCAGGACTCGTTGCGCGCTGTCGCCCAGGAGAAGGGTGCGCGCCTGCGCGCCTCGCGGTCCCAGCCCACGGGGTTCTCGGCCTGAGCGTTCGGCGCCGCAGGGCGCCGTCGTCCCTCGTAGCGGCGGGCCCTCAGCCGATACCCAGGCGAGGTCCCTCGATCGCCGGGCACGCGTCCACGACCACCTTCAGGCCGGCGGCCTCGGCGCGGGCCGCTGCGGCGTCGTCGATGACGTCGAGCTGGAACCAGACGGCCTTGGCGCCGATCGCGATGGCCTCGTCCACGACGGCGCCGACGTGCCGGGAGTTGACGAAGAGGTCCACCACGTCGATCGGGCCCGGGACGTCCCCGAGGTGGGCGAAGCCCTGGGCGCCGTGGACCGTCTCCGCCTTGGGGTGCACGGGGACGATCTCCATGCCGAGCACGCGCTGGAGGTAGCCGGAGACGTTGTAGGCGGCGCGGTCGCGGTTGGCCGAGAGTCCGACCACCGCCCAGCGGCCGGGGGTGGTCAGGAGACCGCGGATGACGGCGGGGTCGTTGACGAACGGCATGGGGCTAGCGAACCACATCGGGTGGGCGCGATCGCGGGCCCCGCGGTCCCCGTTCTAGGCGGGGGGAGCGCCCGCCTCGGCAGCCGGCGGGAGCGAGCCGTCCTGAACCTGCTGGAAGAAGGCGGGGAGCGCGGCCTCGTCCAGGAGCACCGTCGAGCCGACGCCGCCGGGCCGGTAGTCGTTGTCCGCGATCGGCGGCGTCCCGCGCACGCCGGCAGGACCGGACGCCTCCCGGAACGCCAGGGCCATGCGCCCCAGGTCGACGATGCCGGTCGCCTGGTCGACGACGAGAACGCCCGTCCCGGTGCGGATGAGGGCGACCTGTCGCGAGGGGCTGAGGATCGTGGCCGGCGTGGCGACCTCCCGGGTCACGGCCGAGACCAGTTGCTGCTGGCGCTGCGTGCGGCCGATGTCCCCGAGCGGGTCGGAGTAGCGCATGCGCGCGAAGGCGAGGGCGGTGGCGCCGTCGACCCCATGACACCCGGCCGTCCAGACGAGTTGGCTGTTGGGGTCATTGACGTCGTAGTCGAGGCAGAGCTCCACCCCACCCACGGCGTCCACCACGTTCGCGACCCCACCCATGCCGATCTCGACGTAGTGGTCGACCTTCATGCCGGTGAGTTGTTCGACCGTCTGGACGAGCAACGGGGCGCCGCCGTAGGAGAACGATGCGTTCAACTTCCCGGGCCCGTGCCCGGGGATGTCGACGTACGTGTCGCGCGGGAGGGAGACGAGCGACGTCGTCCCGCTCGACGGGACGGTCAGGAGCATGATCGTGTCGGTGCGCTGGCCTTCGGTGCCGTCCGGGATCGCGCCGTCGGCGCGGGAGTCCGAGCCAGCGAGCAGGTAGACGTTCCCGGGCGTCCCCGCCGCATCGGAGAGGGCGTCGACGTGCTGGATCTTCCCGTTGGCCCAGACGAGCAGGCCGACGGGCCAGGCCAGCACGAGGGCGGCGATCAAGGCCACCAGGACGGCCGCGCGGCGGAGCATGATGCGCCGGCGCGAGACGCGGACGCGTGGGGTGCGGTTCTCGGGCGTCGCCGTCGCACGGCCATCGGGCCCGACGCCTGCCGGTCGAGGTGCCGCCGACGGCGACGGCGACGGCGTCGCGGCACGCACGGGTCGGGCTCCGCCACCAACGGCTCGGGGGGGAGCCGCCGCAGCCCCGCGCGAGGTGGCGGGTGCCGGTGCCCGGGGAACCACATCGGCAGTACGGCCGACCGGCTGCGCCGCGTCGCTCGGAGGCCGCGTCGCGCGTCCACTGGGCGTGAAACTCGGCGGTCGCGCCGTCGCGCCGGCGGTGCTGTCCGAACCGAGCGGCACCTCAGGTCCGTCCGGGGGAAGTGGTCGTGCCGCCCCTCCCGCGCGAGCGCGACTGCTACCGGGCGTTCGGCCGTCCTCGTGGGGTCGCGGCGTCATGGCCTCACCCACAGACACCGGCCTCGTCGGCACCCGTGACGACGTCCCACGGCATGGACGGCGCGGTGGTCTCGGGCGCCGGAGTGTCGACCGTCGCCTCGGTCGATCCCGTGCCTGCGGTCGGGGCAGCGGCGTCGGTCGCGGTCGCCGCGGGAGCGGGGACCGGCGGCGCGATCGGCTGATCGATCGCGATCGCCTGCCAGAGCGCTGCGGTGTCCGCGTTCGGCGCGACGCGTGCGCCCGCCCAGTCGAAGGGCGCCGTGACGAAGCTCACGCCGCCCGCCGGGACCGAGCGCAGGGAGTTCGCGAGCCCGACCATGCTGGTGATCTGGCCGATCATCGGCCCTGCGGTCAGCGACTCCGTGGCCGCATCGAGGAACTGGTAGAGCGCGGGCAGGTCGGTGAGCAGGTTCTTCGAGAGGACCTGTCGCACCATCGCGCCGAGGAGGAGCTGCTGGCGACCGATCCTCGAGATGTCCGAACCGTCACCGACGTGCTTGCGAGCCCGCGCGTACGCCAGCGCGTCGTGGCCGTTGAGCGTCTGGTACCCGGCCGTGAGGTTGAGCTCGGCCTGGTCCGAGCGCATGTCCTCCGGGATGCACATCGGAACGCCGCCCAGTGCGTCGACCATGCGGATGAAGCCGGTGAAGTCGACCACCACGTAGTCGTCGATGTAGATCCCGGTCATCTGCTCCACCGTGCGGATCGTGCAGGCCGCCGCGTAGCCGACGTCACCGGTCATGCCGCCCGTGGCGAAGGCGGAGTTGAACATGGCGTCGCTCTGAGCCCTGCTCGTGCTGCCGTCGGGGAGTTCGCAGTTGGGGATGTCCACGAGGAGGTCTCGCGGGATGCTCACGATGTCGGCCCTCGAGCGGTCCGCGCTGAGATGCACGACGAGCGTGGTGTCGGAGCGCATGCCCTCGATGTCCTCGCCGTACGCGGCGTTGTCGCCGCTCCTCACGTCCGAGCCCATCACGAGGATGTTCACCGGGCGGCCCGCCGACGGATCCGTCGGTCCGGTCGGCGTACTCGCTGCCGCCGTGAGCGTCGGGCGGTTGTCGCCGAGGAGCGCGGAGACGTCCGTCGTCTGGATGTTGCCCTGGAGCGCGGTATAGGCGAAGGCACTCCCTGCGGTCACGAACGCCAGCGCGCCGATCAGGGCGACGCTGACGCCGCGGAGCAGCGGGTGGCGGTGCGGCCGGATTCCGTGGCGCGGCACCCCTGAGGTGCGATGGCGCTGGGTAGTCACACCACTCATCGTAGAGATGCGGTAAGTGACCGCTGAGTTGGCGTGGTGGAGAGGTTGTGGAGGCCGGTGTCGCGCATGTCACCCACCGCCGAGCAGGACGGTGAGGGCATCCCTGACCACCTGCAGCCGGTCGAACGCAGGGCCGACCAGATCGCGGCCGTGGAGCCGCGGGTTGTCCGGGTCGGCGAGCGTGGCCGCGTGTGCCGCCGACTTGTCGTCGTGTCCGGTGACGACTCGGCGGGACATCGCCGATCCGGCGAAGAACTCCACCTTGGGATCGGACATCGCCAGCACGCTCGGGATCCCGGCAGCGGCGGCGATGAGCGCCGGATGGAAGCGCATCGAGAGGAGAGCGGTCCGGCTGGTTGCGAGCCGGAAGAGGTCGTAGGCGTCCAGGTGGCCGGCCGCGAGGTGAACCCGGTCGCGATCCGCCTTCGGCAGGTGCCGGAGGGCGCCTGCCGCGACGACGTCGTCCTCGGAGTCCTCCATGATGCCCTGAGAACTCGACCAGACGGTGACCGGCTCATCCGGCCACCGGCGGAGCACGGCGGCGAGGTATCGGCCGGCGACGTGGCTGCGTTCGAGGGACTCGCCCGGAACCACGTGGTCGCTCAGCGTCATCGCGATGCCACGGGCGGGCGGTTCGGCAGTGACCGTCGAACCATCTCCGTGCGGCGAGGCGGGCAGGATGTCGGGGCGGTCGGGGTCCAGTAGGGCTAGCGAGACGTCCGTTCCCAGGGTGACGTGCGCGGGGTCCGCGCCCAGGTCCACGGCGTTGCACCAGGAGGAGCGGTCGCGGACCACGACCGCCGAGGCTCGGCGAAGGGTCCTGCCGAGAGCCGCACGGCCGAAGGCGACGTCGAAGCGACCGATCGTCTGACCGATGAAGCCGGTGACCGGAACCACCGGGCTCGCCCGCTCGAGCGCATCGACCCGCGCCCACGGGCGGTATCCCTCGCGCATGAAGCCGCCGCCCTGACTGATGAGGACGTCGGCCTCGCGCACCAGGTCCGGGCCCCCCGGGAGTGCCGGTGCCCACTCGGTGCCGGTGAGGCGGTCCAAGGGAGCGCAGAACGCGAGCTCGGGATAGCGGTCGCCGACGTGCTCCACCCCCTACGCGGCGTGGAGCACGGAGGCGCCCGGGGCGATGTCGAGGATGAGCCGTTGGGTGGCGACGGCGATCGCGGCATCGCCGGCATTCTGCAACCAGCAGTCGGTGACGAGGACGCGCGGGCTGCCAGCCGGCCACGTGTCCGGTCCGAGCGTCACGAGCCACCCCGCGCCACGGACATCAGGTCGGCGGGAAGCACCGACGGGTCCTTCACCAGAGAGCCGAGCAGTGTCCGGTACTCGGCCGCGTACAGGTCCGACCCGCGCGTGGCCTCGACCAGGTCACGCCCCGCCTTCCCGATCGAATGACGCTCCGCCCGGCTCATCCGCAGGAACCGGCGGATCGCCTTCTCCGGTCCCTCGACGGAGTTGGCCTCGAAGAGGAGGCCGGTCACGCCGTCCTCGATGACTTCGGGGACACCCCATACCGCCGAGTGCAGGATCGGCAGGCCGAACGCCATGGCTTCGAGCATCGAGCGCGGAAGAGACTCGATGTCCGAGGCGAGGACAAAGGCGTCGGAGGCTACGTACCACTCGTCGATGTGTGGCGTCACCGGTTCCAGGCGGATCCGATCCCCCAGCCCGAGGCGGTCGACCAACGCGTGGATACCGTCGGAGTACCAACCGCCCTGGTCGCCCACCAGGGCGAGGACGGCTCGCGGGTGATCGGGGGAGATCCTGGCGAAGGCGTGGGCGAGGAGGCCCTGCGCCTTGCGCGCCTCGTAGGTGCCCATGCACAGGAGGAGGACCTCGTCCGGGGCGATCCCGAGACCCGCTCGAAGGGCGTCTCGATCGGCGTCGTCACGGAAGCGCCGGATCCGGTCCAGGTCCACTCCGTAGTCGATCTTGATCGCGCGGCCGTCGGGGATGAGGTGCTGGAACAGGCGGCGAGTCGCATCGGCCTCGAAGACCACGCAACCGGCCGAGGCGAACGCGCGGAGGAAGCGCTCACGCATCCCCGCGTCGTAGCCGTGGAGCCCGTAGTGCATGAAGAGGTCCGGGGCGAAGCTCTCGTGGATCGCCCAGACCGAGGGGATGCCCAGCCTCGACGCGAGGTCGACTCCCCAGTACGAACCCGCCGTGTTGGCCACGAGCGCGTTGGCGCCCGTGTCACGCGCGACGGCCACGAGGTGGAGCAGGGTCTCTTCGTAGCTCAACGCGTCGACCGGAGGATGGCCGACCACGTGGACGCGGCAACCGAGCCCCTCGAGTTCGTCCCGCAGGACGCCGTCGGCCATCGAGAACACGGTGCACGTGACGTCGTGGTCGGTGACGATGCGGCGCAACAACTCCTGGAGGTAGAGCTGACCCCCGCCCAGGCCGAGGTGATGAGTCGCGACGAGGAGGTTCAGCCCGTCCGGGCTCGGGACGTGTCGGGACCCGGCCAGGTCCGTGCGGGCCGTGAGGACGGCCAGGCGTCCGGGCTCGATGACCTCCTCGGGCCCGGGTCCGGCCAGGACCACGGGCCGCTCGTCCACCACGCGGGAGCCCTTGGGCCCGAGCGCTCGAGTGGACAGGACCACCTCGCCTCGGACGTCCTCGGGGATGGCGATCGTGAGGTTCCAGCCTGCGAGCGGCGCGTCGGCGTCGTCGAGGAATGCGGAGATGTCCGGCCGTGGCCGGGACATCAGCTGGCCACGGCCGATGCTGCGACCGTCGATGCTCACGTCGAGCCGGTCGTACCCGAGGTCCGTTCGGAACCACCCCTCGACGTACAGGATCCGGCCGTGGACCGTCTCGTCCCGACCGGGTCGATCAACCGCGCCGAGCGACGGTCGGCCGGGCGAGTGGATGTCGAGCGCGCCGAGTTCGTCGGACAACCGGTCGTTCCACAGGGCCACGGCGCCGATCGTGTGGGGGCCTGCCGGCAGCGTGGTCCACGGGATCTCGGTGCGCCACCCGGCCGACGGCGACCACCGCGTGAGCGGAACGCCGTCAGGACCGAGCGGGGTGGGCAGGTCGATCGTTGCGTGGGCGCGCGGGACGCCGTCCACCAGCACCGTGACCGCGCGCAGCGTTCGCCGTGGCGCCGCGGCCCATCCGGTGACCACGAGGCCGTCCGGAGCGTCGCTCGTGTGCACCACGTTGCCGGGGACCCGACCCGGACCCGAGCGGAGGATGGCGGACATCGCGCGGGAGGCGTTCGCCCCGACGCGAGCGATGCTGCGGCTGAGCGTCGGCCGCAGCTCGCCGTCGAGGACCGCCCGCAGCGTGCTGGCGCGCCGCGGGCCCGAATCGGGCGACATCGTCAGCGCGACCTCCGCGAGGCCTCGTACCGCCACGTCTGCTCGAGCCCCGTGGGCAGGTCCAGGGGGACCAGGCCCGTCAGCGTCCGCAGCGGGGTGACATCGAGGACGACGGCGTGCACGTCGAACACCCGGGCCTGGAGGAACTCGATCGGAACGGGACGGCCGACCACCTCCTCCAGGATCTCGTGGACCCCGAGCAGGGAGGTGCCGACGCCCGTGCCGATGTTGACCACGGGTGGGCAGGGCGCCTGCATGAGACCGGCAACGGCGCGGCCGATGTCGTCGACGTGGATGTAGTCGCGAACCGTGTGCCCGTCCCCGAAGATCCGCACCGGCTCCTCCCGGAGCACGGAGTCGATGAACGCACCGATGACGCCCTGGCCGCGACCGACCGGCTGGCCGGGCCCGTAGGCATTCGCCACGCGGAGGATCCGGGCTTCGACGCCGTAGAGCATGCGGTACATGCCGATGTACTTCTCGGCCGCGAGCTTGAGGACTCCGTAGGACGTGATCGGATCGGTGGGGTGGTGCTCCGGAACGGGCAGGCCCCGCGGGTTGCCGTAGACCGTGCCGCCGGAGGAGAGGAACGAGAGCGAGATGTGGGGGCGGTGACGCAGCTCCTCGAGCAGGCACAGGAGGGGATTCAAGGACTGGTGGACGTCCACGAACGGGTCGAGGTTGGACTCCAGCGGCGACAGCGCACCCACTGAGTAGACAACCTCGGTCGCGTCGTCGAGGAGGTGGGCCCAGCTCGCGACATCAGTGGCGTCGGCCTGGACGACTGTTGCGCCCTCGACCCGCTCCCGCTCTCGCCGAGAAGGCCCGCGGGACACCACGGACACGCCGTGTCCGCCGCCGAGGAGGGCGCGTGTGATGGCCGAGCCGACGAAGCCCGTTCCGCCCAGGACCACGGCCGAACCCACCGCGTGGTTTCCGCGGGCGTTCTGCGAAGCCGTCAGTCGGACCGACGAGTCGCCCCGAGGGCTCGACGCCGTCGAGGTCTCTCCATCTGCTGGGTTGCCGAGCACTCTCACCTCCACGCCGGTCAATCGGACGTCCAGGCTACAATGGCGAGGTGGCTTTGGGCCGTGCCGCCCCGCGTCGGTGCAGGTCGGCCGCTCGTCCTGTGAGGAGTCTCATGCCTGAGTGGTCCGAGACGGGGGACCACGCACGTCCGGGCGTGTCGGGGTCGGACCGAGACCGGGGCTCCGGACGCCCCGATCCGGGGAGTACTCAACTGCGGACGCCAGCGCGGAATCGGGGCGAAGGGTGAGCGCGGAGCCGCGCGCCGTCCCCCGTCCGAAGAGCGTCCTCGCCCTCAGCCTCGCGCTGGCGGCATGGGTGGCGCTCGCGGTGTGGTGGATCGTGACTCGTCGGGTCGGCCAGCCGCTGAACATCGACGAGGCCGGCTACCTCTCGATGGCGCTCAACGACTACGTCGCGTGGCGCCGAGCCGGCCTCGGGGAGTGGTGGAACGCCGTGACTTGGCCCGGCGTGCAGGCTCCACTCGCACCCGCGGGCGCGTCGCTCCTCTTCATCGCCCTGGGCCCGGACCTCGACCTCGCCTTCGCAGTCGTGATCGCCTCCGCCGTCGGCGTTCTCGTGCTGACGGGGGCACTGGCCTGGCGTCTGCGAGACGCGCTCGGCCTATGGCTCGCCGTCCTTCTCGTGGCGACCACCCCCGACTTCCTGGCCTACTCGCGCCAGTTCCTGTTCGCGATGCCCGGGGCACTTGCGACGACCGCCGCCCTCTACGCGCTCGTTCGCTCGAACCGCCTGCGCAGCCTCCCGTGGACGCTGGCGTTTGGGCTGGCGGTCGGCATGATGCCCACGGCCCGGACGATGACGCTGGCGTTCGTTCCCGGACTCGCCCTGGCCGCGCTCGTTCAGGTGCTCCTCGGCCCGAGCCGGTCGAGACGCCTGCTGCACGGCCTGGCCGGCGCCGCGGTCGCCGTCGCGGTCTGGGCCGCCTGGCTCATACCGAGCAGGGAGTTCGTTCTCGGGTACCTGACGAGTTTCGGCTACGGGGCTCAGAGCGTGGCCTACGCCAACACCGGCCTGACAGCCCTGGGCGCGCTGGTGGTCGCGCTCGCCAATGCGCTCTACCTGCCGCACCTGCTGCTCTTCGTCGCCGGCTGGGCCGCGGCGGCCTGGTTCGCGGTCCGTCGGCGGGGCGCCCGCGAGGGCAGGCTGCGGCGCGTGGTCGAATCCCCGCTCTTCCCGTGCGCCGTCCTCGTCCTCTGGGGGCTCGGCGCGCTCGCGACCAGCCGTAACGCCGGTGCGGGTTTCGTGCTCCCCCTCGTGCCGCCCGCTGCGGTCGTCGCCGGGTGGGGCTTCTCCGCACTCGTCGCCGCCGCGCGGGGCTGGGCTCGCGGGGTCGTCCTCGCGGTCGTCGTCGCCGTTCCCGTACTCGTCCTGCTCGAGGTCGGCGTGACCGCTCCCGGCCTCGCCACACCCCGCTACGTCAGCGTGTCCGGCCTCGGGCCGCTCATCGTCACCGAGGGACGTGACCTGGACCCTGCCTATTACCTGGCCAGCCGTCCGAGGGTGGCGAACGAGCCCGCTTCTGCGGATGGGTGGGCCGAGGTCGACCGCGTCCTCGGCGAGTCGGTCCTGGACAACGGCACCTCGCGCCCCGACGTCGCGTTCGGCTTCCGCGGGTACTTCGTCAACGTCAACACCCTTCAGGTCGAGGTGCTCGAGGATCGGGGCGCCGCCATCCCCATGGTCCAGATCGACCCGGTGACGACCGAGGGCTTCGCCGACTACCTCGACTGGCTGCGCAGCGGGGCCGCAGCGTCGAGTTGCCATCTCGCGACGTCCGCAGGTGAGGCCAACGAGTTCCCGCCGTTCGTGGACACGACGCAGCTCGAACGAGCCGCCGTCGACGCCGGCTTCGAGCCGGAGGCCGAGATCGTGGCGCCCGACGGCAGGACGATCCGACTCTGGGAGCGCCAGGGCTGCTGACCGGGGAGTCCCGAGCGCTACCGCAGCGGGTCCGCCCGGTGGAGGAAGGCGGCCATCGCCTCGCGCCGGATGGGGTCTGCCGGGGCGTAGCGGAACGTCCCGTCACCGTTGGGCGCCCCGCTCGAGATCCCGGTGGCGTGCATCCAGGAGATCTCGCGATAGGCGGGATGCGTGGTCGGCACGTCCGAGAACGGGGAGGTGGCGGGGGCGAGGAACCCAGGGTCGCCCAAGGCTCGGTACAGCCAGAGCGCCATGACCTCACGGGTCACCAGCGCTGTGGGCCGGAACTCGGATTCCCCACCCGGGTCGCCGGGGCCGGGCGCGATCCCTTCCGCCTCGAGCCACGTGATCTCGGTGTAGAAGGCGGCTCCGGGGGCAAGGTCGGAGAAGGGGGACGCCGTCGGCGCCGTGAACGCCGGCCGGCCCATGAAGCGGTAGATGAACGCCGCCATCGCCTCACGCGTGATCGAGTCCGTGGGTCCGAAGGTCCGCGCTCCGCCAGGGCCCACGGCGCCGGTGGTGATCCCCTGCTCCCAGAGCCACTGGATGTCGGAGAAGAACGCGGCCCCTGGCGGCACGTCGGCGAACACCTGCGCGGGTTCGGGGGCGGGCTTCAGAAGTTCGTCGACGGCGGCGCGCAGTGCGGGTAGCCGAGCGTAGATGTCGTCCCCCGGGCACACCGTGGCCCCGACGTCGCGATGGGCAAAGATGCGAGGCAGGGCCTGCCCGGCGGGGCGGTAGGTCGTGCCGGGCGAGATGAATCCGCTGGCGGTGGAGGTGTCGATCCCCGCGGCGTCGAACTTCCAGGCGATCACCCGCGCGAGGGTGTCGAGGATGACCTGCGGGGCGTCCACGAGGCTGTAGTCGCCCATCGCCGAGAGCCCCATGCTCCCGGTGTTGAAGTTCAGGGCGTGCGCGCCGACCGGCATGACCGTGGCCGATGCCGTGAGGGAGCCGGAGCGCCCCTCGAAGACCTGACCGTACTTGTCGATCAGGAAGTTGTAGCCGATGTCGCCCCAGCCGCGGGTGACCGCGTGGTAGCTGTAGATGCCGCGCACGATCGAGGCCGACTGGCTCGCGGTGTAGGAGTTCGTGCCTGCCGTGTGGTGGACCACGGCGGCCTTGAGCGTCGCGTGGGTCGGCGTCCACGTCATGAGCGACTCGTCGGCCCCCCATCCGCTGCGGGAGATGATCGGCGGTCTCGTCACGGCCGACGGCGCGAGGGCCTGTGCGTCCACGGGAGCCGCCGCGGCCCGGGTGAAGGCGGCGACGTCAACGACTGCCTGCGCGGCCGATGATTCTGCCGCGGTGGCCGGCGGCGGGCCCGACGGCGGTTCCTCGCTCGGAGAGGCGGTGGGCTCCGTCAAGGTGGTCACGGCCGGCAGCGGCACGGACGGGATCAGGCTCAGCTGGAGGTCGCGCGGGAGGTCCGACGGTGCGCCGGTGATCGCGACCTGGACGGCGCCCGCGCCGCCCGTCACGAAGGGCTCGGTACCGCTCGGGGTGTCGGCGTCGTCCGGGCCCGCCTCGTCGTCCCCGGTCTCGAGCCAGTCGGACCAGGCGTCGTCCTCCAGGACCCGGACGAAGATCTGCGTACCCGGCGCCAGCTCATCCGCGCCCGACCACGTGAGCGCGGCGACCATGAACTCCTGGGTCTCCATGGGCGGGGTCAGGGCCGCGAGGTCTGTCGTCTCACTCTCGGTGGTCCCTGCGGCGCGGAATGCGGCCGGGGAAGCGCTCGCCGCCGGTGCGACGGCCTCGAGCCCGGCGATCGCGACCTCGGTGGGCTCGCCGGAGCGGCCGGTCAGGGCGAAGACGGTGACCGGGCGTGGCGCTTCGGGCCGAGGGCTCGTGTCTACGGCGTCGGGGGCGCCGCCGATGACGCCGAGGAGGAGCGCAAGGCCGGAAGCGAGCGCTGGGCCGAGGGAGACGAGCATCTGCTCCACCTTCGTTGCAGGGCCGACGCCCGAGCCCGGAGGCGGGTAGGTGCGTCGGACCAGGGAGTGGGGCGGTCACGAGCCGAGGCTCGGACCGCCCCACCATGGGACTGCGGGGGCCGTCCGCTCAGGTCTGGTTCACGACCGAGTCGAAGCGGTAGAGGAATGCTGCCATGGCGCCGCGGGTCATCTCACCGTGCGGGTCGAACGTGGTTTCCGTCGTGATGCCCTTCTCGTAGCACCACGCGATCTCCTTGTAGAAGGGGTAGTCCGTCGCGACATCGGTGAACGGGGTGGTGGCCGGAGGGACGTAGCCCTGCGGGTTCGCCAGCCGGTACAGGAAGGCCGCTGCGGCCTCGCGGATCGAGGGATCGGCCGGGTCGTACCGGTACAACGTATTCGGGTCGGTCGGGTCCACGGGGGTTCCCTTGGAGAGCCCTTCCTGGTACATCCAGACGATCTGGGGGTAGAACGCCGAGTTCTGGTCCAGGTCGGTGAACGGCGGCTCGCTCGGCAGGCTGACGGCCGGCTGGCCCTCGTAGCGCCACAGGAAGGCGGCCATCGCCTCGCGACGGACGGGTCCTTGGTCGTCGAAGCACAGGAGTGCCGGGTCGCTCTCGCAGGGATATCCGGTGGTGATCCCGTTCTCGTACATCCAGAGGATCTCGTCGTAGAACTGGGTGTTCCCGTCGATGTCGGCGAACGGGTTGTCGATCGCGGCTGCGGGTTGGGCAAGGACCACCACGAGGAGGCCGGTGAGAATCCATGCCAACGAGGCCCGCACGCCCCTCTTCTCGTGACTCAGTGGCTTCATCCGGCGTCCTTTCCATACGTCGCGGTGTGTGTTGCCGCGTGGCGCGGCGACGCCCCGGAGGGAATTGCCGGGAACGCGTCGGCACTCTACGCGTGTCGCGCTTGACATTTGCCGGACTCAGGTCCCAATTGCGCTGGCATCCGTCGCCGTCCCTTCGCGTTCCCGTCCATCTATTGATCAAAACCGCCGGGTCTCTGGCGGGCTCCGGCCGGGGCCCCGCTGGCCGTTCGCTAGGGTGCGGGCATGGTCGCCCGGCGGACGTGGTGGGTGCTGGTCGCGGTCGCGGCGGCGGCGCTCATCGCGCTGGCCGTCCTGGGCACCCAAGTCCGCCCGATCAACGACGACTACTGCAACGCGCGCGGCGCGTACCTCCTGGGGCCGGTCGGCTTCGCCAACGAACGTTTCATGAACTGGCACGGCGGCTGGGTGGCGGTCCTCGTCCTCGGCGTCTTCGGCTGGCCGATCGGGGCCGGGTTGCTCGCCCTGCCGTACGCCGTCTTCGCACCGGTGACAGCGTTCCTCGGAGGTCTCGGGCCGGCTCTCCTGCTGCTCGACCCCGTCGACGGGCGTGCGCGAGCGTCTGCCGCCGACCGCGGCACGCCGTCGGCG
>JARKOU010000138.1 GCA_029975645.1 Actinomycetales bacterium
GGGGGGGGGGCCCGCCGCCCCCGCCACCGCACCATCCCGGCCGGTTGTCCGCGCCGGGAATAAGACCCCCCCCGGGGTATGCGTTTCTGACCTATGAACGGCTGAAGGAGCCTTCGCTATGAACCCACCATCCCCTCACCGCCACCGCGTGAACGGGCGGTCCCGGAGCACCCGATCCGCCGCCGCAGCCGCATCCGTGCTTCTCGTCAGTGCGCTGGCCGTGTCCGGCTGCGCCTCGACGCCGGGAACCGGTGACGCCGCGCCCCGGGGCGGGGCCACGTGGTCGGCAACCGTGGCCGGCCCGACGCCCTCCACCGGATCGTCGACGCCGGAGGTTCGCGCCGTGAGGCTCCAGCCCGCGCTGGACCACGTCCACGGTCTCCTCGCCACCGGGGAGGGGACCCTCTTGGCGGGCACCCACTCCGGCGTCGCGGCGATCACGAGAGCGGGGGCGGTCACCGGGGTCGGGTCGGGAGCCGACGACCTGATGGGGATGTCGGGGATCCCCGGCACGGACCAGCTCGTCTCCTCGGGGCACCCCGGCGCGGGAAGCGACCAGCCGAACCCCCTCGGGGTCATCGCCAGCGACGACGGCGGCACCACCTGGAGAAGCGTGTCGCTGACCGGAGAGGTGGACTTCCACGCCCTGGCCACAAGCGGCGATCTCGTCGTCGGCTACGACGGCCGGGCCGGCCTGCTGGTCTCGACCGACGCCGGCACGACATTCTCCCCCGGGGCGCGGATCGCACCGGTCGCCTTGGCCATCACCCCCGGCGGGGTGTGGGCCACGACCGCCGACGGGGTACAGCGCAGCACCGACGCCGGGCGCACCTTCACCTCCGTCGCCGGGGCGCCCCTGCTCGTTCTGGTCGCGGCCGGCGCCGACGGATCGCT
This sequence comes from Actinomycetales bacterium, assembly GCA_029975645.1. Lineage (GTDB taxonomy): Bacteria > Actinomycetota > Actinomycetes > Actinomycetales > JAHECE01 > JAHECE01. Next base: position 895 of record JARKOU010000138.1, read on the forward strand.
GTGGGGAGTCGACACAGACGGCGCCGCCTGGCGCAGCCCCGACGGCACCACCTGGGAGCAACGAGGCCACGTCGGCCCCGTCGAAGCGCTCGCCGCCTTCGACTACGCGGTCGCCTACGCCGTGACCGCGGACACCCTGTACGTCCTGACCTGACCAGGCCGGCGCCCCAAGTCGCCACCCCCGCACCACATGGAAGGAGCGGTTCCCGTGAGCAGTTCGCAGCGCACAGCGGTGCTGGAGATGGCGGGGGTGCAGTGGGCCTCCTCAAAGGCGGTGGCCGAGTCCGTGCTGGGCCGGGTGCCCGGCGTGGTCGCGGTGGCGGCGAACCCGGTCGCCCAGACCGCGAACGTGACCTACGACCCTGCCGTGACGTCGGTGGCCGACCTGGCCGGGTGGGTCCGGGACTGCGGCTACCACTGCGCCGGGCAGTCCGTCCCGGACCACGTGTGCGACCCGATGGCCGAACCCGGCCCGCACGTCCACCCGCACCACCTCGACCACGCGCACGACGTCGACGAGACGCACGGCGTCGAGGCGCACGGCCACCCGGGCGAACACCCCACCCCCGTCGAGCACACCGCTCCCCCGGTCGCCCACGCCGAGCACGCGGGCCACCCGATGGCCGACACCGGGCACGCCGCCCCTGCGACCGACGACACCGGGCCCTCCGCCCCTGCGACCGCCCACGCCGGTCACGCCGCGCCGTCGGTGGGGTTGTCGGCGCACGAGGCGATGGGGCACGGCAGCCACGCGCCGGGGGTGTCGATGGCGGACATGGTGCGTGACATGCGCAACCGGTTCCTCGTGGCCGCGATCCTGTCGGTGCCGATCCTGTTGTGGTCCCCGATCGGGCGGGAGGTGCTGGGGTTCGAGGTCCCGGCCCCCTTCGGGTTGCGGGACGACGTCTTCGCCCTCGCGCTGTCGCTGCCGGTGATCTTCTACTCGGCGTGGATCTTCGTCGACGGCGCCGCCCGGGCGCTACGGGCCAAGACCCTGGACATGATGGTCCTGGTCGCCGTCGCCGTGGCCGCGGGCTGGCTCTACAGCCTGGGCGTGACCCTGACCGGGGGTGGGGAGGTCTTCTACGAGGCCGCGACCGTCCTGACCGCATTCGTGCTCCTCGGGCACTGGTTCGAGATGCGCGCCCGCGGTGGGGCGAACGACGCGATCCGCACCCTGCTGCAACTCGCCCCGCCCATGGCGGTGGTGCTGCGCGACGGCACCGAGGTCGAGGTCCCGACCGCGGACGTCGCCGTCGGGGACCTCCTCCTCGTCCGCCCGGGGGCGAAGATCCCCACCGACGCCGTGGTGGAGGCCGGTGAGTCCGAGGTCGATGAGTCCATGGTCACGGGCGAGTCCTTGCCCGTGGCCAAGACCCCCGGCGCGGCGGTCATCGGCGCCTCGGTCAACACCACGGGGACGCTGCGGGTGCGGGCCACCCGGGTCGGCGCGGACACCGCGTTGGCGCAGATCGTGGCCCTGGTCCAGGAGGCACAGAACTCCAAGGCCCCCGGCCAGCGCCTCGCGGACCGGGCCGCGTTCTGGCTGGTGCTCGTGGCCCTGGTCGGCGGGTCGCTGACCTTCGCGGTCTGGCTCGCCGCCGGCGCCGGCGTCGAGACGGCGCTGCTGTTCGCGATCACCGTGGTGGTGATCACCTGCCCCGACGCCCTCGGCCTGGCCACCCCGACGGCGGTCATGGTCGGCTCCGGCCTCGGCGCCCGGCGCGGGGTCCTGTTCAAGAACGCCACCGCGATCGAGACCGCCGCCCGGATCGACACCGTCGTGATGGACAAGACCGGCACCCTGACCAAGGGCGAACCCGAGGTCACCGACCTCGTGGTCGACGGCATCACCGAGGCCGACCTCCTCCCCCTGCTCGCCGCGGTCGAGCGGGAGTCCGAGCACCCGCTCGCCGCGGCGATCGTCCGCTACGCCGACACCCGCGGCACCGCTGCCCTTCTCGCGTCAGCGTTCAGGAACGTCCCCGGGCACGGCGCGAGCGCCGTCGTCGACGGACACACCGTCCTGGTCGGCACCCGGCGCCTGATGGCCGCCGAAGGGGTGGACGACGGCGCGCTGGCCGCTCGAGGGGAGGCTCTCGCCGCCGCGGGGCGCACCGCGGTCCTGGTCGCCGTCGACGGGCGGGCCGTCGCCGTCGTCGCCCTCGCCGACGCCCCACGCGACACCGCGGCCGCCGCCGTCACCGCCCTGCACGCCGCCGGGGTGCGCGTGGTCATGCTCACCGGCGACAACCGGGCCACCGCCGAACGGATCGCCGCCCACCTCGGCATCGACACCGTCATCGCCGAGGTCCTCCCAGGCGACAAGGCCGCCCAGATCGCCCACCTCCAAGCCCAGGGCGCCCGCGTGGCGATGGTCGGCGACGGCGTCAACGACGCCCCCGCCCTCGCCCAAGCCGACCTCGGCATCGCGATCGGCGCCGGCACCGACGTCGCCATCGAGACCGCCGACGTCGTCCTCATGCGCTCCGACCCCCTCGACGTCCCCATCGCCCTGACCATCGGGCGCGGCACCCTACGCAAGATGCGCCAAAACCTCGGCTGGGCCATCGGCTACAACGCGATCGCCCTGCCCATCGCGGCCGGCGTGTTCATGCCCACCTTCGGCCTCATGCTCCGCCCCGAAATCGCCGCCCTGTCCATGTCCGGCTCCAGCCTCCTCGTCGCCACCAACGCCCTCCTCCTCAAACGCCTCCACCTCCCCGCGTTTCAGGGCGCGTGAGGCGCGGGCGGTAGTCGGATGCGGAACGTGGCACCGGTCCCGGGACCGTCGCTGCGGCCAGTCAGGGTGCCGCCGTGGGCCTCGATGATCGCTCGGGCGATCGTCAGACCGACGCCGCTCCCGGCGCCGTCGCGGGTGCGGGAGGTCTCGCCTCGGTAGAAGCGCTCGAAGATCCGCTCGGCATCGGCCGGGTCGAACCCCTCCCCCGCGTCGGCGACGTCGATGACCACCCCATCGGCCTCCGCCCGCACGGCCAGGCGCACCTGGCCGCCGGGCGGGGTGTGGCGCCGGGCGTTGTCGAGGAGGTTCGCCAGCGCCTCAGAGAGTTCTCGGGCATCGGCGCGCAGGCTCACGACCTTCCCGGGGACCTCGATCTCGAGCCGCACCCCTGCGACGGCGAACCGCGCACGCTCGGCCGCGACAACCTCCCGGGCAACCTCGGCGACGTCGACCGCCTCCAGGTGCAGAGCGAGTTGACGCTCCTCCGCGCGGGAGACCGCCGACATGTCCGCCACGAGGTGGTTGAGGCGGTCGGTCTGCTGACGCAGGGTCGCGAGCGTCTCCGGGTCGGCGGGGAGCACCCCGTCGACGACGGCGTCGACGGTCGCCTCCAGGGAGGCCAGCGGGGTCCGCAGCTCGTGGGCGAGGTCCCCGATCAGACGCCGGCGGGTGGTCTCCGTCTGGGCGAGGCGGTCGGCCATCGCGTTGAACGCGCCCGCGAGCCGGGCGAACTCCGGGCCGATCGCGGGCGCCTCGACCCGCGCGCGCAGGTCACCGCGCGCGATGCGGTCGGCCGCCGCCGCGACCGCGGTCACCGAACGCGCGAGCCGCTGCGCGACGACCCACGCCACCGCGAACGCCGTCACCAGGGCCACGGGGACCGCGACGCCGAGGGAGATGAGCATCGCGTTCGCGAAGGCCTCGTCGACGTGAGCCTGGACCGCAGGCTCGACGTCGGCGTCGAGGACGACCTCCAGGTGGGCGTGGAACACCTGCGGCGCCACGACCAACGCCACGACCAGCAACGTCACCGCCCCGGCCAGCACGACGAGCCCGAGGACGGCCGCCAGCCGCCACGCGATACCAAGGGGCGGGCGCGGGGACCCGGACGCGGGCTCGTGCCCCACGGGGCCCGGTCTCATCCGGGTCCCATCCGGTACCCGACGCCGCGCACCGTTCGCACGTACGTCGGGGCGGCGGGGTCATCGCCCAGCTTGCGACGCACGTGACCGAGGTGGATGTCCACCAGACGCTCGTCCCCGAACCAGCCAGGACCCCAGACCCGTTCGATGAGCTGCGCCCGGGTGAACGCCGTCCGCGGCCGGGAGGACAACGCCTCGAGAAGGTCGAACTCCGTGCGGGTCAGCACGACCGACCGGCCGTCGAGCCACACCTCTCGGGCCTCCGGGTCGATCGTCAACGCCCCGAACCGGCGCCCCGGCGGGCCGGCGTCACTGGGCTCGGCAGGCGAGGAGGACCCGCGCGGGCGCCGCAGCATGGTGCGGATCCTCGCCACGAGGACCCGGGGGGAGAAGGGCTTGGTCAGGTAGTCATCCGCCCCGACCGACAGGCCGAGGAGGGTGTCGATCTCCTCCGCGCGGGCGGTCAGCATGATCACGTACGCATCGGAGAACGTCCGCAACCGGCGGCACACCTCCAGACCGTCGATCCCGGGCATCATCACGTCCACCAGCACGACGACGTCGGGCTCCGCCTCCCGGGCCAGGCGCAGAGCCTCGAACCCGTCCCCCGCGGTCCGCACCTCGAAGCCCTCACGCTCCAGGTACGCGGCCACCACCCGCACGAGCGCCGGCTCGTCGTCCACGACCAGCGCCCGAACCACCACAGGCCCGGGCGAGCCCGCGCGCGGTCCGGGTACCGGCGCGCTCAGCTGTTCGACCACTCATCCATCATCCCGGGCCCGAACCCGCGAGACCCGTCCATCATGCCGGGCCCGTCGCCGCGCTCCTGCCACTCCCGGGTGATCCCGCCCGGGCAGGCCCCCGCCGAGAACGCCGACCCGTGGCCGAACGCCCCACCCCACGCCGCAGCAGCCAGAACCGTCCCGATCAGCACCGTCACAGCGACCACCAGGGCCGCGATCAACCAACCGCGCCCGGCCGTGGCGCTCACCGCTCGCCCCCACGCGCCTCGACCAAGGCAGCGCGCTGCGCCTTGTAGGTCTCCAGGTCCACCTCACCCCGGGCGAAACGCCGGTCCAGGATCTCCAGCGGGGACTCCGGCCCCGCAACCTGCGCAGAAGGCGGCGGCGCCGCGGACTGCGCCTTCGACGGCAACAACTTCACGACCAGCCAGATGATCAACGCAATCAGCGCGACCCAGAACAACCCCATGACCACCCACATACCCGGGCCCATACCGCCGCCGTACCAACCCATCATCACCGTCTCCAAATCTCGATCAACACTCTCTCGCTACAGCACCAGCATCACCCACCCGCACGAGGATCCCGACGAGAGACGACGAAGATCCGACGAAGAACACCCGGCCCCGGGCGCGGAGCCCTCACAGGCTCACGGCCGCGCCACCCGGCACGGCCACCCACGGGAGGACCCAGAGGGACGGACCGCGGGGTTTGGGCTCCTGCGGGGGCGGTGCACGGTCGCGCAGTCTCGGTGGACCGGGTCCGCCGGCAGCACGCCTTCGTCGAACCTTCATCGAAGATTCCTGGCCAACGCCGGACTCGCGTGACAGCGTGGCGTAGAACGTCACCGAACAGGAGGCACACCACCGTGGATCCGTCATGGGTGCCGAACGCCTGGGTGTCATTGATCTTGCTAATCGGCGGCGTCGTCGTCCTCCTCTTCGTGCTGGTCCGGGTGCTGGGCGGAGGTGTGACCCGCGGCCCCGTGCATGCGCCGGGCGAGCCGTCAATGCCCGCGAGGACCCCGGCGCAGCAGATCCTGGACGAGCGCCTGGCACGGGGAGAGATCACCCTGGAGCAGTACCAGGCCATGTCGCGGGCCTTGAGCGGGGAGTAGGTGTGATGGAACCGATCAGTCGCCGGGCCGCGCTCCAACTCACCGCCCTGGGCGTGGCCGGCGCCGTCGTCGGAGGTGTCGGCCTCTGGCGCGGCTCGTCCCCCTCCCCCGGCACGACCGGCTCCGACGAGCTGGTGGAGCCCCCGGTGCTGACCGCGGCGAACGGCGTCCTCGCGGTCGACCTCGTCGCCGCGCCCGGCGCCGTGCTGATCGCGGGCCGGACAGTGCGGGCGCTCGGGTACAACGGCAGCGTGCCGGGGCCGACGTGGCGGGTGCGCCCCGGCGACCGGCTGCACGTCACCCTCGTCAACCAGTTGGACCACACGACGAACCTGCACACCCACGGGCTGTTCGTCTCCCCCGACGGCAACGGCGACAACCCGTTCATCGCCGTCGAGCCCGGGCAGCGCTTCGACTACGACATCCGCCTGCCCGAGGACCACCCGCCGGGCCTGTACTGGTACCACCCGCACCACCACGGCATGGTCGCCGACCAGGTATTCGCCGGCCTCTACGGGGCGATCATCGTCGAGGACCCCACCGACCTGCCCGTCACCCGCGAACGCGTCCTCGTCATCTCCGACATCACCCTCAGCCCCTCGGGCGACGTCGCGGCCGCCACCCGGACGGACCGGATGATGGGCCGCGAAGGCGACACCGTGCTCGTCAACGGTCAGGTCCAGCCCGTCCTACGCGCCAGGCCCGCCGAACGCGAACGCTGGCGCATCCTCAACGCGTGCGTCTCCCGCTACCTCGACCTGCGCGTCCCCGGGCAAGACCTCACCATCCTCGGCGTGGACTCCGGACGGACCGCTACCCCGACCGCCGTCGACCGGGTGATCCTTGCCCCCGGCAACCGCGCCGACCTCATCGTCCAGACCACACCCGGATCGGCCGACGTCCTCGCGGTCCCGGTCGACCGCGGCGCCGCGATGGGCATGATGGCGGGTCCCCGGACCTCGGGCGCGACCCTGACCCTGGCCAGGCTCGAGGTCGACGGCGCCCCCGCCGGGGCGCTCGACCCCCTCCCCGTCCAGCCCGCCCCCCGCGACCTCGCCGGCCTCGACTTGGCCCGGCGGCGCGAACTCACCCTCGCCATGGGCATGGGCATGGGCATGGGGGGTGGTGGGGGGATGTACTTCACGATCGACGGCAAGGCATTCGACCCCGACCGCATCGACCAGGACGTCACCGTCGGCGACGTCGAAGAGTGGACCCTGGTCAACACCAGCCCGATGGACCACCCCTTCCACCTGCACGTCTGGCCCATGCAAGTCCTCCGCGACGGCACCCACACACCCGAGGACGTGACCTGGCGGGACGTCGTCAACATCCCCGCCCAAGACTCCACCCTCGTCCGGATCCCCTTCGACCGCTACCCCGGGCGCACCGTCTACCACTGCCACATCCTCGACCACGAAGACCTCGGCATGATGGGCGTCATCCGGGCGACGTGACGGCACGGTCGTCACCGCCCGCTGTGCGGTCGCTGTCAGTCGTGGCGGGTGGCTTCGGTGTGCGTGGCGGGTTCGAGTTGGAAGGTGGAGTGTTCGACCGAGACCGGGAAGTGCTCGGCGACGCACGCCTGGAGCGCGGTGAGCAGGACGGGCGCGTGTCCGTCGTGGAAGCACTCATCGTCGATGACGACGTGCGCGGTCAGGACCGGCAGCCCGGTGGCGATCTGGCTGGCGTGCAGGTCGTGGACCCCGCGGACGTGGTCGACCTCGAGGATGTGCGCGCGCACGGCGTCCAGGTCCAGATCGCGGGGTGTGGACTCGAGCAGGACGTCCACCGCCTCGCGCAGGAGCCGGAGCGCTCGGGGCAGGATCAGCGCGCCGATGAGCAGCGCCGCGAGGGTGTCGACCTGCGCCCACCCCGTGGTGGCCAGGACCACGGCCGAGACGATGACGGCGAGGGAGCCGAGTGCGTCGTTGAGGACTTCGAGGAACGCCCCGCGCAGGTTGAGGTTGTCCGAACGGCTCGAGGCGAGCACGCCGATCGCGGCGAGGTTTCCGAGGAGGCCGAGGACCCCGAACACGAGCAGGCCGGGGGCGTTGATCTCCGGCGGGTCGACCAGCCGCTGGATGCCCTCGACGACCACGAAGGCTCCGACACCCAGGAGGGCGACGGCCTGAACGCTCGCGGCGAGCACTTCGGCCCGGCGCAGGCCCCAGGTGTGCCGGTTGGTCGCGGGCCGCTCGACCAGGACGGCGGCGATGAGGGCCATCAGCAGACCGGCGGCGTCGGTCAGGACGTGGGCGGAGTCGACCAGCAGGGCCAGGCTGCCGGTCCAGATCGCGCCGACGACCTGGGCGAGCAGCACCGTCGTCGTGATCCCCAGCGCGATCGCGAGGCGTGAGCGGTGACGTCCCCCCGCGGGGACGTGGGAGTGATCGTGACCCGGACCGCTCACTCGGCGGTGCACCCCCCGCTGCTCTGGGACCGTCCGGCGTCTTCGCCCTCGCAGCAGTCGTCCTCGTCGTCGTCGTGCGCGCCGGTCACGCAGGGGTCGCCGCGCCAGGCTTCGAGGCCTTCGCGCACGGCCCAGCCGGCGATGACGAGGGCCGCGAGGGGGTCGGCCCACGTCCACCCGAAGAGGCTGTTCAGCCCGAGCCCCACGAGGAGGACGGCGGAGAGCCACGCACAGATCAGGGTCTGCTTGGAGTCGGCGACCGCGGAGCGCGAGCCCAGCTCGAGGCCCGCCCGGCGCTGCGTCAGGGACAGCGCGGGCATGATCACCAGGCTCAGGGCGGCGAGGATCAAGCCGACGGTCGAATGCTCGGGTTCCGCCCCGCCGAGCAGGGTCCGGACGGAGTCGATCGTGACGAACGCCGCCAGGGCGAAGAACGCGAACGCGATGAACCGCAGCGCGGCCTTCTCCCGGTCCGCGGGGTCCTTCGCGGCGAACTGCCACGCGACCGCGGCGGCCGAGAGCACCTCCACCACGGAGTCGAGGCCGAAACCGATCAGCGCGGACGAGGACGCCTGCCGACCGGCCGTGATCGCGACGACGCCCTCGATCACGTTGTAGGAGATCGTCGCCGCGACCAGGAACCGGATCCGCCGCGACAAGACCGTCCGCCGCCCGGGCGACAAGACGCTCACCGGGATGCCCGCCGTCATCGAACACCCGTCGTGTGCTCGGCGCAGCCGGGGTCGACCCCGACGACGAGTTCGAGGAGATCGCCGAGCGCGTGCCCGATCCGCGGATCCGCGAGCTCATACCGCACCCGCCGACCCTCCGGCACCGCGACGACCAGGCCGCACCCGCGCAAGCACGCCAGGTGGTTCGACAACGACTGACGCGACACCCCCACCGCATCCGCCAGGTCCGCCGGATACGCCGGCGCCTCCCGCAGACTCAGCAACACCCGCGTGCGGGTCCCATCCGAGAGCGCATGACCGAACCGCGCCAGTGCCGTGTCCGCCGTCAAGACATCCATCCCCGTAGAATACACGTGTGCCTGTATTCAGGGCGACGTGAATGCTGGGTCGGCGGCACCGTGCCAGCGCTCGACCCATCGGGATCACAGCCGCGTGCGGCTCGTAGGTTGCGTCGCTTCGCCGGTGCCGCGGGCGGGCGCGGGTGTCACGATGTCCCCGGGGGCGAGGGAGTGCTGCGCCATCAGGGTTGCCGGGGTTCGGAACGTGGGTGTGCAGGCCGGCCTCGGCGCGGCCGTCCTGTTCGGGACCGGTACGCCCTTGGCCAAGGTGCTGCAACGGGATCAGCTTGGTGCTGTTCGTTGTCGCCTTGCGCCACCTCGGTACCGCCCGGGCCGGAGCGACCTCTCCGTCGCACCGTTCGTCAGCGCGGTCTTGGCCCTCGCCCTCGGCGAACCACTCAGCCCCGCGCGGGTCATCTGCGGGGCCTTCATGGGCGTCGGGGTGTGGCTGCACCTGACCGAGCACCACGCGCACAAGCACACCCACCCGGCGATCACCCACAGCCACGAGCACTACACCGACAGCCACCACCGACACCCGCACTGACCCGGGCGATCCTTGTTTGTAGCGATCCTTGTGTGTGGCGAGCCTTGGTTCCCAGCACCGGTGCCCCACGAGAACGCGGTCCACCCCAGCGCACGGCGCGATGCGGATCACCCACCGGCGCGACCTGCCGTCCGGCCAAACCCCCGTCCCTCAAGGCTGACGTCGACGGGCAGCGCTGAACCCTGCTCAGCCCCTACCCCGCTCCGCCCACTCCCGTCGTCGCGACGGGTTGGGACGCCCATACGCCAGTTCCCCTCCGCCACCGGTCCCGTGCCGTCACGGACCCTCCGTCGGGGCAGCCGATCGAATGCCGGCGGTCTTCATCGTTCCTTGATGGAAGGGCAACCGAGCGTGTGGGGGCGCTGCTCCACCCTGGAGTAAGTCGTTCCACCGAGCCGCCAGGAGGTCTCCGTGTCTGCATCGACCGACTCAGTCAGGTTGACGGAGGTGATCGTCGTGGAGGCCGAGGCCTGCCATTTCTGTGTCGAGGCACAGCGGCAGCTGGCGACCTTCGCCGAGCGCTTCCCGCTGAGGAGCCGTGTCGTCACCGTGGACTCCGTCGAGGGGCGTCGCCTACTCGCGGAGCACCGGCCGGCCCTCTACCCGCTCGTGCTCGTGGATGGCGTCTTCTTCAGCGCTGGTCGGTTGCCCCGGCGCAAGCTCGAGAAGCTTCTGGTCGAGCGCGCCGGCAGCGCAGGCAGCCCAGTCGCCTCACCCTCGGGGGGAAGGTGAGATGGGCTCGGAACTGCTCGCCACGGGCAGCGTCCTCGCGGCGTTCTTCGCCGGCGGCGTCGCGTTGTTCGCACCGTGCTGCATCGTCTTCCTTGCCCCCAGCTACCTGGCTGGTGCCGTGAAGAACCGCCGCTGGCGCCTGCTCCCCTTGACCTTCGTCTTCGCGGCGGGTTTGGCGCTCGTCCTGGTTCCGATCACGATGGGCATGGGTCTGATCGCCGGTGCCATCGCGCGCTACCACTCCCCGCTGTACTGGGCCGGCGGGATCCTCATGATCGCCCTCGCCGTGCTGTCCCTGTCAGGGCGCATGTGGTCACTGCCTGCTGTGCTACGAGCCCCGGACACCGCGGGCGGGGACACGGCGTCCTTCTTCGCCCTCGGCGTCTTCTCCGGCATCGCTTCCTCCTGCTGCGCACCGGTTCTTGCCGGCGTCATGGCACTGTCCGCCCTGTCCGGCTCAGCCGTGGGTGGCCTGCTCCTTGGCCTGGCGTACGTCTTCGGCATGGTCTTCCCGCTCTTCCTCATGGCCCTCTTCTGGGACAAGGCACGCCTGGGTGAACGCGCGTGGACCCGGGCAAGGGTCGTCCTGCTCCGGCTGGGCGCCCGGACGCTCACGACGAACACGATCAACATCGCCGTCGCGATCACGTTCGCCGTCATGGGCGTGTTCATCATTGCGCTCGCCGGCCGCCCCGACATGACGGGCGGTCGCGGCCCGCAGGCCGCTATCGGCGAGGCCCTGGCCCAGGCCTTCGCGGGCTTCTCTTCGGCGGTTCGCCCAATTCCCGAGCCCGTGCTCGGTCTGGCCCTCCTCGCCCTTGCCGCCGTGTTCGTCGTCGCGACTCTTCGGGAGCGCACGCGGCGTCCCCGCCGCCCGCTCGATGTGCCCCAACCGCCAGAATCGCGCGACTCCGCGTCCGTCAGCACCTGCCATGACCCGTCCCCCACGGAAGAGCCGCCGAGATGACCTCTCCAGCCCAAACCACCCGTCCGGACCCCCGCCCATCGTCGAGAAGGGATCGCGAGGAGGCTGCCCGGCGCCGACTCCTGCGTCAGCGTCTGGCCTGGGCGGCCGGCCTGCTCGTTGTCGGGACGCTCGTCGCCGTGGGCCTGCTCTCCTCACGACCCCTCGCCACCACTGCGAACCGCCCGGCACCAGACTTCACCCTCGCGACCACGGCCGGGACGCAAGTCACGCTGTCCAGCCTGCGTGGCGACCCGGTCATCCTCTACTTCAACGAGGGAGCGGGGTGCGGCTCCTGCACCGCCCAGATGGCCGCGATCGAGGACGACACGCGATTCGCCGAGGCAGGAATCACCGTGCTGCCCATCGTCATGAACACCGCCGAGCAGATCACCCCGGACCTGCGCCAGTACGACGTGACCACCCCCTACCTCCTGGACGACGGCGCGGTGTCCGCCGCTTACGGCGTGCTCGGCACGGGGATGCACGAAGGGCTGCCCGGGCACGGGTTCGTCCTGATCGACGCCGACGGCCTCCAGCGCTGGTACGGGAGCTACCCGTCGATGTGGCTCGACCCGAGCGACCTGCTCACCGAGGTCACCTCACGGCTGGAGCCGGCGACGTGATCGTGACCCGGCCGCACCGGGAGGCAGGATCAGATCATGGACGCTCGGCTGATGCTGCGAACCCTCGCCGTCCGCTCGGCCTGGCAGCCGCGCGACCGGTGGGACCGTGAGTCGCTGGC
>JARKOU010000140.1 GCA_029975645.1 Actinomycetales bacterium
GGACCGGCTCCGGAAGACCGGCGCCCGCTACCTGCTCGACGTCGCGGGGTCGGGCGAGGTCTCGGCGCGCGCCGTCGTGCTCGCCCAGGGCGTGACCTGGCGACGGCTCGGCGTGCCGGAACTCGAAGCGCTCACCGGCCGCGGGGTCTTCTACGGCGGGACGGCCGCGGATGCCAGGGCGCTCACCGGGTTGCACGCCGTCGTCGTCGGCGGGGCGAACTCCGCCGGCCAGGCGTCGCTGCACCTCGCCCGGTACGCGGCGAGCACCACGCTGGTCATGCGGGAGGAGCGGCTCGACGAGATGATGTCGTCCTACCTCGTGGACCAGGTGGCCGCCAACCCCGCGATCGAGGTCCGGACGTCCACCCACGTGGTCGCGGGATCGGGCGACGCCCGGCTGCGCTCCCTGACGCTCGAGGACGCCGTCACCGGCGAGCGCGAGACGATCCCCGCCGACGGCCTGTTCATCATGATCGGTGCCGTGCCCAAGACGGACTGGCTGCCCTCGACCATCGTGCGGGACCACGGCGGGTACGTGGTCACCGGGGGCGACCTCCTCGACTCCCCGCACCCCGGCGCGTGGCCGCTCGATCGGCGGCCGGCGCCGTACGAGACGTCGCTGCCCGGCGTGTTCGCCGTCGGGGACGTGCGGAGCGGCTCGCTCAAGCGCGTGGCCTCGGCCGTGGGCGAGGGCTCCGTGGTGGTGTCGCAGGTGCTGCGCTACCTCGCGGGAGGGTGAGGAAGCCCGGCTACATGCTGCCGTTACCGAAGCCCGCCAAGTCTCCCCCCAGGCGACCAACAGGGATGTACAGATCCTTGTTGCACCGGGTGCACATGAGCACGAGGCGGATCCCGTCCTCTCCGTCGTGGACATGGCGCCTCGCGTAGTGGTGCAGGTGCAGGACGCAGCGCAGGTCCCGACGGCGGGCGGGACGGCGTTCCAGGTCCGGGGCCGGGTCACCGAGCGCCCACGCCAGGTGCCTGGACGTGCACCAACACACCGAACGCCTGCCGCCGCTGCTCCTTGCGGGGCAGACCGTACAGGTCGGCGTAGAACTCGATCGCGTACCGCTCCCGGTGCGCTGTGGGAAGCATCCGGACCGCGAGGTCGACGGCGGCCCGCGCCAGGCGCGGCGGCTGCATCCGGCGCCGCTCCTCCAGCGTCGCGGGGTTGCGCCTCGACGGCCCGCCCGGCACCGCCACCGCGCTCACGCCTCACCACCCGAGAGCCCCCACGCGGTCCCGGCAACCGGCCGCCCGGCCGCGGCGAGCGCCTGACGCACCGCGCCCGCATTCATCCCGCCGAGGCGGTAGAACCGACGAGCCGGCAGCGCCGCAGGCCCCTCCGGGACGTCCTCCCAGCGCGAGTGCAACCAGCCCACCGCCTCCAACTGCGCCAGCAGCGGGTACACCGACCCGGCGCGCAACCCGTTCGCCCGGGCCAGTTCCATCCCCGACCACTCCCGCGACGGATCATCCAGCAGGCACTCCAGCACCCACTGCACCGGCGCCGACAACCGCGGCGCGCCGCCCCCCGAAGATTTCACGCTCATCCGCCCCCGCCCCGGTCCGAACTCCAGGGTCCAGTTCCCCCCAGGAAACGATGATTCTCCCGAAATCTCCTCATGAACAGGCCCCTGATTCCGGCACGGTGCCGTCCACCAGGAAGTCGTTCACGGCGAACTTCACGCAATCGGAGTTCCAGTACGCCACGTGCTCCGAGCCGGCGTAGGTGAGCAGCGGGGCGTCGCCCATCTGCTCGACCATGTCCTCCGCGAACGCCCAGGGCGTGACGGGATCGCCCCTGCTCGTCACCACGAGGATCTCCGCGTCAGTCTCGACCGGCGCGGTCTCGACCTCGAGCGTTGGCCCGACTGGCCATCCGGAGCAATCGAGCGCGCCCCATGCCGAGTACTCGCCGAACACCGGGTACGTCGCCGCCCACTCCTGCGCCGTGGCGCGCACGTCCTCGACGTCAGCCTCGGGAGCGCCGAGGTCGGCACACAGAATGACTGTCGCGTCACGTTCCGGCGTGAAGGTCGCGGCATCCAGTTCGGCGAGGTAGCGCCACTCGCCCTCCGCAGCGCGGCCCAGGGCGTCCACCAGGGTCAACCAGGCGTTGGTCCCCCCGCCCAGAGCGGCGCCTGTTGCCGCGAGCGCGCGGTCACGGGTCAAGAGGCCGCGCGCCCCCAGATCCACGGGCGCTTCCTCGAGACCTGCCATCAGTCGCTCGACGCTCGCCCGAGCCTCCTCCGGCGTCGATCCCAGCCGGCACGGCACCAACGGCTGGGTGAAGCATTCGTGGAGAGCAAGGTCGAGAGTCGACTCCGCCGCGGCCGCTCTCACCTCCCGCGACTCCGTGTCCCCCCAGTTGCCGGCCGACACCGGCGCGTCCAGCACCACCCGCGCGACGGCGTCCGGGAACGCCCGCACGTACTCCGACCCCACCAGCGTGCCGTAGGACAGGCCGTAGAGCGTCAGCGCGTCCTCCCCCAGCGCCGAACGGAGCACATCGAGGTCGGCGACCAGTTCCCGCGTCCCGACGAGCCCGAGCGACTCGCCTGCGGCCTCTTCGCACCCGGCTGCGAAGGCGTCCCACGCCGCGAGAAGGGCGTCCTCCTCCCCAGGGCTGTCCGGCGTCGCATCGAGGGAGGCCCGCGCGTAGAAGTCCTCGTCGCTCTCGCAGTCGATGGTCGACGTCGCCCCGATGGCGCGGGCGTCGTAGCTGACCAGGTGGTGCGAGGCCGCCAACTCGCCGAATATGAACTGACCCACCAGGTCCGCTCCCGAGCCCCCTGGACCACCCGGAAGAATCACGATCGACCCGGCGTCCTCGGCGTGGGACGGCGACCGGTATACGGCCATCGCCACGGTCTCACCGTCCGGTTCCGCGTAGTCCTGCGGCACCGTCACGGTCGCGCACTCGAGGTCGGGCATCTCCTCACACGGGGCCCACGCCAGGGCCTGGTCGTAGAAGGCGGCGAGCGCTGGATCCTCCTCGCCGGCAGCCTCCGACGACGGCGCACAGCCGGCCACCGCCGTCACCCCCACGGCCACCATCAGCAGCGTCACCCGACCGCGCATTCGATTCTCCCCCCGAGAACGTCTCGCGTCCCGGCTCGCGGCGCCGCTCGCCGCGCACAGGCCGGGACTCTCGCCGAGACCCTTACTCTACCTAGGCTGATGGTCGAGGACAACCAAGCAGATGAGGCGGACTACGCACGCACGAGGAGACCGAGGGCCCGGCGCGAGCCTGGTGGTGGGGACCAACGTCCCGCGCAATTCGTCGATCCCGGACTGCTCCGATGAGGAGTCGGGTCCAGATGGGACGCATCGGTATTCGCGGAGCGCTCGCCGGCTCGGCAGGGACACCTCGAGACGGGGGCGTCGTGATGACCGCGGCGGAGCGTGTACGCGGCACACCGCGGAGTGTCGCTGCAGGTCGACCCTCGCGTGTCGCGACGGCGGCCGCGGCAGTGCTCGCCGTCGGCCTGGCGGCCGCCTGCGGAACGTCGGGCCCGGTCCCGTCGGCATACACAGGCTCTGGCCTGCCTGTCACGGCGGTGACAGCCACGATCACGGTCGGGTCGAGCCCGCTGTCAATCGTCATCGACGTCGCGGCCGGCGAGGCCTACGTTGGAAACTCCGGCGACGGCACCGTCTCGGTGATCGCCACCGACACGCGCGAGGTCATCGACACGATCACCCTGGGGCCTTCCACATCGGGCGTGTCCGGCCCGCTGGACCTGGCCCTCGACCCGAACACCGGGGCCCTCTACGCGACCTTCGACGGCCTCCTGGTGATCGACACGGCCACGCATGACGTCCTGGACACGATCGACGTCGGACCCGGCGTCGGACCGGTCGAGGTCGACCCCGAGACGGGAACGGTGTACGTCGGCGTCACCGGCAACTACGGCACCACGGTCGCCGTCGTCGATCCTGAGACGCGCCGCGTCTCCGACACGGTCGAGGTCGGGCTCTGGCCGAGCGCCATGACGCTCGAACCGAGGTCTGGGACGCTCTACGTCGCCCACCAGGGCGAGCGCTCGGGCATTTCCTCGATCGACACCGCTACGAACGAGGTCACTGCAACGGTTGACGTCGGCGGCGTGCCGATCAGCGTCGCGGGCCTCGCCGCCGACCCTGACGCCGGCACGGTCTACGTCGCCACCGGTGGCATGCCCGGAGCCGGTGCGATCGAGGTGATCGACGCCGTCGCTCACGAGATCACCGCCACGATCGCGGTGCCGGCCGGGGCGACCGGCCTGGCGGTGGACCCCGAAGCCGATGCGCTCTACGTCACGAACAACGACCGCACGGTCTCGGTCGTCGACCGGTCCACCCGCGAGGTGATCGACACGATCCTCGTCGACGCCCAGGCGCTGGGAATCGCCGTCGACCACACGACAGGGGCCGTCTTCGTGTCTGGCTGGGGCACGGGCTCGACGGTGTCGGTCCTCGAAACAGTCGAGCCGGAGCCGGGGCCCCCGCCGGCGTCGATCGACCTCTCCATGGCCGACGACGGCGAGACGGTTCGCGTCGCGTTGGGCGGCCTCGTGGTTGTCCGACTCCCGGACGACGCGGACCTGTGGTCCGTGAGCGACACCACCTGGGCCGGCAACGCCGGCACCGTGGTCGAGTTGTGCAGCCGGCGGGACACCTGCGCTCGGGAGGGGTGTACCCGCTCGTCCGACCTCCTCGCGTTCCGCGCCATCGGGACGACGAAGAGCAGAGTCTCGCTGGTGTCGATGAACAGCAGGTTCGACGTCCTGGTCACGACCGCCGGGCCTGCCGACGACGCCTCCCCCGGGTGGGCGGACGTCGAGGTCACTAAGGCCGACGACGGCGCCGTGCTCGACCTCGCCCTCGGCGACACCCTCGCCGTGCGGCTTCCGAGTCAAATCGGCCTCGGCATGGGGTGGTTCCTGGCGAACGAGGAGTCGATCCCGATGACCTCCTGCGGCGCTGGGGCGTGGGGGCCCGACTGGCCGGCGCCGGTGGACGCGGTCTACCTCGAGGTCCTCGAGTTCGTCCCGGTATCCACAGGTACCACGAACCTGTTCCTCGAGTACCGCGACACGGCCGCGCCGGACGCCCCACCCCAGGACACCTTCACCCTCACGGTTCGGGTCGACCGATGACCGGGGGACGCACCAGGCACCCGCTCCGAGTCGCCGGCACGGCGTCGCTCCTCGTCGCGACCTGCCTGCTGACCGCCGCCGCGACCGGCGGCGCCGACGGCGAAGGGGACGGGGGTATTCCGAACTTCGTCCGACTCACTGACGCTGACGACGGGGCCAGCGTCCGCGTCCCGCTTGCCGGAGTCATCGCGCTCGAGCTGCCCGCCGTCGAGTCCGGCACCGGCATCCAGTGGTTCTCCGCATCGATCTCGCAGGGTCAGTTCACGCACCTGTGCGGCGGCTATCCCGAGGAGCCCGTCTCGGGCACGCCGGGCACCGAGATCATCGTCGTCAAGGCCGTCGAGACCGGCTCGACCCAGATCGGCGCGGTCCAGGGTCAGCCGTTCGACATGTCCGGCGACTCGATACAGGCACGAGTCGAGCACGCCGTCGAGGTCGTCCCCCGCGAGCCGACGGGGCGGCCCGGTTGGCGGTCGGTCCACCTCACGCACTACGACGACGGCGCGACGGTGCCGCTCGAGATCGGCGACCGCCTGCTCGTCACCCTCCCGAACCCCGGATCCGCGCAGACGTGGTCGCTGGCGTCCGGCGCGTCCGAAGCCCTCGCGATGCCGTGTCCGCCCGCGGCCACCGCCGACCTCGCCGCGAGTTCGACGTACGGGAGCGCGGACGGGGCACAGTTCCGGACCTTCTCGTTCGAGGCCGTCGAGTCCGGGCGTTCGGAGATCGTGCTCCAGCGCGGCGCCCAGACCGGCGCGGGCACAACGGCTCCGGACGCCACCTTCCGCGTCACCGTTACCGTGGGCTGAGAGATGACGACGGCGCGCCCCACCATCGACGCCGTGTCGAGCGGGCGGAGGTCGGCCATGCGTCGCGTGATCCGAGCCGCCCTGTCCACGCTTGCCCTTGTGGCCGTCGCCGTTGCCGGACCCGTCGTTCCGGGCGCCGCGTCCGCGAGCAACGCCACCGGGGCCTCCGACTGGGACGGCGACGGCCGCGCGGACGTCGTCGGCGCGACGAGCGACGGACGGCTGTGGCTCTACCCCGGGAACGGGACCGGCGGGTTCGGCGCCCGGATTCAGATCGGTACGGGCTGGGACCGCCGCGACCAGATCCGCATGGTCGGCGACTGGGACGGAATCGTCGGGACCGACATCATCGCTCGCGACACCGCCACCGGGGACCTCTGGCTCTACCCGAGCGCCGGAGGCGGCCGCTTCGGCTCGTACCGCATCATCGGGACCGGCTGGGGAATCTTCAGCCACATCTTCTCGCCGGGCGACTGGACGGGGGACGGCCGGGTCGACCTCCTCGCCGTCCGCAGCGACGACCGCACGATGTGGCTGTATGCCGGGAACGGCCAGGGCTCCTTCAGCGGCTGGTGGCGTGTCGGCCAGGGGTGGGGCGGCTACGACGGCTTCGTCGCCACCGGCGACTGGGACGGTAACGCGCTCGTCGACTTCCTCGTCCGAGACACCGCCACGGGCGCGCTGAAGCTCTACTCCGGCAACGGCAACGGCGGGTTCGGCGCAAGCGCAGCAGTCGGCACGGGGTGGAATCCGTTCACGGGCCTGCTCGGCCCGGGCGACTGGTCCGGCGACGGCGCCGGCGACGTGCTCGCCCGCGCCGCGGACGGGCGACTCGTCCTCTACCGCGGCAACGGTCGCGGCGGCTGGATCACCCCGTACCCCACCGTGGGCACGGGCTGGGGCATCATCCGCTTCCCCGGGGAGGACTTCGCGGCGACGATCGCGCCTATCGACGCCGCTCTCGCGACGCGCATGTCGACGTCGTGGCGCGCCGGCTGCCCCGTCCCGCTCGCGGACCTGCGCTACCTCACAATGACGTACCGCGGGTTTGACGGCGTCGACCACACCGGCGAGATGGTGGTCGCCGCGAGCGTCGCACCCGACGTCGTCTCCGTGTTCGCCCGGCTGCACGAGATCGGTTTCCCGATCGCCGCGATGCGCCTCGTCGACGACTTCGCCGGCAACGACGACGCCTCCATGGCCGCGGACAACACCTCGGGCTTCAACTGCCGCGCGATCACCGGGGGGACCGGCTTCTCCGAGCACTCCTCCGGGACGGCCATCGACGTCAACCCGGTCCAGAACCCCTACGTGCGCGGCGCCGTCGTCCTCCCGCCGGCGGGCGCCGCCTACGTCAGCCGACCCTCCGCAGCCGGCGTGATCCACGCGGGCGACGCCGTCGTCCAGGCGTTCGCCGCGATCGGCTGGTCGTGGGGCGGGGCGTGGGCGAGCCCGATCGACTACCAGCACTTCTCCCGCTCGGGCCGCTAGACCAAAGCGTCGGCCGCCGCAACCCGCGCCGAGCCCCCGTGCGGTTGGGGCTAGCGGACCCCGAGATGACTGCCCCCCTGACCAGGCCCTCGCTCCGCTCCGACCGACCGGTGAGCCGGTCCGCACCGGACCAGGTCGGGCAGGAGGGCGTCGGGCTTCGCCACCGTCGCACCAGCGCCCCGTCGGCCCCGCGCCGAGCGAAACAGGCACCGGGATGCGAGGCTTGACGCATGGACCTCACGCGCCCGATCGCCCCGGATCCCTACTCCCTCCTGCCCCGCGTCCCGTCCTTCACCCTGGCGAGCACGGACGTCGCCGACGGCGAGCCACTGGCCCCGGACTTCGTCCTCGCGGAGGGCAACACCTCCCCGCACCTGCGCTGGTCCGGCTTCCCCCGCGCCACACGCTCCTTCCTGCTCACGTGCTTCGACCCGGACGCCCCGACGCCGGCCGGCTACTGGCACTGGGCCGTGGCGGACCTCGACGTCACCCAGACCGAACTCGAGCGCGGCGCCGGCGAGAGTGACATCACCCTCCACGGCGCGGCCTTCCACCTGAAGACCGACGGCGGTGCGCACGCCTACGAGGGCGCCGACCCGCCGGCCGGGGACCGCCCGCACCGGTACGTCTTCGCCGTGCACGCCCTCGACGTCGACACCCTCGGCATCGACCCCGACGACACCCCGACCAAGGCCTCGTTCGTGGCCCTGTTCCACACGCTCGCGCGCGCGACCCTCACGCCCGTCTACGGCTGCTGACGACCGCGATTCTGGGGAGGTTTCGTCGCGAGTAGCTCGACGAAACCTCCCCGTCGTTCGGCCGGACAGAGGTCCGGTACGCCGCACGCCCCGCCATTGGTCCCTTGCGCCGCCGCCCGCCCTCCCTAGCGTGGGAAGGGACGGGTCGGCATCTGACGCGCGGTGGAGGTGCGTCGTGGCACGGTCGTCTCGCGGGACCGGAACCGGGATCGGGCTCGCCGTGGTCTACCTCGGCGCTGTGGTCGCCCTGTGCGTGATGCTCGGCCGGGCGGTCGACAACCTCGCGGTGACGCTCGTGGTGGTCGCGGCCCTGCTCGGCGTCCACGTCGCGGCCGCCCTGGCCGCCTCGGACCACCCCGGCTGGGCCTTCGCGGTCGCGGGTGCGAGCGTGCTCGGCCTCGCCGCGGCCGGGACCATCAGCGCCTACGCGGGCCGGTGGTGGTGGTCCGCGGCGTGGGCGATCGTGGCGTTCTGGCTGTTCGTCATGGCCGCGGGCACGCTCACCGAGGCGCGCTGGTTCCGCGCGAGCGCCGCCGGCCTCGGCGGCTTCGCCCTGGTCTGGGCGGTCATCGGGCCGCTGTGGCTCTACGGGCTCACGCGGGAGGAGACCCGCGACCGGATCGCCGACCTCGCCGCCGACTGGTGGTGGCTCGCCGCCCTGGTGGCGCTCGCCGTCGTCCTCCCCGTGGTCGTGGTCGCGCTGCGGGACCGGGGACGACGGCGCGAGCCGGAGACCACCTACGGCTACCCCTCGCCGTCGCGCCCCTCCAGGCAGCCGACGAAGCCCTACCGCCCGAGCACCACCCGCCCGTCCCAGTGGCACCGGCACCGGGCGGTGGCGCCGTGGTGGGTCTGGGTGCTCTCGGTCCTCGGCATCGCCGCTGGGGTCTTCGCCCTGGTCGAGCACACGAACCCGTGGCTGCTCGTGTCGTGCGGCGCGCTGCTCATCCCGGTGATCGTCTACTGGGTGGTGACCGGCCTGGTCGACCGCCGGCGCAGGCCCGGCGAGGCGGTCGCGAAACTCGTGCTCGCCGGGCTGGCGACCGCGGGCCTGGTCTTCGTGGCCGTGAGCGTGATCGGCGGCGTGCGTGCCTGCACCACCGAGCAGGTGCCCGGCGGGGACCTCGCGCAGTGTGACCTCTCCGGCGCGGACCTGGCCGGGCTCGACCTCACGCAGGCCGACCTCACCGACGCGACCCTGCGCGGGGCCGACCTCACCGGCGCGGACCTGCGAGGGGCCACCCTGCTCGGAACCGACCTGCGCGAGGCAGTCCTCACCGACGCCGTGCTCGAGCGCGCCGTCCTGGGACGTACCGACCTGACCGGTGCCACCGGGATTACCGATGCCGCCCTCGCCGCCGCCCTCGGCACGGACGAGACCGGGCTGCGCTGGGCGCTCTCCTCCGCCGCGATCCGGCTCGAGAGCCGCGACGCCGTCCTCGCCGCCGCCGGAACCGTGTGCACCGGAGGCACGCTCGCGCCCGCGCCGCCCGGCGGCGCCGCCGTGCCCGGGTTCCACCCCCTCGCCGCGGTGGATGGCTCGGGCGAGCCCGGCGACTGGTCCGGCGGCCCGGGGCGGCAGGGCTGGGAACCCATGGCGGTCCGCTTCACCGACCTGGTCGCCTGCGTGGGCGAGGAGCAGGAGGAGTCGGTCGAGGAGTGCGCGTACACGGGCGGCCCGCCCATCACGCGGTACGTGCACTGGCGGGACGTGCGCGTGATCGCCGCGGACACCGGCGCGGAGATCTGGGCAGGCCGCATCGAGGGGACCTATCCCGACGAGTGCCCGGCCACCGCGCCCGCCGATCAGACCCGGATCGACGGCGGGTCCGCCGACTTCGCGGACGCGATCCCGACGCTCGAGCCGCTCGTGGCCGCGCCGGCGGCCGAGTCCTGAGCGCCGGCGTCCGTCCCACGTCACGCACCCAGCGGCGCCTCACCGACCTGCGCCGCCTCACCCCGCGGTGCGCTCACCCCGCCGTGCGCTCACCCCGCCGTGCGCTCACGCCGCAGCGCCTCACCTCGCAGCCACGCGCCGCAGCCCCAGGCCCACCTCGGCGAGCAACCCGGGGATCGCCCGCACCGCCTCGCGGTCCCGGTCGCGGATGTCCTCCGCGAGCGCGGCCCACGGGACCAGGTAGGGGCTCGTCCGCGCCGCGACGTCCTTGACCTCGCCCGGCCGCCACCCCGCAACCAGCCGCTCGGCGACGAACCGGCCGTGCTCGGCCTGCGCCAGCGTCTCGACCTCGGCGTCGGTGAAGGTCGCGGGCTCGCCCGGGGTCCCCGCGGGTACCACCACGCAGCCCACGCGCGCCGCCTTCGCACCCATCGCGTCCGCCTGGGCGAGGTTGGACGCCTGCAGGT
Source organism: Actinomycetales bacterium (assembly GCA_029975645.1). Lineage (GTDB taxonomy): Bacteria > Actinomycetota > Actinomycetes > Actinomycetales > JAHECE01 > JAHECE01. The sequence continues at coordinate 10,567 of JARKOU010000140.1, forward strand.
CCGCAGGCAGGTCCGCCCAGGCGGCGAGCGCCGGGTCGACCGGAGCCTGCGAGCGTCGTCGCTCCCGCCGGTACGCCTCGTGAACGCCGAGTGCCACCCGCCACCGCTCCTCCTCACCGAGCGCGCCGGCCTCGCCCAGCGGCCACATCGGCGGGGCGAGAAACGCGCGCAGGGTCTCGCCGTCGGCCGGGAGGCGCACGGGACCGCGGCCGGGCCGGGACTCCTCCGCCAGCAACCGCCCGGCCTCCCGCCCGCTGTCCTCCACCAGGCCCACCGTCGCGCCGAGCGCGAGCGCGATCCGGTACTCGGCCGCCGCGATCCGCCCGCCCCCGATCCCGAGCACCCGCACCGACGACGGCGCGACGCCGGACGCGAGCAGGTCCGTCCAGTTCTGCAAGGGCTGGGCGGGGCTGAAGGCGTCGCCGCCGGTGCGCCGGATCTCGGTGTACCCAGGGTCGAGGTTCGCATCGCCGGGCAGCACCGCGGGCAGGTAGCCGACGGTCCGCAGCGACGCGCCCCGCTCGCGCCCCACCTCGCCCACGAGGCCGCAGATCCCCTGCGCCGTTCCGCCCGAGACCACCGTCCCGCGCACGTCCGCCAGCGCCGCTCGAACCAGGTCGCGGTAGGCGGCCATCCGCTCCTCGACGCGCGGGTCGGTGCCGCCCGCGACGATCACCACCTGCCCGACCAGCCGCTGCACCCCGGGCGTGGCGAGGTCGCGCACCCGGGCGCGGGCGGCGTCGTCGTCGAACCGGGACGCGAGGGCCAGGAGGAGGAGCCGCCGCGCCCACTCGACCCCGGGCGCGCGCAGCGTGCGGGTGAGCCGTTCGAGCGAGGCGAGCGAGGTCTGCAGCACCCAGGCCGCGGCGCTCTGCTCGATGGCGACGGCGAGGTGGTCGAGCGCCTCGTACGGCTCGTCCAGCAGCAAGTGGAAGCGGGCGAGGTCGTACCGTGCCCACGGGACGTTCACCCCTGCCGCCACCTGGTGCCGGCACCGCTCCACGCTCTGGCGGACCAGCGGGCGGATCGAGTCGATGAGACCGGGCTCGCGGTCGAGCTGCATCTCCAGGTAGTTGCCGAGGGGGTACGGGTTGGTGGGATCGAGGTCGAAGCCGCGCCGGTAGAGCGCGAGGGCGCGTGCGTCGTCTACCCCCTTCCACGTGCCGGCGAGCGAGCAGATCGCGTCCACGTCGCCGGACTCCCCCGCGCGCTCCAGGTACCCCCGCCCCGCGCGGTAGGCCGCGCCGTCGGGCTCGCTGCGGTGCCGCTTGCACAGCGCGGTGCCGAGGTCGCGCAGCACGGCCGACGGCGTCCGGTCGCCTCGCGTCTCGACGACCGGGGTGAGCGTGCGCACCACGAGGTCCCAGTCGCCGCGGACCATCGCGAGCCGGGCGAGGCGCTCGGCGAGGCCGGCGTTCGCGGGGTCGTGCTCGAGGACGATGGCGAGGCGCTGGATCTCCGCGGCGGCGTCGGCGTCGGAGAGGAACCGGCCGTACGAGGACGCGTACTCGCGCAGGCCGTCCTCCAACCGGGTGAACACGCCGTCGACCTCCTCGAGCGTGGCGGCCACCCCGGCGAGTTCGCGACGCCAGGCGAGGGGCAGCTCGAAGGCACCCTTGTAGGTGAGGTCGTGGGCGACGTCGCTGTACGCGTGCTCGGCGATCGTGCGCGCCTGGACCTCCGCCCGCAGTCCGAGCACCTCGGGCGGGACCTCCACGCCGTAGTCGACGTCGGGGCGCAGCGTCACGATGTAGTGGACCGAGCGGTACCCGAACTCGCTGGGGCGCAGCCGCGCGCCGGCGTCGAGGCTGTCCTCCCAGTCGATCTCGAAGTGGTCCTCCAGGTAGCGGCAGACCGCGTCCACCTCCGAGCGGGTCCGGGCGATGACGCGGGCACCGGCCAGGTCGGTGAACTGGGCGACCGGGTCGGGGCGTTTGACCCGCTTGCGCAGGCACTTCTCCGCGAAGCTCGCGACGGCCTTGTGTCGCGCCTGGACGATCGCGAGCGGCGCGAGGTCCGCCGTCGCCCGCCGCAGGACGGAGTCGAGCACCTCCGCGTACCGGGCGTACCGCGGCAGGACCGCGAGGTAGCGCTCCACCTGGTCGGCGAGCCACGCGCGGTCGTCGGCGCTCATCGGGCTTCGCCGGCCCTCCTCGCGAGGCGCCGGGCGTAGGCGTCCAATTGCTCCTCGATCGCGCGGGCGTAGGGCAGGCCGCGGTGCTGCCCCGGCACCACCCACCGGTGCTCGCCGTGCTCGTGACTGAGGGCAACCTCGCCCGTGAACGCCGGGCAGACGAACGTCACGCACGTGACCCAGAACGGCTCCTTGACGAAGTGGGACACGTGGAACGGTTCGGCGTCCTCGGGCCGGATGACCAGGCCCGTCTCCTCCTGCACCTCCCGGGCCAGGGCGTCCACCAGGCGCTCGCGGTCGTCCATCTTGCCGCCGGGGAGGTCCCAGAGGGCGGGGTCCGTCGAGGAGCGCGTGGAGCGCCGGATGATGAGAACCGCGCCGTCCGGAGCGACAACGATCGCCTTCGCCGCGACGCCGAGCGCCGGGTACGCGGGCTTGAGGGGCGGGGGCGCTGCGCCGTCGTCGGCCATGTGCTCATTGTCGACCTGAGCGTCTCGTCATCGGGTGCGGTCCGGGCGCGACGTCGGGGCGCGACGTCGGGGCGGGGCCACCTCACTCATCGGCCCGCGCCTCGACTTTCGGCCTTGACCTCACCCCTCACCCCTCGCCCCCCACCCCGCCGTTGGCCCCCCACCTCGCCCCTCGCCCCCCTCCACCCCGACCTCGCCTCTCCACCCCGACCTCAGCCCTCTGCCCCGACCCCAGTCCCGCCCCTGCCTCAGCCCCCCTGCCTCAGCCCCCCTGCCTCACCTTCGACGGGCGGCGGTTCGGCGCGCCCGATCCCTCCGCACCGGCGCACTCCTCGTCTTCCACGTCACTCTTGGCGTTCGCGGCGCCGGCGCTTGCCAGACCCGCCACGATCGG
>JARKOU010000141.1 GCA_029975645.1 Actinomycetales bacterium
GAGCGAGAACCCTCGACGTCAGCGGAAAAAAGGAGGTCAGCGCGCGGTGCCGTCCACGGCGTTCGGTTCGATCGCGCCGAGTTCGGCGTCGGTCAGCGGCGGCGCCTCGAGCGCTGCGACGTTGTCCTCCAGCTGCGCCACCGAACTCGCCCCGATCAGGGCGGACGTGACGCGCGGGTCGCGCAGCACCCACGAGACGGCGAGCTGCGCGAGGGACTGCCCGCGCGAGGCGGCCACCTCCTTCAGGGCACGGGCCCGCATGAGGTAGGTCTCGTCGATCCGCTCGGGCTTGAGGTAGCGGCCGACGGCGGCGCGCGAGCCCGCGGGGATCTCGCCCGAGAGGTAGCGGTCGGTGAGCAGGCCCTGCTGCAGCGGGGAGAAGACGATCATGCCGACGCCGAGATCGGCGCAGGTCTCGAGCAGGCTCTCGCCGTCGGGCTTGCCCTCCACGGGCTGCCGCTGCTCGATGTGCCGGTTGAACATCGAGTACGACGGCTGGTGGATCAGCAGCGGCGTGCCGAGGTCGGCGAGCACGCGCGCCGCCTCCCGCGTCTGCGCCGGCGAGTAGTTGGAGATCCCCGCGTACAGCGCACGCCCGGAGCGGACCGCCGTGTCCAGCGCGCCCATCGTCTCCTCGATGGGCGTGGTGGGGTCGGGGCGGTGGGAGTAGAAGATGTCGACGTACTCCAGGCCCATCCGGTGCAGGGAGGCATCGAGAGAGGCGAGCAGGTACTTGCGGGAGCCGCCGTTGCCGTAGGGCCCCGGCCACATGTCGTACCCGGCCTTGCTCGAGATGATCATCTCGTCCCGGTACCGGCGGAAGTCCGCCTTCATGTGCCGCCCGAAGTTCTCCTCGGCCGAGCCGTACGGCGGTCCGTAGTTGTTGGCCAGGTCGAAGTGGGTCACCCCGAGGTCGAACGCGCGGCGCAGCACGTCCCGCTGGGTGTCGAACGGCGCCGTGCCGCCGAAGTTGTGCCACATGCCGAGCGACAGCGCCGGGAGGTCGAGGCCGCTGCGCCCGCAGCGGCGGTACGGCATGGCCGCGTAGCGGTCCTCGGCGGCGTGGTACGGCGGGGGCGTGGTCATGACGGGCTCCTTCGCGGCGTCGTGCTCTGTTGCGGACGCCCTCGACGCCGACGTCCGCTGATCACCGCTCCCATCCTCCCCCCGCCGCCCTCCCCGCTCCCGCCGAACACGTAGTCAGTCGTCGAATACGCACGCGTGAGGCGACCAACCACGTGCTCGGCGCAGGAGGGACGGCCCGGAGGCGAGAGGACGGCCCGGAGGCGGGAGGACGGCTCGCAGGCGGGAGGACGGCTCGCAGGCGGGAGGACGGCTCGCAGGCGGGAGGACGGCTCGCAGGCGGGAGGACGGCTCGCAGGCGGGAGGATGGCCCCGTGGGTGAGAGGAGGACGACGACGGCGCTGCTCAGGAGGCTGCGGCGTCGACCATGGCGCGGAACGCCGCGTACACCCCGCGCACCCGGCCGCCCAGGACCACCTGGTACTGGCCCGACTGCGTGAACGTCATGACCACCTCGGGGATCGCCTCGATCCCGGCGACGTCGACGGCGCCGGGATCCACGAGCACGATCCGCAGCCGGGTGAAGCACATGTCGTGGTCGCGGACGTTCCCGGGACCCCCGGCGAGGTGGAGGATCCGGGCGGCGATCTCGGCGTCGGTCATGGAGCCACGCTAGCCACGGGCGGGCGTGCCGGCCACGCCGGCCGACGCCGTGAGGCGCGCGACGTGCAGGGTGAGGTACAGGACCTCGTTCTCGTTGAGGTCCCAGCCGAAGCGCTCCTCCAGCATGTCCTTGACGCCGACGGCGCAGGCGTACTCCCGCGGCTGCGAAGCCTTGACCAGATCGAACAGCTGGTGCTGGTCCCCGCCGGAGACGGCGCCCTTCTGCTGGCGCAGGAACAGGTAGCGCAGGTGGGTGATGAAGCGGGTGACGTCGAGGGAGGACTCGTCCGCGGCGATGCCGAAACGGTCGCGCACCACCCCGAGCACGGAGCCGAACACCTCGGTCATCTCCATGGTGGCGGAGAGGTCGTCGTGCCCGAAGCGCGCGTTGACGAAGTGCAACACGAACGGGATGGCCTCGAGGTCGGGCAGCCGGACGCCGGTGCGCTCCTCCACCAGGGCGAGGATCGAGCGCGCGAACCCGACCTCCTGCGGGTAGAGCGCCGCGACCTCCCACTGCAGCGGGTAGGCGATCGTGATGCCCTCGCTCGCGCGGCGCAGGGCGAAACTCAGGTGGTCGGCGAGCGCGAAGAGCATGTGGCCGCCGATGTAGTCCCCGAACGCAGCGCGCCCCAGGCGGATGATCTCCTCGGTGAGCTCGATGTCCTCCATGGGAATCGCGTCGAGGTACGCCGCGATGCGCTCCGGCGGCTGACCCTCGCTCGCCGCGAAGGTGCGCTCCACTCGGGTGTGGTCGACGTCGTCGCCAGTCTTGGCGCCGAAGCCCAGTCCGCGGCCGATGAGCACCACTTCGCGCCCGGCGTCGTCCACGCCGAGCACCACGTTGTTGTTGAACACCTTGGCGATCCGCACGCGGCCCTCCTTCGTTGCAGAACTCGCGCCCCCCGACCTTCCCGCGGACGGCGCTTGGATATCAAGGCTTTCGAGCCCCGACGACGACGGCGCGACGCCCCCGGATGTGGGTCCGGGGGCGTCGCGACCGTGCTGGTGGGGTCAGGACGCGATCTCGAGGACCAGGTCCTTGGCGTTGAGGGAACCCTCCGCGACCGGGACGACTGTGCTGTAGCGGCCGGAGTTGGTGATCACCATGACGGTCATCGGGTTGTACCCCTCGGCGACGAGGGCGTCGAGGTCGACGTCGGCGAGGAGCTGGTGCTCGGCCACCCGCTGGCCCTGGACCACCTGGGGGGTGAAGTGCTTGCCCTTGACGTTCACGGTGTCGAGACCGATGTGGACGAGCACCTCGAGCCCGGTATCGGCCTTGATGCCGTAGGCGTGGGGCATCGCGGAGACCACCGTGCCGGCGATCGGCGAGTAGACCTTGCCCTCGCTGGGGACCACGGCCACGCCGCTGCCCAGGGCACCGGAGGCGAAGACCTTGTCCGGGACCGCGGCGAGCGGGACCATCTGGCCGGCGACCGGGGTGGGGAGCTGGTAGGCCTCGGTCTCGACGACGCCTTCATCCGCGGCGGCGTCGGCGCCGGCGGCGTGCTGCTTGGCCGGGAGGTCCTTGAAGCCGAGAACCATCGTGAGGGTGAAGGCGATGACGATGGCCGCACCCGTGCCGATGAGCTGGAGGGTGAAGTTGCCGATGCCCATCGTCGCGGTGAGGGTGATGAGGCCGGGGAGGACGAAGCCCTCGGCGGCCGAGCCGCCCGCCGCCGCGATCGCACCGCCGACGGCGCCGCCGATGACGGCGTAGATGAAGGGCTTCTTGAGGCGGAGCGTGACGCCGTAGATCGCGGGCTCGGTGACGCCGGCGAGGAAGCCCGAGACCGCGGCCGGGCCGGCGATCTCCTTCATCTCCTTGTTGCGGGTCTTGAAGAACACCGCGGCGGCGGCAGCAGCCTGCGCGAGGACGGCGGCGAACAGCGGGCCGGTGAGGAGCGAGTAGCCCTGCGTCGAGAGGTCCTGCAGCATGACCGGCACGAAGCCCCAGTGGACACCGAAGATCACGAAGACCTGCCACAGGCCACCCATGATCGCCCCACCGATGGCCGGGCTGAGGCTCCACACCCAGTTGATCGCGCTCGACATCGCGGAGCCGACGGCGTCGGAGACCGGACCGATGAGCAGGAAGGTGAGCGGGACGATGAGGGCGAGGACCACCATCGGGGTGACGAAGTTCTTGATCGACTCGGGCAGGACCCTGGCGAGCAGCTGCTCGAGCTTGGCCTGGGCGTAGATCGCGATGATCGTCGGGATGACGGCCGAGAGGTAGGAGATCATCACCACGGGGATGCCGAAGAACGTGACATGGCCGCCGGAACCGGCGAACGTCTGCAGGGTCACGGACCCGGCGTCGGTCGGGACGACGGCGATCGTCGCGGAGTAGATCATCGCGGCCGCGATCGCGACGGAGGTGTAGACGTTCGCCTTGAACTTCTTCGCCGCGGTGATCGCGAGCAGGATCGGCAGGAACTGGAAGATCGCGTCCGCCGCCGCGAACCAGATCGCGTAGGTGGTGGTGGTGGCGAACTCGGGCGAGAACCGGACCACGGTGGCGAGCAGGGCCTTCATCAAACCGGAGCCGGCGAGCACCCACAGGAACGGGGTGAAGATGCTTGGTGATCAGGTCGATCGCCCGGCCGAGCAGGCCGCCCTTGGCCGCGCCCGCCGCCGAGACGTTGTACCGCCCCACGATCGACTCGTACACGTTGGCGACCGTGTTGCCGATGACCACCTGGAACTGACCGCCGGCCTCCACGACCGTGATCACGCCCTTGGTGTTCTCCACCGCCGCCTTGTCCGCCTTCTGGCGGTCCTTGAGCTGGAACCGGAGCCGGGTGGCGCAGTGCGTCACCGACTCCACGTTGTGCTCGCCGCCGACGCCCTGCAGGACCGCGTCGGCGAGGCTGTCGAACTTCGTTGCCGTGGCCACGATTCCTCCTCGAATCTCTCTTGACTGATGTCGTTGTTTCCGATGTCTGTCACGAGGCTCCGGGGCGTTCGGGCAACAAAAAAACCTAGGTCCGACGATTCGCTGCTCTCCTTGAGGGAAAGCGTGGAACTCGCCGAAGCCTAGGTTTTGCCTGCGCGACCAGTAACAACCCTGGAACTTCGTCCGACCGCCGGAGCGGCCGTGATGTCTACGATGGTGAACCGTATAGGTGGCTCCCGTCAAGCCCGCGCCGCACCGCCGGCGCTGTGACGCTCGTCACACGGTGCGCGAGGCTGCCACAGCCCGTCACGCCGGCCCCCGGCGTCGCCGTCCCGTCACCGAGTGCTCGCCACGGGGGCGTACCGTCGAGGGCAGACCACGTCCCGCCGTCGTCCTCGGGACGACGCACAGCCCCGGAGGCACCCGTGTCCGCGCTCACCCTGTACCTGGTCCGCCACGGCGAGACGGTGTTCAACCGCCGCGATCTGGTGCAGGGCTGGGTGGACTCCCCGCTGACGGACCTTGGCGTCGCGCAGGCCCGCCGAGCGGCGGCCGAACTGCGGCGTCGGCCCCTGGTGGGGGCGTATTCGAGCACGTCGGAGCGAGCCGTGGACACCGCCGAGGTGATCCTCGAGCACCACCCGCACCTGGACCTGCGCCGCCGCCGAGAGCTGAAGGAACTCCACTTCGGCGATCTCGAGGCCCTGCCCAACCAGACGTTCCGGGAGAGTGTGGCCGTCGAGGAGTTCTTCCCGGCCGTGCTCGAGGGCCGGCCCATCAGCGTTCCCGGCGGGGAGACGGGACAGGCATACCGCGCGCGGGTCGACGCCGTCTTCGCGGAGATCGCCGAGGCGCACGCCGACGGCGGCGAGGTGCTCGTGGTCAGCCACGGCGTGACGATCGCGACCTATCTCTACGTGGCCGGCTGGACCACGCCCGGCGGCCTGCCCAACGCCTCGATATCGGTGGTGACCGTCACCCGGCAGGAGGGGCCGCGCGTCGTCGCCGTCGGCCTGGAGCGCCTCCCCGACGTCGTTGTGAAGTAGCGACAAATGCAGGATCGGCACCCACCCGAGTCAACGCTGGTACCTAGGTAGTTGACAAGCCTGGACCAAGCGGCACATGCTTGCGTTCTTGAGCGTGGCGTCGCGACTGGGGGGGTCACGATGAATCTGCGGAGGACGCCGCCCGAAGCGGGAATCCACCAGACGGTTCGTGGATCTCCCGCCGCCATCGCTGTGCGCCGAAAAGCAGTGGGAGCCATCCTGATCGGCCTAGGCCTGGCCGGTTGCGCGACGGTTCTCCGTGACGCTTCCGGTGCGGCGACCGAAGCGGGAGAAGTGAATCTGGCCGACGTGTCGGTCGGGGACTGCGTGCTCGAACCGACGATCTCGGGAGAGCCGTCGGAGATCGTCATCACGACCGTACGGGTGGTCCCCTGCGGGGATCTGCACGACAGCGAGGTATTTGCAGTCGTCGAGCTCCCCAAGGGCGACTACCCAGGCGACGACGAGGTCTTCCGAGCATCCAACGAGGGTTGCTACGAAGAATTCGAGAACTTCGTCGGCCTCCCCTACAAGAAGTCTCGGCTGGACTTCTATAACTACTACCCGCTCGAGTCGTCATGGTTCGCGATCCGGGGTCGAATGGTCACCTGCCTGGTCTTCGACCCGACGAAGCAGATCATCGGTTCCCTACGGGACGTCGCGATCTGATCCGCTGGTCACGGGACGCCGGCTCCCCCGTGGGGCTAGAAAAGCCATAGGGCCGGGTCGCGACATTCGCGACCCGGCCCTGCGACGTGTGCCGCTAGCCCGTCAGGCGACCGGCGGCAGGTCCTGGATGTCCACCGGACCGTCACCGGACGCGCCCACCGCGACCGGCAGCCGCGACCCGCTCGGCACGCCCTGGAAGGTGAAGGTCGCGAGCAGGCCCTCGCCCTCCACGTCCACCAGGACGGTCTGCCCCGGCTTGAGCTCCCCGTAGAGGATCTTCTCGGACAACTGGTCCTCGATGTCCCGCTGGATGGCCCGGCGCAGAGGCCGCGCTCCCAGCACGGGGTCGTACCCGCGCTCGGCCAGCACGTTCTTGGCCGCCGGCGTCAACTCGATCGCCATGTTCTTGTCCTTCAGCCGCGCCGCGAGCCGGGCGAGCATGAGGTCCACGATCTGCACGATCTCCGCCTGGGACAACTGCGGGAAGACGATGACGTCGTCCACGCGGTTGAGGAACTCGGGCCGGAAGTGCTGCTTCAACTCGTCGTTGACCTTGTTCTTCATGCGCTCGTACGACGTCGAGAGGTCGCCGCCCGCCTGGAAACCGGTTTGCAGGCCCTTGGCGATGTCCCGGGTGCCGAGGTTCGTGGTCATGATGATCACGGTGTTCTTGAAGTCCACCACGCGGCCCTGGGAATCGGTCAGGCGACCGTCCTCGAGAATCTGCAGCAGCGAGTTGAAGATGTCGGCGTGAGCCTTCTCCACCTCGTCGAACAGCACCACGGAGAACGGCCGACGGCGCACCTTCTCGGTCAGCTGTCCGCCCTCTTCGTAGCCCACGTAGCCGGGCGGGGAACCGAAGAGCCGCGAGACCGTGTGCTTCTCGGAGAACTCGCTCATGTCCAGCTGGATGAGTGCATCCTCGTCGCCGAACAGGAACTCCGCGAGCGCCTTGGCCAGTTCCGTCTTCCCGACGCCGGTGGGCCCGGCGAAGATGAACGAGCCGCCCGGGCGCTTGGGGTCCTTGAGGCCCGCGCGCGTACGCCGGATCGCCTGGGAGAGCGCCTTGATGGCGGCGTTCTGGCCGACGATCCGCTTGTGCAGCTCATCCTCCATGCGCAGCAGCCGCGTGGACTCCTCCTCGGTCAACTTGAACACGGGGATGCCGGTCGAGGCCGCGAGGACCTCGGCGATCAGCTCCTCGTCCACCTCGGCGACGGCGTCGAGGTCCCCGGACTTCCACTGCTTCTCGCGCTCGGTGCGCTGCGCGGACAGACGCTTCTCGTCGTCCCGCAGCCGCGCGGCGCGCTCGAAGTCCTGGTCGTCGATCGCGGATTCCTTGTCGCGGCGCACCTCCGCTACCCGCTCGTCCAGTTCCCGCAGCTCCGGCGGGGCCGTCATCCGGCGGATGCGCAGGCGCGCGCCGGCCTCGTCGATCAGGTCGATCGCCTTGTCCGGCAGGTACCGGTCGTTGACGTACCGGTCCGCCAGCGTGGCGGCGGCCACGATCGCGCCGTCGGTGATCGAGACGCGGTGGTGAGCCTCGTACCGGTCCCGCAGCCCCTTGAGGATGTCGATCGTGTGGGAGAGCGTGGGCTCGGCCACCTGGATCGGCTGGAACCGCCGCTCGAGCGCCGGGTCCTTCTCCACGTACTTGCGGTACTCGTCCAGCGTGGTGGCGCCGATGGTCTGCAGCTCACCACGGGCCAGCATCGGCTTGAGGATGCTCGCGGCGTCGATCGCTCCCTCGGCGGCACCCGCACCCACGAGCGTGTGGATCTCGTCGATGAACAGGATGATGTCGCCGCGGGTGCGGATCTCCTTGAGGACCTTCTTCAGACGCTCCTCGAAGTCACCGCGGTACCGGCTGCCGGCCACCAGGGCGCCCAGGTCCAGCGTGTACAGCTGCTTGTCCTTGAGCGTTTCCGGGACGTCGCCCTTGACGATGTTCTGCGCCAGGCCCTCGACCACCGCCGTCTTGCCGACGCCGGGCTCGCCGATCAGCACGGGGTTGTTCTTGGTGCGGCGGGAGAGCACCTGCATGACGCGCTCGATCTCCTTGGCGCGCCCGATCACCGGGTCCAACTTGCCCTCGCGCGCCGCCTGGGTGAGGTTGCGCCCGAACTGGTCCAGCACCGCTGACCCGGAGGGCTGGCCCTCCGCCGGCCCGCCGGCGGCGACCGGCTCCTTGCCCTGGTACCCGGAGAGCAGCTGGATCACCTGCTGGCGCACCCGGTTGAGGTCGGCGCCCAACTTGGTGAGCACCTGGGCGGCCACGCCCTCGCCCTCGCGGATGAGGCCCAGCAGGATGTGCTCGGTCCCGATGTAGTTGTGGCCGAGCTGCAGCGCCTCGCGCAGGGACAGTTCCAGCACCTTCTTGGCACGCGGCGTGAACGGGATGTGCCCGCTCGGCGCCTGCTGGCCCTCGCCGATGATCTCCTGGACCTGCTGGCGCACGGACTCCAGCGAGATGCCGAGGGACTCCAGCGCCTTCGCGGCGACACCCTCGCCCTCGTGGATCAGGCCCAGCAGGATGTGCTCGGTCCCGATGTAGTTGTGGTTCAGCATCCTCGCCTCTTCTTGGGCGAGGACCACAACCCGGCGGGCCCGGTCGGTGAACCTCTCGAACATTGCCCCTCCTCACAGGCGGCGTGTGAGCGAAGGTCGCACCACCCGGCGCCGCGGCTTTCACCGATGCTAACGGGGGCGTGTTACGCGGACGTCCCGTGTTCGCCAGGGGCGTGAGGATTCGCGCCGGGATCGCCGACGACGGCGCGCGGCGGCCTCCCCCGCAGCGTCGCCGCGAGCAGGAGAACGGTTCCCACCTGCAGGACGACGACGATCCCCACCAGCACCGGCAGGTGCTCCGCATAGAGCGCCCCGGCGAGCGCGCCGCCCGCGATTGCCGCCGCGCCCTGGATCGCCGCGAACACGCCGTACGCGCTCGCCCGCCGCGGCGCCGGGACCAGGTCCGCCACCAACGCCTTGACGGTGGAGTCCTGCAGCCCCACCGCCGCGCCCCAGACCAGGACGCCGGCAACGGCGCTCGCCGTGGCGCCCGAGAACGCCAGCGGCGGGACGGCGGCCACCAGGGCGGGCAGCACGTAGAGCACGCGGGCGGCCCAGCGGTCGTAGGCGTACCCGGTCACGAGCGCGGCCAGCGCGGCCACCGCCATCCCCGCGGCGTAGACCAGGGGGACGGCCGGCAGGTCCACCAGGTCCGCCGTCGTCAGGTGGTAGGAGATGACGCCGAAGGTGACCAGCCCCGCCGTCGCCAGGCCGGCCGAGGCGGCGAAGAGGAAGAACCGCCGGGGCAGGTCCGCGGCGGCGACGTCGGCCACGAGGCGCCGCACGGCGTTGCGGCGCCCGGCCGGGTCCTGACGGCTACCGGCCGAAGGGGCCGACGGCGCGGGGTCCGGCCGGGCGCCGTCGTCGTCCTCGGCGTCGTAGACGGACAGGTCCGGGACGCGCGAGCGGATCCACAGGAGCACGCCAACCGCCGCGGCGCCCGGCACGGCGAGGACCGCCATCGCCGGCCAGATCGCGGCCGACGCAGCGACCACGGCCGCCACGAGCAGCGGCCCGGCGAAGGCTCCCACCTGATCCAACGCCTTGTGGACCCCGAAGCCACGGCCGCGCCCCACCGCCCCGGCGGCGTGGGCGAGCAGCGCGGTCTTCGACGGGCTGCGCACCGCCTTGCCGCCACGCTCGATGAGGATGAGGACGGCGGCGACCGCCACGCCCGCGGCGCCGAGAAGCGGGGTCACGGCGAGGAGTGGCACGCAGACCGCGGTGAGGCCGTAGCCGACGATCGTCAGGGACCAGTAGGCGCCGGTGCGGTCGGCGAGGGGCCCGAACACCAGGCGCAGCACCAGGGCCATCGCTTCGCCCAGCCCGGTGACCAGGCCCACCACCACCGCGGAGGCACCGAGCGTCGCGAGCAGCGGGCCGTACATCGACCGGGCGCCCTCGTAGACCATGTCCGCCAGCAGGCTGACGACGCCGAAGCCCACCACCACACGCCACGCGGACCAGGCGGGCCGGGTCTCTCGCACGATCCCTTTGTACCGCGGGCAGGACCGGCCTCGAGTTCGGCGTTCCGGGGCGTGCCGCCGCATCTGGACGCCCCGGAACGTCGATCTCGGGCGGCGCGGCGCCTGGGGCGACTTACCGTCACGAGTGTCGGTATGATTCCGACACCGCTGTCAGCAAAGTGAGGCCGCCGTGACCGACACCCCCCGCGAAGCACCCGCCGCCACCTCTACCGCCCAGCCCGGCACTCCGCCGTCGGCCGGCGGGACGATCCCGTCGTCGTATCCCGCCGAGCACCCCGCGCACCCGCGGTCCCGCTGGTGGGCGCTCGCCGTCGTCGCCCTGGGCGTCTCCTTGATCATCATGGACGCGACGATCGTCAATGTCGCGACCCCCGTGGTGATCCAGGACCTGGGACTGAACGCCTCGCAGGCCGAGTGGCTCAACGCGGTCTACGCGCTCATGCTCGCCTCGCTGCTGCTCGCCCTCGGCCGGGTGGGCGACCTGTACGGACGCCGTCGCCTCTTCGGGATCGGGATGGTGGTGTTCGTCGGCGCGAGCATCGCGGCCGGCCTCGCCGACAGCGGCAACGCCCTCATCGGCGCCCGCCTGGTCCAGGGCGTCGGCGCGGCGATGATCCTGCCCGCCACGCTGTCCACGGTGAACGCGGTGTTCGTGGGTCGCGAACGGGCCATCGCGTTCGCGGTCTGGGGCTCGACCATCGGCGGGATGGCCGCCGTGGGCCCGATCGTGGGCGGCTGGCTCACCACCGAGGTCACCTGGCGCTGGGCGTTCTGGCTCAACGTGCCGCTCGGCATCCTGGTGCTCGTCGGGATTCTCACCGTGGTGCCGGAGTCCCGCGACACCTCTACGCGCCGTGGCTTCGACGGCGCCGGCGCCGCCCTCAGCGCCCTCGGCATGGCCGGCGTGGTCTTCGCCCTCATCGAGGGCCAGACCTACGGGTGGTGGCGGCAGGACTCCGGCGCGATCTCGCCGGTGCCCATCGCGATGGCGGTGGGCCTGGCCGCCCTCGCCGGATTCGTGTGGCTCCAGCGCGCCCGGGCGCGCACGGGCAAGGTGGTGCTGCTCGACCTCGGACTCCTGCGTATCCGCTCGTTCCGCAACGGAAGCGTCGCCGCGCTCATCGTGGCGTTCGGCGAGTTCGGTCTCCTCTTCACCCTGCCGCTGCTGCTCCAGAGCGCCCTCGGCTACACCGCGCTCGGGACGGGCTGGCTCATCCTGTTCCTGGCGCTCGGCACGTTCCTCTCCTCCGGGATGACGCCGCAGCTCACGCGCCGGTTCGGGTCCCGCGCCGTCGTGCGGATCGGCCTGGCCACCGAGGCGCTGGCGGTGGCCGGCCTGGCGCTGAGCCTCAGCGCGCAGGTCTCGAGCGCCACGATCGCCGCCTGGTTGTTCGGCTACGGCGCCGGCGTCGGGATGGCGACGGCGCAGCTCACCAGCGTGATCCTGCTCGACGTTCCCGTGGCCGAGAGCGGGCAGGCCTCCGGCGCCCAGAGCACGTTCCGGCAACTCGGTTCCGCCCTCGGCGTCGCCGTCCTCGGCAGCCTGCTCATCGCAACGCTCGGCACCCACACCGAGCGCTCACTCGAGGAGGCCGGGCTTCCGCCGGCGGCGGTCTCCCAGGTGACCGACGTCGTGACCACCTCGGCCGGCGCCGCCATCCCCGCCCTCCAAGCGGACCCGACCACCCGGGCGGCTGGGGACGCGGCCGCCGCCGCGATGATCGACGCCTCGCGCACGGTCACGCTGGTGGCCTCGGCGATCATCGGCGTCGGGCTCGCGGCGACCCTCGCACTCCCGCCGACGCCGCCCGAGGCCGCCGA
>JARKOU010000153.1 GCA_029975645.1 Actinomycetales bacterium
GGGGGGCGAGAGCGTCGAGGGTGGCCTCCACGAGGGGCCGGGCGGCGAGGTAGAAGTCGTCGACGTCGACCACGACGGGCGTGTGCCCGACCTGGAGGGCCAGGCGCCTGGTCTGCGGGGTGAGGGTCTCCTTCGCGGCGCAGACCTCGTCCAGCAGGACCCCGCGCTCGTGCGGAGTGAGCTCGGCCCCGCCCTCGACAGCGCCCTGGGCGACGTGGGCGAGCACCGCATCGAAATCGTCGCCGCCGAGCCGGTTGAGCCCCAGCGAGCCGAGGACCTCGTGGGCGCGGTCGTCGACGCGCACAAGGGACGCATCGAACGTCCCGCCGCCCAAGTCGTAGACGAGCACGCGCGTGCGCCGGGCGTTCACGGCGCGGCTCTGCCGGTGCGTGAACTCGAAGCCGGCGGCGGACGGCTCGTTGAGCAGGGCCAGCACGTGGAAGCCGGCGTTGCGGAAGGCGTCCAGGGTCAGCAGACGCTGCGCGGAGTGCGCGTGCGCGGGCACGGCGACCACGGCATCGATGGGGCCAGTGGGGGGCAGCGAGTCGGCCACGTTCGAGTCGCCGAGCAGCGTCGCGCGCACGGACGCGAGGAAGCCGGTGACGAGATCGGACAGTCCGACGCTCAGGCCGTCGACGTCGACCGTGGTGCCCGGTGTGACGCTGCCGGAGGCGAGCAGCCGCTTGAACGAGCGCACGAGGGCAGCGCCGTGCGCGGCGGCGTCCAACGCCTCGAAGCCGTAGACGAGACGGTCGCCGGAGCGGGCCACGACGGTCGGGATGTGCTCGACGGCCTCACCCAGATGGTCGGTGAAGCTGACGACCGGATAGTTCCCCCGGTCGACGGCGGCGACGATGGTGCGGGTGGTTCCGAAGTCGATCCCGAGCTGCATGCCCACGACCGTACCCACGGCTTGTCTCCCGGACCAAAAAGGTCTCGTCAGGTGTCGCTGTCGGGCGGTGGCGCCTGATCCGTGCCTTCGTCGCCGAGGTTCGCCAGGAAGTCCTCGAAGCGGGCCCCCAGCTCGTCGGCGCTCGGCAGCTGGCCCTCGTGGCTGGGGTTGAGGCGCACCTGCTCGACGAACCGGTCGTACTGTTCCTCGAGAGTGCGGACCATCTCGGTCAGCTCCTCGCTCTGCGCGATCTGGGCGTCGATCTGCTTGGCCGCGAGCGCGGAGGAGAGCTCGAACCCGTCGGTGGGCAGGGCCAAGTGGGTGCGGTCCCGCAGCGCCTTGACCATCGCGGACGCCGCCGGCGGGAAGTCGGCCTCGGCGAGGTAGTGGGGGACATGCGCGAGCAGCCCGACGACCTCGTGGCCCGATTCGCCGAGCCGCAGCGTGAGCAGCCCGGCGAAGGCGGCAGCGATGTTGAACGTGCCGAGCACGGCCGGCTCCCCGGCGACGAGCGTGGGGTCGCTCGCGTAGCGGGAGATGAACACCGGGCGCGTGTGCGGAGCGGGCGCGGGCATCGTCGAGACGACCAGCGTGTGTGCGACGCCGAGCTGGTCGGCGAGGTACACGACGGCGGCGGCGGCCCGCTCCCACTGGAGCGACGGTTCGGGACCGTTGAGCAGCAGGAAGTCGCGGCCGTCGTGGTCGGTGAGCAGGTGCAGGGCGAGGCGCGGGCCACGGAAGTCGTCGAAGCGGTTCCGGTCGAAGACGATCTGCGGGCGTCGCGTCGTGTAGTCGTAGAGCTGGTCGGCGTCGAACGTGCCGAGCAGCCGGTTCGGCAGCCGCTGCAGGAGGTGGTCGTCGAGCTGGCGTTGCGTGTGCCCTGCGTCGATGTAGGAGCCGAGCGTCACCACCAGCGTGTCGGCGTGCACCGTGCGCTGGTCCACGTGGGGCTCCCAGCGGAACAGGGTTGTGGGGTCGAGCATGGCGATTCCTCCTTCACCGCCCTCAACACCAAGGCCGCAGGGTTCATTCCTCAGGCCCGGGTCGCCTTCTCGATCCGCCGGCTGGCGACGCGCTCGCGGCGGCCGGAGGTGAGCCCGTGGTCGATGGAGATCCGGCCCGCGCCGGTGAACACGAGCGGCAGGGCGAGCGCGCCGTAGGCGAGCGCGGGCTCGCCGGCGAGCGCGCCGGTCTGAGGGTCGAAGACCCCGGTCGTGACGAGCGGCCCGAACACCCAGACGAGCGCCATCATCGTTGTCTGCAGCCCTGCGCAGAGGCGGGTGAGGGCGCCGACGGCGAGGAACAGCGGCAGGGTGAGTTGCCCGGCGATGAGGGCGACGGCGAGGGTGTCCGGGGGGAAGTGGGCACCGAGCGCGGTACCGGCGAGCGTCTCGACGAAGGCCGGATAGGTGATCACGTGGGTGATGCCGTGGAGCAGCAGAGGAAGGCTGAGCAGACGCAGCAGCAGGAGCCCGACGTCGGTCGTGCCCTTGTTGTTCTGCCGAGCCATCTGGTAGGCCCACGCTTCCGTGCCCCGCGGGTCGACCGGGCGGGAGGCACCTGAGGCAGGAGGCACCTCGACCGGACGCCGCACGGGTTCGCTCACCGGCACGGGCGTGGGGGCGGGGGCGAACGTCGGCAGTTCCTTGGTCCGCTCGGGTTCGGGCTCCGGAGTGTCCGCGACGGGCGGCAGCACCTGGGTGCGCTCGGCGTCCGGATCGTCGACATCCCAGTGGTCGTAGGTCACGGTTCCTCCCTCAGTCCCCCAGCGGGATCACGTCCACA
>JARKOU010000172.1 GCA_029975645.1 Actinomycetales bacterium
CAACCCCGCGCTCGGCGGGAGGAGGAGGGATCGTCAGCGGCGGTGGCGGAACTCCACCGGCGGCGCGACGTGCCGCGCCCAGGCCTCGCGCTCGGCCGCCGTGACGCGACGCGGCCGGCCGGTCGCGGCGTCCACGAGCACGATCGCGGTCACCGCGATCGCGTGGACCACCTCGCCGAGCAGCACCTCGTAACTGACGTCGATGCTGGCCCCGCCGATGTGGCTGATCCACATCCGGATGGTCAGCGGCACGCGCGTGTACTCGATCGGGAGGAGGTACTCGACCTCCTGGCGCGCGATGAGGGTGAGCGTCGAGGCGCCGGGGCCGGCTTCGAGGAGTGCCGTGCGTCGGGCGGGGTGCCCGGCATCCCGAGCCTCGGCGTCGTCTCCCTCGCCGGTGCCCCCGGCACCCTCGGCAACACCGGCCCCGTCGCCCGGGTCCTCCGCGACGACGTCGCTCGCCCAGAACGCCGCGATGCGCGCCTCCTCGAGGAGGGTGAGCATCGCGGCGTTGTTGACGTGCTGGTAGCCATCGATGTCCGCCCAGCGCAGCGGGACCTTGATCTCGAGGTAGGTCATCGCGTGGTTCCTCGCTCTCGTCCCCTGGTCGTTGGCCCGACGGACCGCGTCAGTCCCGAGTCAACTTGCGGTAGGTGACCCGGTGCGGCCGCGCGGCGTCCTGCCCCAGTCGCGCGACCTTGTTCTGCTCGTACGCCTCGAAGTTGCCCTCGAACCAGTACCAGCGGGCCGGGTCCTCCTCCGTGCCCTCCCAGGCAAGGATGTGTGTCGCGACGCGGTCCAGGAACCACCGGTCGTGGGAGACCACGACGGCGCAGCCCGGGAAGTCCAGCAGCGCGTTCTCCAGCGAGCCGAGGGTCTCGACGTCGAGGTCGTTGGTCGGCTCGTCGAGGAGCAGCAGGTTGCCGCCCTGCTTGAGGGTGAGCGCGAGGTTGAGGCGGTTGCGCTCGCCGCCGGACAGCACGCCCGCGGGCTTCTGCTGGTCCGGGCCCTTGAAGCCGAACTGGGAGACGTACGCCCGGGACGGGATCTCGACCTTGCCCACCTGGATGTAGTCGAGCCCGTCGGAGACCACCTCCCAGAGCGTCTTGGTGGGGTCGATGCCGCCGCGCGCCTGGTCGACGTAGGAGATCTGGACCGTCTCCCCCACCTTGAGCGAGCCGCTGTCGAGCGGCTCGAACCCCACGATGGTCTTGAAGAGCGTGGTCTTGCCGACGCCGTTGGGTCCGATGACGCCGACGATCCCGTTGCGCGGGAGCGTGAACGAAAGGTCGTCGATGAGCACGCGGTCGCCGAAGCCCTTGCGCAGCTTCTTCGCCTCGATCACCACGGAGCCCAGGCGCGGGCCCGGCGGGATCTGGATCTCCTCGAAGTCGAGCTTGCGGGTGCGATCTGCCTCGGCCGCCATCTCTTCGTACCGCGCCAGGCGCGCCTTGGACTTGGCCTGCCGGCCCTTCGCGTTCTGGCGGACCCACTCGAGCTCGTCCGCCAGGCGCTTCGCCAGCTTGGCGTCCTTCTTCCCCTGGACCTTCAGGCGCTCCTGCTTCTTCTGGAGGTAGGTCGAGTAGTTGCCCTCGTAGGGGTAGAGGCGCCCACGGTCCACCTCGGCGATCCACTCCGCGACGTGGTCCAGGAAGTACCGGTCGTGGGTGACGGCCAGGACGGCGCCGTGGTACTTGGCCAGGTGCTGCTCGAGCCACTGGACGCTCTCGGCGTCGAGGTGGTTGGTGGGCTCGTCGAGGAGAAGCAGGTCCGGCTTCTCGAGCAGCAACTTGCACAGGGCGACGCGGCGGCGCTCGCCGCCGGAGAGCACCGAGACGTCGGCGTCCGGCGGCGGGCACCGCAGCGCGTCCATCGCCTGCTCGAGCTGCGCGTCGAGGTCCCAGGCCTCGGCGGCGTCGATGTCGTGCTGCAACTCGCCCATCTCGGCGAGCAGCGCATCGAAGTCGGCGTCCGGATCGGCCATGAGGGCGCTGATCTCTTCGTACCGGTCCAGCTTCGCCTTGATCCCCGCGACGCCCTCCTGGACGTTCCCGAGGACGGTCTTCTCCTCGTTCAGCGGCGGCTCCTGCAGCAGGATCCCCACGGTGTAGCCGGGGGTCAGTCGCGCCTCGCCGTTCGAGGGCTGGTCGAGCCCGGCCATGATCTTGAGGATCGTGGACTTGCCGGCGCCGTTGGGCCCGACGACGCCGATCTTCGCGCCCGGCAGGAACGCCATGGTCACGTCGTCGAGGATCACCTTGTCGCCGTGCGCCTTGCGCGCCCTGACCATCGAGTAGATGTACTCGGCCACAGCTCTCCAACTCGGGGTGGGGGAAGGGGTGCGACGGCGCCCGGCGCCTGCCGCGGATGCGGCCACCAAGCCTACGCCGGGCGAGCGAGTTCCTCCGCGACGGGCTCGGGCTCCGCGTCCTCGAGGACCTCGAACGTGGAGAGGTCGACCACGCGCGAGAACTCGTCGACGAACTCGAGGTCCTCGGGCGTGGGCTCGGGCTCGTACCCGGTTGCGTCGTCGTCCCCTTCCACGAGGCCGACCACGGCCTCGTGCGCGCGGACAGGCCCGCCGGCGGCGCCCAGCCGCTCACCGGTGCTGCTCACCATCCGCCGGTACGTGGCGGCGCCGCGGCTGAGCTCCACGCCGATCGCGTCGGCGACGATCTGGTTGGTGGAGTACGGCTTGCCGTCCCGGTCCCACTGGCGGAACTCCAGCCGTCCCCGCACCACCACGGGCGTGCCCTTTCGCAGGGAGAGCGCCGCGTTCTCGGCCAGGTCGCGGTAGGCGATGACGTCGAACCACTCCGTCGGCCCGTCGTTCCACTGGCCGGTCACCGCGTCCCGGCGGCGCGGCGTGCTGCCGACCCGGAACTTCACCTGCGGGACCCCGCGCGCAGTCTCCGTCAACTTGGGCTCCCAGGCGAGGTTGCCCTTCACGGTCACGTCGATCTCGTTCGACATCGTGCGTCCTCTCGCTGCCGCCGGCCGCGGCCGGCACGTCCGGCCGGCGGTCGACCGGCCCGAGGCCACGCTGCCGCCCGGAGCCCACGCCCCGCCGGGGCCGAACCCGCCGCGGTGGACGGGGCGACGTCGGCGGCGCCTGGGGAGGACGCGTGAACTCCGTGCCTACCCGGCAGCGCCCCGGGCGACAGCGCGCGCGACGGCGCTGCGCTGGGCCCGAACCGCCTGCACCGGCGCCACGAGCACCTCGTCGACGGCGCGCGCCACCGCGACCCGGGCGGCGGCGTCGAACGCCGAGGCCCGCACCTGCGCCGCCCGCAGCCGCACCGCACGCCCCGCGAGGAGCCCCACCACGACCAGCAGCACGCCGAGCGCTGCCCCCGCGAACGCCACTCGTTGCCCGGTGAGGTCCACGGAACCGAGTAACCCGACCACGACGCCGGCCACCGCGAGCACCGCACCGACGATCGCAGTCCACCGCCAGGCCGTGCCGGCCGCCGTCGAGGGCAGCGGCACCTCCCCCAGGGTTGCGTCGAGCCGCTCGCGCAGCGCCTCGCCGTCGCCCGTAGCCCCCTCGACCGCCTCGACCCACCGTGGCGGCAGGTCCCGCGACGCCGTTCGGACCCAGTCCTCGCGCACGGCGTGGGCCGTCGCCGGGGCGGGTGCGCCCGGGCGGACCAGGGCCAACCGCTCGCGCGGGGAGGCCACCGCGGTGCGGATCGCCGCGACCACCGAGTCCACGCCGCACGCCTCGCCCAGCCGCGCCGTCACGGACGCGACGTCGGAAACCAGGTCGCGCTCGCCGTCGTCCACCGGTCCGGCGCCGGCACCGGTACCCGGCCCGTCGCCCGGAACCGCAGGCACGCTCACCCCGAGGTCCTCGGCCAGGCGCGCGGCCGCGGCGCTCACCTCGACCTCCGCCACCCAGGCCGCCATCGGCTCACCGGCCACCACGCGCGCGAACAGCGTCCGCACGGCGTCGACGCCCTCGCCCGTCACCGCTGAGGTGGCGAGCACCGGGACGTCGTGCAGTCCGTCGGCCTCGAGGAGCCTGCGGACGTCGTTCGCAATCCGTCGCACGGCGCTCGGGGTCACGGTGTCGCTCTGGTTGATCAGCACGAGCATGCCGTCCTGGCGCTGGACCATCGCGCGCAGGTAGCGCCGGTGCAGCACGTTGTCCGCGTACTTCTGCGGGTCCACCACCCACACGAGCAGGTCGACCAGCGGGAGCAGTCGGTCCACGAGCCGGGCGTGCTCCGGCGCCACGGAGTCGTGGTCCGGCATGTCGAGGAGCACCAGGCCGCTCAGCCGGTGCTCGATGTCCGCGTCCAGCGGGCTCTCTCGCCCGATCCGCCGCTCGGGGTTCACGCCGAGGAAGTCGAGCAGCGGGTCGGCGCCGCCGCCCCAGACACACGCCGCGGGTTGCGCCGTGGTGGGCCGCCGCACGCCGACGTCGGCGAACGAGAGCCCCGAGATCGCGTTGAACAGGCTCGACTTGCCCGAACCCGTGCCGCCCACCAGCGCCACCACCGTGCGGTCGACGCCGATCGCCAGCCTTTCCTCCACGTGCGCCAGGTCCTGCCGCGCCCGCGCGGCCACCTCCGGGCTGAAACGGTCACCCCCGGCGGCCAGGGCCTCGCGCAGCGCAGCGATCCGCGCCGCGATGCGGGCGCCGGCGGGGGACGACGGCGCGGGGCCGGCCTGCGCCGTCGCCTCGCCCTGGTCCGGGGTGATCGCGGCGGGCGGCTCGGTCGCCGCCGGCGCCTCCTCGTCCCGGTCCACGGCCTGCGTCGATCCCACCTACACCACTCCCTTCAGTTCACTCACCCGCAGCCGCAGCGCGGTGGCTGCCTCGGGAACGGCCGCGAGGTCCGCGAGGGCGGCTCGGAACGGTTCGGCCTCCGCACGAACCACATCGGCCGCTCGCGCGGCGAGGTCGTCGCGCGCCTGGGCGACCGCCGTCTCCCCCGCCTCGCCGAGCCGGGTCGCCACGGCCCGCGCCGCGCCGTCGATCCCCGCCGCC
>JARKOU010000179.1 GCA_029975645.1 Actinomycetales bacterium
CTACGCCTGCGCGCAGGTCGTCCTCGCCCCTGTGCGGGCGGCGTGGCTGGTGCGCGCATGGGGCTGGCCCGCGGTGAAGGCCGCCCCGTCGGGGGCAGGTGCTGTGGCCCCGGTCGTGGTGGGCGCGCCCGTCCAGGAGGAGCCCTCCCCAGTCGCTGAGGCAGTTCGAGTCGAGATCGCGCCGGTGCTCGTGGGCACCGGCCAGGAGGAAGAGGAGGCAGTGCGATGAGCACTTCGCAGAAGGACGGCGTCGTCGTCAACATCCAGACCCAGTCGCGCATGTACGAGATCGTGGCGACGCTGCTGGCCATCGGCGCGGTCGGCATGATCGCCTACGCGCTGGCCCAGAACGGGTGGCTGGAGATCGCGGCCACGATGCTGACGATGTTCATCACGCAGCTGATGCGGCTGCTGTTCGCCAACGGGCTGTTGCGGGTGCCCGAGGGAGGGACCGCCAAGGGCGAGTTCGCGGGCACGGCGGGGTTCGTGCGCACCGCCATCAGCGAGTTCAAGGCCTGGCAGGCGCGCTCGCCGATCTGGCGGCTGTCGGCCCTGGCCGGCGGCTACACGCTGCTGTTCATGGGGTTCCGCGCCCTGATGACGTGGGCGCTGGGCGTGTTCACGAACATCTGGGTCGCGGGCGCGGCCGCCGCCCTGCTGGGCTCGCTGATCATCTTCCCCCAGCTGTTCTCCCGGGCCGCGAAGACGGTCACGGGCAGGTTGAAGGCGCCCTCGACCGAGGGCGCCGACACTACGGCGGCGGGTGCCGCCGACGATGAGAAGGAGGCCTGAGATGGCACGGACGAAGACCCGCGCAGAGCGGATCGAAGAGAAGGTCAAGGGCGGGATGTCCCGCGTGAAGGCCGAGATCGAGGTGCGCCGCGACGAGATGCTCGCCAAGCTCGACGCCCTCGAAGCGCAGGAGAAGCAGGAGGAGGCCAGGCTCGACGCCAAGGTCCTCGTCCTGCTCAAGGAGGACGAGGCGGGCGTGTACGACCGCCTGCGTTCCAAGGCCGAGAAGGCCATCGACGAGGAGCGCCTGGAGCGCTCGCGCCGGTCGCGGTCGGCGTCCAAGGGGGCTTCGGAGTCGGAGGGCTCCGCGCCTGAGGAGGGGGCCGCCGAGGCCGCCGACTCAACCGGCCACCTCGTCAACCCCTACGGCTGATGACGAGTGGTGGGCCTCGCCCCGAGGGGCCGGAGCCGGTGGGAGGGCGACCCGCGCAAGCGGGGGGTCCGACCACCGGGGACGGGGCCGAGGAAGGGGTTGGGGTCCAGGGGCGGGGCGGCAGCCCCGGCCCCTGGCAAGCGCGAGCCGGACAACGAGCGTCAGCGATGTTGTACGGATCGTCTGCTTGCAGCGTGCTTCCCCTGGAGCGACCGTGCCTGGCTCCCGGCGGCAGCCGGGGCCGGCACGGGAGCGGAGGGGGAGCACTGGCCACCGTGGTCGTGGGCCTCGGAGGACGGGTCGGTCACGACGGCGCTCGCGCCGGAGGGAGCGGCACGGACGACGGGGCGCGCGGGTGGATGGCTGCTCGACGACAGGCGCGGGGACGCACCGCCGCTCGCGGCGGGGCGGGCCCCGCATGGAGGAGGAAGGGAGGTTGGTCGCCGTGGCGAACAACCGTGTGATGAGGCGGCACGCGGCCTCGAAGTCGAGGCTCGTGGCGTTCCGGATGCGGCCGGAGGACTACGACAGGCTGGCTGCGGTCGTCGCCTCGACCGGGGTGCCGTTGTCGGCGCTGGTGCGGGCGGCGACGCTGGACGCGGTGGACGCCGTGCGTCCCGTGGCCGCGCCCGAGGAGGTGTCCGTGGTCGCGGACGCGCCGGTAGCCTCCCCCGACGAGGTGCGGGCCCTGCGCACCGCCGTGAACAAGGTCGGCGTGAATCTGAACCAGATCGCCCGGCTGAGCAACCGGCACGGGACGGCGGTGATCACCCCGGAGGACGACCCCGAGGCGTACACGGCCCTGCTCGAAGACGCGGTGGAGGTGCTGCGCGAGGTGCGAGCGGTCCTGGTCACTGACGGGGGCGATTCGCGGTGAGCACGACGAA
>JARKOU010000208.1 GCA_029975645.1 Actinomycetales bacterium
CGCGCGCGGACCTACCATCCGGCGCCTCGTTCCTCGGCGCCTCCCGCCAAGCCCGCCACGGCCCGCGCGTTCCTTCCCGGCGCGCACGGTTGGAGGCTCAACGACCCGCGCGCTCGTCTCCGGCGCGCGACCCAACGATCAGCGGCGGCGGGCGGCGAGCGCCGCCTCGTAGAGGTCCCGTTTGCCCAGGCCGGTCGCCGTCGAGACCTCGGCGGCCGCGTCCTTGAGCCGCTCGCCGGCGTCCGCGCGCGCCAGCACCTCGGCGACGGCGGTCCCGAGGTCAACCGCCCGCCGAGGCGCCCCGGCGATGACCACCGTGATCTCCCCGCGCACATCGCCCCGCGCCCAGGCCGCGAGGTCGCCGAGCGGGCCGCGCCGCACCTCCTCGTACGTCTTGGTGAGTTCGCGGCAGACGGCGGCGGGCCGATCCTCGCCCAGTGCTTCGGCGGCGGCGGTCAGGGTCTCGGCCAGCCGATGCGGGGCCTCGAACATGACCATGGTGCGGGGTTCCTCGCGCAACGCCGCGAACCAGCGAGCCCGCTCCCCCGGTCGGCGCGGGACGAAGCCCTCGAAGCAGAACCGGTCGCTGGCCAGGCCGGAGACCGCGAGCGCCGTGAGCACCGCGCTCGGCCCGGGCAGGGCGCTCACCCGGATCCCGGCCTCGATGGCAGCCCGCACCACTCGGTAGCCCGGATCCGAGACCGACGGCATCCCGGCGTCGGACACCACCAGCACGCTCGCGCCCTCGGCCGCGGCACGCACCAGATCGCCCGCTCGTTCGGCCTCGTTGTGCTCGTGGTAGCTGACCACCCGGCCGCCGATCCGCACGCCGAGGCGTCCCGCGAGCGCCTGGAGGCGGCGCGTGTCCTCGGCCGCCACCACGTCCGCCTCCGCGAGCGCGGCGCGCAGGCGCGGCGGCGCGTCGTCGACGTCGCCGATCGGCGTTGCGGCCAGGACGACGGCGCCCGCGGGCAACGCTCGGGGCGTCGCCGGATCGGGGTCGGGGCCGGGGGTGCCGGATCGCTGCGCCATCCCCGCATCCTCGCGCACCTAGACTCCCGTCTCGTGAGCGAGCCGGGCGACGACGTGCGGTCGCCCGCGCCCCCCGGACCCATCGAGCCATCCGCGGGGCCCGCCCCGACCGCCCCCACCTGGCGCCCGGTCGCCGCCACCGGGGCACTGCCCGAGACCGAACCTGTCGGCGCCACGGCTGAGCCGGACGCCGCACCCACACCCGAGGATCCGGACGCCGCGCCCCCTCCCGAGGGGCCGGCCACCCCGCCCTCCCGCGAAGAGCATGAGCGCACGCTCCGCGCCCGGCTGCTCAGCCCGGTCCCGGCGCCGTCGATCTGGGGCTGGCTGGGCCCTGGGCTGGTGGCCGCCTTCGCCCTCGTCCTGCGCGTGGTGCACCTGGGCCGCCCGCACGAACTCGTCTTCGACGAGACGTACTACGTCAAGCAGGCCTACTCGCTGCTGCGACTCGGGTATGAGGCACGGTGGGCCGAGGGCGCGGACGAGAAGTTCGCCGTCGGCGACTTCAGCGCGCTGCTCACGAACCCCGAGTACGTGGTCCATCCTCCGGTCGGGAAGTGGCTCATCGCGCTCGGCATGTGGGCCCTCGGGCCCGAGAGCGCGGCCGGGTGGCGGATCGCCGGGGCCGTCATCGGGGCCCTCACCGTGCTCCTCCTCGCGCGCCTGGCTCGCCGTCTCTTCGGCTCCACGCTCCTCGGCTGCGTCGCCGGCTTGCTGCTGGCCGTCGAGGGCGAGCACCTGGTGCTCTCCCGGACGGGGATCCTCGACGTCTTCGTCTGCTTCTTCGCCCTCGCCGCGCTGGGGGCCGTGGTCCTGGACCGGGAACGCTCCCGCGCCCGCCTCGCGGAGCGCACGGCCCGCGACGCCGCGTCCGAGTCCGGGCTCGATCCGTGGGGCCCGCGCCTCGGTGTGCGGTGGTGGCTCATCGCGGCCGGGATCCTGAGCGGCCTGACCGCCGGCGTGAAATGGTCCGGTGCCTACGTCCTGGCCACCCTCGGGATCCTCACCGTGGTCTGGTCGCTCACCGCCCGCCGCACCGCCGGCGCGCGCCTCTGGGTGGGCGGCGGCCTGATCCGCGACGGCATGCCGGCGTTCCTGGCCCTGGTCCCGGTGGCCCTGCTCACCTACGTGGCCACGTGGGCCTCCTGGTTCGCGCACCCCGGCGCCTACCTGCGCACCTGGGCGGCCGACAACCCCGCCAAGGCCCAGGCCTGGTTCCCCGACGCGCTCGAGTCGCTGTGGGAGTACCACGTCCAGGCGTGGGGCTTCCACACGTCGCTCTCGACCCCGCACGCCTACATGGCCGGCCCGATCGGCTGGATCGTGCAGTGGCGGCCGACCTCCTTCTTCTGGGGGGACATCGCAGATCCCGAAGCAGCGTGCGGCGCCGCCCGCTGCGCCCAGGCGATCACGTCCGTGGGGAACCCCATCCTGTGGTGGGGAGGCGTGGTGGCGCTCGTGGTCGTGGTCATCGCGGCCGTGCGCCTGAGGGATTGGCGCGCCTGGACGGTGCTCGCGGGCTACCTGGCGCTGTGGGTGCCCTGGTTCGCCTACCCGCACCGCACCACGTTCACGTTCTACGCGGTCGCGCTCTCGCCGTTCGTGGTGCTCTCCGTCACCTACGCAATGGCGTTGATGCTGGGCTGGCGCCCGAGCACGGCGGGGATGCCGGACGGCGCCCTGCTCGCCCGGGAACGCTGGCGCGAGCCGGGGCCGTGGGTCGCCGTCGGCGTCCTGCTCCTGGCCCTCGCCGCGGCTGCATTCTTCTGGCCGGTGTGGACCGCGCAGGTGATCCCCTACGAGGCGTGGCGCCTGCGGATGTGGATGCCGTCCTGGATCTGAGGGCTCGTTCCGGGCGGCCGACCCTCAGAAGTCCCGTTCGCGATCTCCGAGGAGTTCGGCCACGAAGTCCGGCACGAACGTGGACAGGGACATGGGCGGGCGGACGTAGCCGCTCGAGACCGGGCGCTCGGGCAGCTCGATGTGGTCGCGGAGCACGTCCGTGAACGGGATCGAGCCCAGGAGATGGGCGATCATGTTGAGCCGCGCGTGCTTCTTGATGTCGCTCTCCACCACGTACCAGGGCGCGTGCGGCTGGTCGGTGTGGACCATCATCTCGTCCTTCGCGCGGGAGTAGTCCTCCCAGCGCGTGATGGACTCGAGGTCCATCGGGGAGAGCTTCCACTGCCGGACCGGGTCGTGCAGCCGCGAGTGGAAGCGGCGATACTGCTCGGCGTCGGACACCGAGAACCAGTACTTGCGCAGGATGATGCCGTCCTCCACGAGCATCCGCTCGAAGATGGGGCACTGGTGGAGGAAGCGCTTGTGCTCCTCCGCCGTGCAGAAGCCCATGACGCGCTCGACGCCCGCGCGGTTGTACCAGGACCGGTCGAACAGGACGATCTCGCCGGCGGCGGGCAGGTGGGCGATGTAGCGCTGGAAGTACCACTCGGTGCGCTCGCGCTCGGTGGGCGCCGGCAGCGCCGCGATCCGGGCGACGCGCGGGCTCAGGTACTCCGTGATGCGCTTGATCGTTCCGCCCTTGCCGGCCGCGTCACGCCCTTCGAACACGACGACGACGCGCGCACCGGTGGTCCGCACCCACTCCTGGAGCTTGACGAGTTCGGACTGCATCCGGAACAACTCGGCTTCGTAGAGGCGGTTGCCGATCTTCTGGCCGCGCTCGCCCTCGTGGTTGCCGGGAGGGACGAAGTGGCCCTGGTCTCCGGCGAGTGGCGCGGCCGTCGCCTTTCCCTTGGCCTTCGACCCTTTGCCCTTCTTGGCCATCGCGTCCTCCTCCGCGCTCCGCGCCATCGCCGCGACGTCCGACGTCGTGACCTGCCGCTTCCTCGACCTGCCGGCTTCCTCGCACCGTAGTGCGGGCGGGCTGGCTCCACCTGCCGATCGACGGCTCCAAACCGGAGGCGTCACCGAACCAGGTCGCCGGGCGCACGCCCGCCATGCCGTGGCGTTCGACACGCACCAGCGCGCTCCTCCGCGAGGGAAGGCGCCCTACGCCATTCCGGCGAGTTCGGCCATCCGGGACATCCCGGGGTCCTTGTAGCGTCGATGGCGCTCCACGGCGTTCCTCAGTTCAACGGAGTCTGCAAGGCCCGGCGGAATGCGGGCGGGATTGAGCGCGACGGTGTTGGCCCACGACGCGATGTCGGGGTGGGACATGAACGACGCCGACGCGCGATGCCCCAGCACCTGCATCCGCGCCCAGTCGGCCGGCGTGTCAGAGAAGGGCGACGGCGGGCACAGCCTGTTCTTGTCCGTGTCGTCGTCGATCGTGGCCTCGACGTAGCCGGCCAGCGCCGCACCGAAGCACGGGAAGCCCGCCCGGATCGGCTGAAGGGTGATCGCCGTGTCACCCCAGATCGGCACCAACGGCCTGTACCTCAGCCCCGGCGCGGCGCAGTGCACCACAACGGCGTCCTTTGCCATGGTCGCCTCTCCACGGCTGAGCACCAACCGCGAGGGCTCCACACGCCGCAGGTGCCCGAGCCGCACCACGTCCACGATGGTGCGAAGACGATCGAGTTCCCACTGGGCAAGCGTCGGGGTCTTCGCCATGGTGGGTGTGACGGATCGGTCGATCCGTAGCATCACGCCCGCGCGCTCCAAGCGGAAGAACAGGTCGTCGGGCGACTCGGCGTCGGCCGCGGCCTCCACGACGTCCGCCGCCATCCCCACGATGACGGCGGGGTCCGGCTGGACGACGGCACGGTTGAGCATCCACGGGTCGCGAGGACGCACCCAGCGGATCGCGTCAGGATCCACGCCGTTGTCGAGCAACCAGATGCACGCATCCGTCGCCGTCTTGCCCGACCCGACGATGACGTACTGCGACGGCGCCCCACCGAGCCTGACCAGGTCGTTCACAGGAATCACGCGCGCGCCGTCCACAACGTCGAACGGGGCCGGGCTCTGCGCCGGGATCTGTGGGGACAGGTAGTGCGCGTCCACGACGCGCCGCCTGACACGCACCTCGTAGCGGCGACCGGACACGCGCGACACGAACGCACCGTCACCGGTGTAGTCACAGTTCGGATAGAACGTCACCTTCCCGGGTCCGACCATTCGTTCGTGCAGCACCTTGCCGTAGTAGGCGCAGACCTCCGATGCGGTGGCTCGCTCGTGCAGTCCCGTTTCTGGACCGTCGCGCTGGACGCGCCCCTCGCCCAGCAGCGTTGACGCCACGCCGTAGAAGACCGACGCCTGGTGGAGCCGGACGAAGGGGTAGTCCTCGAGCCAGTGCCCGCCGAC
This sequence comes from Actinomycetales bacterium, assembly GCA_029975645.1. Taxonomy (GTDB): domain Bacteria; phylum Actinomycetota; class Actinomycetes; order Actinomycetales; family JAHECE01; genus JAHECE01. Next base: position 5,302 of record JARKOU010000208.1, read on the forward strand.
CGAATGCCGCCGGTCGACCATGACCACGCTGACGTCGGCGTGGTCGATCAGCGCGTCGGTGAAGGCCATCCCCGCGGCGCCCGCTCCGACCACCAAGTAGTCGGCATCCATGACCGTCGATGCCACCGCCTCATCGTCACCCCGGGCCGCGGAGGGGTCAACGCCTCTCGCCGACGAAGGGACCGTCGACCGGCTCGGAGAGTAGACCGCGATCAGCGTGATCCGCTGGCCTCCTGCGCGGGAACCATCGCAGGAATGCGGACGGTCACGGCAGCCTGACGAGCTCGAGGCCGGCGCGAACCTCTCGCGCGCCTCGCCGGTCGAACAGATCGGCCGCGCTGAACAGCCGCGGCGGATCGCCAAGGAGTCTCTCGACGACGTGGAGGACGACGTTCGGGGCGTCGGGACGATGATCCAGGTCGAGAAAGTAGTCGTGGGCAAGCGCGCCGAGGTCATCGCGGCCGACGTAGGCCTCCACCTCGGCCGGCGACGAAAGCCCGGCCCGCGGATCACTGATTCCGGACAGCGCCAGGCGACGATCCGCGCGCAACTGCGCCACGTCCTGCGGATGCACCGCCAGTTCCACACACTCCGCGCGACCCGCCAGCCACGCCGAGAGCTTCGCAGGGAGCTCCTCCTCTGGGCCGCTGCGCAACGCCTCGACCTTGACCCTCAACCGCGCCAGCTCCGTGCCCGACACCGCCGGCGAGCCCCCGTCGTAGAGCTCCGCCAGGGCACGCGCCATCCGACGGGACATCGGCCTGGAACTCCGAGCCGGGCGCAGGTCGCCGGCGTCCACCAGCCAGATCATTCCGACCTTCTCGGCTCGCAAGGATCCGTCCGCGATGCGCTGATGGACGCGGGACCGATTCACGCCCAAGCGCCGTGCAGCCTCGCTCACCGGAACCAGATCCAACCTCACCACACAACCATAGACATTCGTCTAGCATTCTGGAACCACGCCCACGCATTGCTGTGCGGCCCGGCGGTTCCTCAGCCACGAGGAGATCACCCGTCTCGCCTCGGAGCTCCCTGAGCCGTACGACCTGATGGTCACCTTGCTCGCGTTCACGGGGCTGTGGTTCGGCGAGGTCGCCGGACTATCAGTGGCCGACGTGGACACGACGAAGGGCCGCATCCACCCTCGACGTCTACTCTGGTCTGTTCGACGCGGACCTCGACGCCGTCGCCGCGCACATGGACGTCACCGCTTCACCGGCGCTCCGAAAATGGGCGCAGGGGGGTAACGGGTCAGACTCATAGTAGGCAACTCGGGTGCACTTCCACGCTGGTGAGTAGCTTCCGAGGACACGGGAACGGCGACCCCGGTAGGGCGAAGTGCTAGTGTCTCGTGTTTGAAGTGTCTGGACGTTTGGCCTTCTTGAGGATCTGGTCGGAGGTCTTGGTCCAGGTGAAGGGCTGGGCGTTCTTGTTGTAGTTGTCGATGAACCGGCGGATCGCGCCGGTGAGGTCGCGGACGGATTTGAAGGTGCCGCGGCGGATGGCTTGGCGTTCGGCGATGCCGAAGAAGATCTCGACCATGTTCATCCACGAGGCGTGGGTCGGGGTGAAGTGGAACGTCACCCTCGGG
>JARKOU010000213.1 GCA_029975645.1 Actinomycetales bacterium
CGCGGCGACTCTCGGATCCTCGACTGGCCCGACGCCGTCTGGAACCTCGTTCGCGAAGCGCGCGCCGAGCCGACGACGGCGTCTCGGTACTTCAGCGCCTACGGCCGCGACGTCGCCGTCCGTGAGTCCCGGCTCGAGCACCATGCGGCGACGCGACGCCTGACGGTCGCCGGCGGGTCCCGTGGCGACCGCAAGGTCGACGACGCGCTCGAAGACGTCTTGGAGGTTCTCGACGGCGCGCCGCCGATGTCGGGGCGCGAGGTCGAGAGGGCTCTGGAGGCATCGGGCCACGGCAGGGCAACGGTCCGCGAAGCGTTGCGGCAGGGCGTCACGATCGGATTGATCGTGACCGTCCCCGGCCCGCGGCGGTCCATGCTCCATGCCCTCGACCCGAGCAGTGCGCCAGTGCGCCAGCAGTGCGCCGGCGCAGTCAGAGTGAGTGCGCCAGTGCGCCTATAGGGGGCTCTCCGCAGATGAGGGTGTAGCGGGCTGGGCGCGTCGTTGACCGGGTAAGGGTCGAGGCCTTCCAAGGATGGGAGTTCTCACGCTGCCCATCTGGAAGACCTCGACATGGTTGACGCTACCTTCGCCGCCCCTGACCTGACCACGTTCGCTCGGCTGGACGAGCTCGGCCTGGTCGTCGTCGGGCAGCGCCTCGAGCCTGATCGCGCGGTCCTGGCCTGCCGCGTCGTGGAGCCGGACGGGTGGTGCCGGCGCTGTGGCTGCGAGGGTGTGCCCCGGGACACCGTGGTCCGGCGCCTGGCGCACGTGCCGCTGGGGTGGCGCCCCACGGTGCTGCTGGTCACGGTGCGCCGCTACCGGTGCGCCGGGTGCGCCCACGTGTGGCGCCAGGACACCACCCGGGCGGCCGAGCCGCGCTCGAAGCTGTCCCGTCGGGCGGTGCGCTGGGCGCTGGAAGCCCTGGTCCTGCAGCACCTCACGGTCGCCCGGGTCGCCGAGGCCCTCGCGGTCTCGTGGAACACGGCGAACGCGGCGGTGCTGGCCGAAGTGCGCCGGGTCCTCGTCGACGACCCGACACGCTTGGCCGGGGTGCGGGTCGTCGGCGTCGACGCGCACGCGGTGCGCCACGAGGCGCTGTTGTTCCGGATGGAGGTGAGAGACCTGCATCGCTTCGCTGTCGCAGCAGCGGGGTGAAGCTGGCGGCAGCCTGGCCCTGGGGAACGCCGGGGGTGGGTGGGAGCAGCCGCGACGAA
>JARKOU010000231.1 GCA_029975645.1 Actinomycetales bacterium
CGCGGCCGCCGAGGCCGGCACCTCGGCCGGCGCCCCGGGCGTCGTCGGCGCGGGAGCCTCGGGCGCCGCGGCGCCCGCCTTGGGCGTCGGGTCGATCGGCCCGTGCGCCGCCTCGTACTGCTGCAGCTCCGCCGTCAGCCGGGCGACCTGCGCCGCGCCGTCCGCCGTCGGCCGCCCCGTCTGCTGCAGGTACACCTGCGCACCGAGGTCCCGCAGCAGCGCGTCCGCGTGCTTGGCCGCCTGGGAGGCCTCGTACTTCTCCTGGCCGGTCTTGACGCCCTCCTGCGCCTTGACGGCCAGTTGCTGTGCCTGGACCTTGGCCTTGTCGAAGAAGCTCATCAGTCGTTGCCTCCGGAGAAGATGCCGCCGGTGACGCCGGTGTAGTCGTCACCGCGCTGGTGTCGGCGCAGCGCATTCGCCATGCCGTCGTAGGTGAGGGACTGCAGGATCACCTGTCCTTCGCCCTCGAGGGTGGCGAGCTCGAGACCCTCGCCGCCGAACACCGCGGTCATCGCGGTCTGCATGCTGAGGCCGCCGACCCGCTCGATGCCGTACCGGATCGTGTCCTGGAAGGCCACCACGCAGCCGGTGTCCACCTGGATCTTGCCGCCGTACTTGGCGGGGTTGAGCTCGATGAAGTTCCCCGCGCCTGCGATGACGAGCGTGCCGAGACCGGTGAACTTCTCGAGGACGAAACCCTCACCGCCCTTTCGCCCGGGTTTCCAGCCCGAGAACGCGATGTCGAAGTTCACCGTGCTCTCGGCGCACACAAACGCGTCCTTCTCGGTGTACCAACCCGAGGCGCCGTCGAGTTCCAGCACCCTCATCTCGCCGGGGAGCACGCCCGCGAACGCCACGAGCCCGCTCTCCCCGCTGGTGCGGTACCACTGGAAGGCGAGGCTCTCCCCGGCGAGGTGCCGCTTGCCGGCCTCGGCCGCCGTGGAGAGGGCCGCCTTCAGGAACCCGGCGGCACCGGCGTGCGGACCGGGCGGAGCCTGGCTCCCGGGCGCCCCCTTGCCCAGGCGCGTCTCCATCGAGACGTTCATGGTCTTCCAGAGGAACTTGCCGGCCTCGCAGAAGACCTGCTGGTCCGGGGCGAGCTGGCAGACCACCATCTGCATCGCGTTGCCGACCACCTTGTGGCGGATGGTCATCGCGTGCTCCCTTCGCCGGACTCTGCGCGGTGGATACGCCGCCGCCCCAGGTGCATCGTCCACCCGTCGGGACCGGCGCGCCTCCGGTTCGGGCCCCGTCCGAGACAGGGGCACGATGCGGTGGTGGACTTCCGGACCGACGACGCCGCTCTCGCCTGGCTCCTCCAGGGCGATCCGGCCATCCGCTGGCAGGTGCGACGGGACCTGCTTGACGACGACGCCGGCCCCGTGGCCGCCGAGCGCGCGCTCGTCGCCCACTCGGGGTGGGGTGCGGCGCTCCTGGCCCGCCAGGACCCCGACGGCCGCTGGGCCGGCGGGCTCTACCGGCCCAAGTGGACCTCGACCACGTACACCCTGCTGCTCCTGCACCGCCTCGGGTTGCCGCCGGGGAACGAATCCGCGAGCCGCGGGGTCCAGGCCCTGCTCGACGGCGCCGCGTGGTCCGACGGCGGCGGCCTGACCTTCCCCGACAGCACCGCCCGCTACCCCGAGGCGTGCCTCACCTCGATGGTGGTGCTGGTGGCGGCGTCGAACGGGGTGTCCGACCGCCGGGTGGACGGCGCCGTCGCCTGGCTCCTGGGGCAGCAACTGGACGACGGCGGATGGAACTGCGAGTCCGTGGTCACCGGAACGCGGCACGGCTCCTTCCACACCTCCATCAGCGCGCTCGAGGCACTCCTCGCCTACCGCGACGGCGGGGGCGCGATCACCGTCGACGGCGCGATCCGGCGTGGCCACGAGTTCTTCCTGGACCACCGGCTGTACCGCAGCCACCGCACGGGTCGGGTGGTGGACCCGGCGATGACCCGGTTCCACTTCCCACCGCAGTGGCACTTCGACGTGCTGCGGGGACTCGACCACCTCCGGGCCGCCGGGGCGACGCCGGACGAACGCCTGGCGGACGCCGTCGCCCTGGTCCGGGCGAAACGCGGCGCCGACGGGCGCTGGCCCTACGAGGGCGACGTGCTCGAGGACGACGGCGCGCCCGGCGTCACGTGGTTCGCGCTCGAGGAGCCGGGCCCGAGCCGGTGGAACACGCTTCGGTCCCTGCGCGTGCTGCGGTGGTGGGCCGCGGGCTGAGCCGCGCCCGAAGGGGCACCGCTCTCGCGTGACTCAGGTCACAGAAAACTCCGTCTCGACGTCGGCTCGAGATAGGTGTACCTTCGTGCAGAACAGATGTGCTGCACATCCGTGCAGAGCCCGTCACCTTCACCGCGGAAGGACCACGAACACGTCATGACCGGCGACCCGACCACCGTCCTCGACTACTCGCAGCCCGCAGGCACCTCGCTGCGCGTACGCGTCCAGAAGTTCGGCACCTTCCTGTCGAACATGATCATGCCCAACATCGCAGCCATCATCGCGTGGGGCCTGCTCACCGCGTTCTTCATCCCCGTGGGCTGGTGGCCCAACGAGAAGATCGCCACGATCGTCGGTCCGGCGATCACCTACCTGCTCCCCGTTCTCATCGCCTACACCGGCGGAAAGATGATCTACGGCGTCCGCGGCGGCGTCGTCGGCGGCTTCTCGGTGATCGGCGTCATCATGGCGACCAGCGACCCGCTCTTCATCGGCGACGGGTCCGGCTCGCCGATGTTCCTCGGCGCGATGATCATGGGCCCGCTCACGGCCCTCTTCATGAAGAAGCTCGACGGCCTCTGGGCGCACAGGATCAAGCCCGGGTTCGAGATGCTCGTCGACAACTTCTCGGCCGGCATCCTCGGGATGCTCATGGCCATCGCCGGCATGTTCCTGCTGGCACCGCCGCTGCGGTGGGCGATCGCCGGCCTGGGCAACGCGGTCAACTTCCTGGTGGACCACTCCCTTCTGCCCCTCACCTCGGTCTTCATCGAGCCGGCGAAGGTCCTGTTCCTCAACAACGCCATCAACCACGGCGTGCTGACGCCCCTGGGCATCCAGCAGTCGGCGGAGACCGGCCAGTCCATCCTCTTCCTCCTCGAGGCCAACCCCGGTCCCGGCCTCGGCCTGCTCCTCGCCTACATGGTGTTCGGCCGGGGAACCGCCCGCGCCACCGCCCCCGGCGCCGCGATCGTGCAGTTCTTCGGCGGCATCCACGAGGTCTACTTCCCCTACGTGCTCATGCGGCCCCGCCTCATCATCGCGATGATCGCCGGCGGCATGACGGGCGTCTTCATCAACGTGCTCTTCGGCAGCGGCCTGCGCGCCCCCGCCGCCCCGGGCTCCATCTTCGCCGTCTACGCCCAGACCGCCCCGGGCAGCTTCCTCGGCGTCACCCTCTCGTGGATCGGCGCGGCGACCGTGGCGTTCCTCGTCTCGTCCATCCTCCTGCGCACGGACAAGACCGACTGGGGCGAGGCCGACCTCGAGGTCGCCACGCAGAGCATGGTGGAGATGAAGGGCAAGGAGTCCCTCGCCTCGTCCCTGGTGGGCGCAGGCGCCGGCACCGCGACGGCAGTGCTGACCCGTCCGATCACCAAGATCGTCTTCGCCTGCGACGCCGGAATGGGCTCCTCGGCGATGGGCGCCTCGGTGCTGCGGAAGAAGATCAAGGACGCCGGCTACCGCGAGGTCACCGTGGTCAACAAGTCCATCGCCAACCTCGAGGACACCTACGACCTCGTGGTCACCCACAAGGACCTGACCGAGCGCGCGAAGCAGCGCACCGGCTCGGCCATCCACGTCTCGGTGGACAACTTCATCGCCAGCCCCCGCTACGACGAGATCGTGGACCTGCTCGAACGGACCAACCGGGCCCCGGAGGAGGCCCAGCCGGCGCCCGAGCCGACGCCGAGCCCCGAACCCCAGGGCGGCCTGCTCTCGCTCCTGCCGAACGAGGCGATCGTCCTGAGCGGCAAGGCCCGCACCCGGGACCAGGCCATCGAGGAGGCCGGCCAGCTCCTGGTCGCCACCGGCGCGGTGGACCCGGCCTACGTCGCCTCGATGTTCGAGCGGGAGAAGTCGGTCTCCACCTACGTGGGCAACCACCTGGCGATCCCGCACGGCACCAACGAGGCCAAGCAGTCGATCAAGCGGACCGGGCTGTCCTTCATCCGCTACCCCGAAGGGATCGACTGGAAGGGCGACGGGCAACTGGCCCACTACGTGGTCGGCATCGCCGGCGCGGGCGGCGACCACCTCTCGCTGCTCGGCAGCATCGCCCACGTCTTCCTCGACAAGAACAAGGTCGCCGCTCTGGAGGCCGCCACCACCAAGGACCAGGTTACGGCCGTGCTCGCGAGCGTGACGCTCGAGTAGGGCTACCGCCGCAGGAGTCGACGACGGCGAGGCGCCCGTCCCGCCCGGGACGGGCGCCTCGCGTCCATCCGGAGAAGAAGGGAACGGCAGCACGTGGAGCATGACACCGAGGCGGACCTGGAGAACCTCGTGGCGACGGCGGTCATGTACTACGAGCACCACATGTCCCAGGAGGCGATCGCTCGCCGGCTCGGCACGAGCCGCTCGTCGGTGAGCCGCCTGCTCGCTCGGGCTCGGGACGTCGGCGTCGTCTCCATCCAGATCGAGGCGCCGAACCCGGACCCCGCGCTCCCCGGCCGGCTCGCGTCCTGCCTCGGTCTGGACGCCGTCCACGTCGCACCGGGCCGGGCGCTCGAGGCCGATCCCGGTCCGATCCTCGCCGGGGCGCTGGCGGGGGCGCTGGACGACGCCCGCCTGGGTCGCGGAGACGTCGTCATCGTCTCGTGGGGCCGCGCGGTGGCCAGCGTGAGCCGCTACCTCCGGCGGCGCGACGCGGGCGTCGTGGTCGTCCCGGCGATGGGTGGCCAGGTGGGTGACCGGCCGTGGTTCCAGCCCAACGACATCGCCCGGACGTTCGCCTGCGCCGTCAACGGGCAGGCCCGCTTCCTCAACGCCCCGGCCGTCGTCTCACCGGAACTCGACCGGGCGCTCCGGGCCGAGGCGGACACGCGCGTCGTCATGGACCTGTGGGACCGGGCGACGGTCGCGCTCGTCAGCGTGGGGGCGTGGCCCAAGCCTGATCCTTCAGACGCGGCGGAGGGATTCCCGGTGGACCACCCAGCACTGGTGGACGCCGTCGGCGACGTCGCCGGCCTCCCCTTCACCAGCGGCGGCGAGGTGATCCCCTGGCCCGCGGACCGCCGCCTGCTCGGAGTCGCCCCGGAGCAACTGCGCCGGATCCCGCACGTCATCGGCCTCGCCGGGGGCGTCTCGAAGGCGCGAGCCGCCGTCGGAGCGGCCCGCGCGGGCCTCATCGACACCCTGGTCACGGACACCCCCACGGCACGGGCGATCGTCACGCTGCTGGGGTGAGCACGGAAGCGACGCGCCGACGACGGCGCCAGCGCGTCAGGCGTGCGCGTGCGTCAGGCGTGCGCGTGTGGCCGAGCGCCCGCCGCACCGCGACGGTCCGAGGCCTCGCCGAGAACGACGTCGATCGCACGGGCGGTCGGGGCATCGGTGACCAGCACGTTGACCAGGCCCGCGCGCGCCGCACCGATCGCCGCGCGGGCCTTGGAGACGCCCCCGGCCAGACAGATGACGTGCGGGATCCGGCGCAGTTGTTCGGGCGTCACGCCCAGCAGCTCCCGCCGGTCCCGGTGGTGGACCAGGTCGCCGTCGAGCGTGAAGGACCACCCGGCGACGTCGCCGACGGCGCCGGCCAGGGCCGGGTCGTCCACCGGGAAGCCGGCGGCCGCGTAACTGGGGTCGGGCTTGGGCCACGCCCCGACGCCCACCAGGGCCACCTTCGCGTGGTCCCACAACTCGACCACCTGCGCGATCTCGGCCTCCGACCGCAGCGACTCGGCCAACTTGGGCGAGACGAGCGCGGGCGCGTTGAGGAAGCGGGGCTGGGCGCCGAGGGCCTGGGCGAAGGACCGGGCGATCTCGTTGGGCTGGAACCACGGCCGGTCGCTGGCGTTGCCGCCCATCGCCGGGACCACGAGGACGCCGGGGTGCTCGCGGTGGATGTACCGGCCGACGCTGTTGACGGCTCTGCCCCACGAGACGAGGACCACGTCGCCGCGCTCGAGCCGCGCCTCGTCCAGCGCGGCGGTCAGCGGCTCGGCCAGCACCGGGCCGGGCTCGGCTTCCTCGGCCCGGCCGGAGGCGACGTGCACGCCGCGCAGTCCGAGTTGCGTGCGCAGCCGCTCGGGGAGGGCGGGGTCCACGTGGGGAGGAATCACCTCGATCCGCACGATCCCGAGTTCCCGAGCCCGGCTCAGCGCCCGGCTCACGGTGGCGCGGCTGACTCCGAGGTGGTCGGCGATGACCTGCTGGGGCTCGCCCTGCTCGTAGTACATGACGGCCGCCGTCACGAGGACGTCGATGTCATCAGGCGAGGTGAGAGCCACGAGGTCATCTTTGCCGAACGGCGAGGCGCGTGCACGTGCCCTCCGACCCAGAGCCGGATCAGGAGTCCTGCAACTATGTGCTGGACATTCGTGCAGCACGCGCGTACCCTAGAACCATCGGGCGGGGCCCTTCGAGAGGGAGTCGGCTCCGGCCCGCGGCTCGCGCCGAGGCGGTGTCCGTGAGTGGACTCCGGAGCACACCCCGGCTCGACCGGGTCCACGACTCTCGACCTTGACCACAGAACTGGAGAAGCACTCACATGCTCGTCGCACGCTATTACGCGCCAGGGGACGTCCGACTCGAGGATGCGCCGGAGCCCAAGCCCGGCCCGGCGGAGGTCCTGCTCCGCGTCCGCGCCAACTCGATCTGCGGCACCGACGCCAAGATCTTCCACCACGGCCACCACCGGCTGGACCCGCCGCGCGTCCTGGGCCACGAACTGGCGGGCGAGATCGTCGAGGTGGGGCCGGACGCCGTCGGGAACCACAAGGTCGGGGACCGCGTCCAGGTGATCGCCGCCGTCCCGTGCGGACAGTGCGAGTACTGCGCGCGGGGCTGGCAGACCGTGTGTCCCACGCAGAAGGCGATCGGCTACCACTGGGACGGCGGGCTCGCGCAGTACATCGTCATTCCCGAGGAGGTCCTGCGGGTCGACGGGCTCAACCCGATCGCTGACCACGTCTCCTTCGCCGAGGCGTCCGTGGCCGAGCCCTTCGCCTGCGCGATCAACGCCCAGGAACTCGCGAACGTCGGGGACGGCGACGTCGTCGTCGTCGTGGGCGCCGGCCCGATCGGCTGCCTCCACGTGCGCCTCGCGCGGGCACGCGGCGCCTCGACCGTCTACCTGGTCGAGCTCTCGCGCGAGCGCCTCGACATGTCCGCCGAGCGGGTCCACCCGGACGCGGCCATCTGCGGGGCCGAGGTCGACCCCGTGGCCGAGGTGCTGCGGCTGACCGACGGGCGCGGCGCGGACGTCATCATCACGGCCGCCGCCTCCGGCAAGGCCCAAGAGGACGCCCTCCGCATGGCGGCCCTGCGCGGCCGGATCAGCCTCTTCGGCGGCCTGCCCAAGGACAAGCCCACCATCACCTTCGACTCCAACGTGGTGCACTACCGCGAGTTGACCGTGGTGGGCGCGAACGGCTCGAGCCCCGCACAGAACCGCAAGGCGCTGGAGTACATCGCCTCGGGCGACGTCCCGGTCGCGGACCTCATCACCCACCGCATGCCGCTCGAGAAGTTCGTCGACGGCATCCACGCCGTCACCGGCGGCACCGCCATCAAGGTCACGATCGAGCCCTAGCCTCGACGGACCGCCAGGACGTGATCCGTTGTGAGCGCGAGGCTCCGGGGTAGCGGATCACCACAAGGACGAGGCCCCGGTGGGACGGCGCGACGACGCCCGGTCCCACCGGGGCCTCGCTCCAGCCCTCCCTGGGTGAGGGCCCGGGCCCCCGCGACCGCGCGCCGCTCCGCGCCGTCGTCGCGCCGTCATCTGCCACCATGACGCCGTGGACCGGATCCGGCTCGGGGTAGTGGACGACCACCCCGCGATCTCCGCCGGAGTTCCCCCCGGGCTGGCCGGTCTCGTGCCCCTGGATCCTGACGTGCCATGCGCGACCACGGTGGACCACCTCCTCGCGCGGGAGGAGGACCTCGACGTCGTCCTCCTCGACATCCGCCTCGACGACGGCTCGGCGCCCGAGGAGAACGTCCGCCGACTCGGCGCACGGGGCTGGAAGGTGCTCCTCTATACGCAGGAGCGTCGGCCGGTCGTGGTCGGCCGCTGCCTGCGGGCCGGTGCGCTCGGTGTGGTCGGCAAGCACGAGGACTGGTCCGCCCTGGCCACCGCGGTGCGGGCCGTGGCCGGAGGCGAGGACCACCTCAACGCCGACTGGGCGGCGGCCCTGGAGAGCCTCGCCACCCCGCCGGCACTCACGCCCCGCGAGGAGCAGGTGCTCACCCTCTACGCGGCGGGCCTCCCGATGAAGTCCGTCGCCCGCCGGATGGCGATCGCCGAGGACACCGCCAAGGAGTACCTCGGCCGCGTCAAGCAGAAGTACCTCGAGGCCGGGCGACCGGCCCGCACCAAGACCGACCTCTACCGCCGCGCCGTCGAGGACGGGCGTCTGCCCGATCCGACCGACCCCTCCTGACCTGCCGTGACACCCCACGAGGCGGTGGTCCGCCGGGCGATGTCGTGGGTGGCCACCGGCGTGATCCTGCTGAACCTCCCCCTCTCGGCCCTGCGCTCGGCCGCGTACCCGGGCGCCTACGTGCCCGGTTTCGCGGCGGGGGTCCTGGCGCTGCTCGCCCTGCTCACGGCGTGGTCCCTCGCGGCGTGCGCCCGGGGGCGCAGTGCGGACGTCCCGCTGGGCGGCATCGTGGCCATCTCCTGCCTCGCACTCGCGGCCCACGCGTGGACGATCGGCCCGCAGCCGGTGGCGTACCCTCCGCTGCTTCACGTGCTCGGCGGCGGAATGGTGATCTCCGCGATGATCGGCGTGCGGCTCTCGCTGGTGATCATCCCCCTCTTCGCCGCCGGGGTCGCCGTCATCCGCGCCCCCGACCTCGGCGGCGGCGCGGCCGCTCTGGAGGCGACCCTGCTCGCCGTCAGCGGCCTGGTCGGCGCCGCCTGTGTCAACCTCTTCCAGCGCGCGAGCCGGACCGTGAACCGCACCGTCGAGGCCACCTGGCTGCTCGCCGAGGACTCGGCGCGTGCCGCGCGCCGCGCGTCCGAGCGCGAACGCTGGGACGGCCTGGTGCACGACAAGGTTCTCGGTGCACTGCGCATCGCCGGCCGAAGCGGGGCCGGAGCGGTGCCCACCGCCGCCCGGGACCTGGCCGGCCAGGCGCTCGCCGCGTTCCGGGGGGACTGGGACCACGCCGATTCCTCCGCCGCGCAGTGGCGTCGGCATGCGGGGCAACTCGGCCTGCGCGCCACGATCGACGTCGACGGCGAGATCCCGGACCGGGACGTCCGCGACGCCGTCGTGGCCGCGGTGGAGGAACTGCTCAGCAACGTCTCCCGCCACTCCGGCCAGGACCAGGTCAGCATCACCGGACGGCTCGGCGAGAGCGGGCAGATCGTCGTGGCGGACTCGGGGCGGGGCTTCGCACCCGGCCGCACGCCACCCGGCACCGGGCTGGCGACGAGCGTGATCGCGCGGATGCGCTCGGTCGGGGGCCGCGCCGAGATCCGCAGCGCGCCCGGCCGGGGCACCCGCGTGGCGCTGCGCTGGGCGCCCGCCTCCGTCACCCCGGCGAGCGAGGAACCGGAGTGGCAGCTGCGCACCTTCGCCCCGATGATGGCGCTCGGAGCGGTCGTCCTGGTCATCAACGTGGTGCGCGGGTACGGGCAGTGGTCGGCGGTGGCGACGCCGTCGGTGTCGGTGCTCGTGATCGCGGCGATCGTCGCGGTGACCGGGACGGCGACGTTCCTGCGCCCGACGGCGTCGAACTGGCGCCCGCTGGTGGCCACGGTCGCGGTCTGCGTGCTGGTGCCCGCGCTCGCCACGCCCGACGGCGCGCCGCTGGACTGGCGCTACTGGTACCTGGGCGCGCTGACGCCCGCGATCGCCGCCATCGCCTACCGGTTCCGTCCCGGCGTCGGGGTGGCGACGGATCTCGGGGCGTGGCTCGCGGTGACGGCGGTCGACACGATCGCCGGCCGCCCGTTCTGGGCATCGCTCGCCGGAACGGTGACCGTGCTCGTCGCGACGAGCATCGGCGCCTCCTTCATGCGTCGCGGCATGGACGACGCCTGGCGGCGCGCGAACGACGCCGCCCGCGAGGCGACCCGGATCCGGATGGCGATCGCCGACGAGGCGGAGCGGGAGCGCATCGCCGCCACCCGCGTGGCCGCGCTCGATGCGGCCGTGGGCCCCGAACTCCGCTCGATCGCCGAGGGCGGGACACTGTCCGCCGAGCACGCCCGTGACCTGCTCGTCCTGGAATCGGCGGTGCGGGACCACCTTGCCGCCCCCGGACTGCTCGACGGCGATCTCGTCAGCGCGCTCGCGGCCGCGCGAGCACGGGGCGTGGTGGTGGACGTCGTCGCCCGGGAGCCGGCGGCCGGAAGCGGCGGCGACGGCGCGGGCGACGGCGCGGCCGGCTTCGCTGACGGCGACAGCGCCGGAGACGCCGACGGCGCCGCCGCGGCCGAGCCGTACCGAGCCGCGCTGGCCACCCTCCTGCCTGCCGCGCCACCCGGGACGCGGGTTCGCGTGACCTGGGACCCGCGCGGTTCCGCAGGTCGCGGCACCGTGAGCGCGGTGGGCGAGGACGTGGGCATCGCTCTCGCCCGGGTGATCGACCGCCTCCGCGAGCGGCCCGACCTCGACGTCAGCCACGACGAGGACGCGCTGCTCGTGATGCTGTCCCCCGTTCTGGCTACTCCCGCAGGCCGCACTTCCCCGGAATCCTGAGGGGATCGTGGGCGGCACCGCCTGCTCGCGATCACAGCATCCGACGACCGGGTCCACCGGACCCGCCGAGCCCAGGAGCCAGAAGTTCCCGACGTCCTGCACGTGAAGAGCCTCATCCGCACCGCGAGTCCCGGCGATGCGGCGGCCGTTGCGACACGCCGCCTGGTCGGGCTGGTCGCCGAGTGGCCGGCCGGTTCGGCTCTGGAGATCACGATCGCCCCTGCGCGTGGCCGCCGGCGTCTGCACGTGCAGTTCCGTCATCACGGCGCCGCGCACCCCGGCTGGCGCTCCGACGTGCGGTGGGCCCTCGAGGGTGTCGCCACCCTCCGCAGCGGCGAGCGACCGCCGGAGATCGACGCCGGGTCGGTCGTCGAGCTGCGTCCCGCCGTCCTGGGCACCCAGCACGTCCCCGCGATGTCCGGAACAGGCGCCGACGCCTGGCTCGCCAGCGGCGCCGCCCCACCGGCGTGGCCGGCGCCGGCGCCGGATCGCACGGCCGAGTTGTTGCGCGTCGTCGCCGCGGGGTCCGTCGCCTACCGGGTGCACCTGGCGCCGTCGTCGCTGCTCGAGGAGTCCATGGTGCGCGACGCGGTCGCGGCCACGTGGAACGGCGATCCCGAGGACCTCCTGGCGTACCTCGGCCGCCCGGTGCGGGTCCGGGCGATGCTCGCCGGAGTGGGGGGCGACGTGCCGCCCCTCGCGCGGATGGCCGCGCGGGGACTGGCGAGCCACCTCGACCTCGTGACGACGGACGGCGACGCGTGGCGCCAGTCCGCCGCGGCGTTGGCCGGGCACGCGGTCCCCGTCGGCCTCGCGCACTGCCTGGTCCGCGTTCCCGCCGCTGGGTGTGCGCCCGTCCCCGGCCTACGCACCGAACCAGCGCCGCTGCAGGTGGTGGCCCTGGACCCGGTTCCGCCGCCACCGCCGTCGGCGACGGCCGTGCGACTGGGCTCGGCGTGGACGGCCGCCGGCCGGCGCACCGCCGTGCTCATGGACGTGGCCGACCTGCGGCACCACCTCGCCGTGATCGGCGGACCGGGCACGGGACGGACGACGGCGATCGTGGCCCTGGCCCGCGAACTCGAGCGGGCGGGCGTCGCCTGCGTGGTGCTGGACCCGCGCGGGGATGCGGTTGCTGGGCTGACGGTCTCGAGGCCCGACGACCCCGGGCGCGGGTTCCGCGTCGTGCGCTGCGGCGACGGCGTGAACGGCGAGGACGCCGTCGGGGAGATTCGGCCGGGGGCCGCTCTCGCCGTCGACCTCGGGTGGTCGCGCCTCGGGTCGCAAGTCGCGGCCGCTCACGCCGCCGCCTGGGTGCGACGCGTCTGCGCCGAGGCCGGAACCGAAGCCGGCATCGCGGGCGGTACCGAGGGCGCCGGCCCGACCGGCACCGCGCCGCGCATCGTGCTCGTCGACGACGCCCATCTCCTGCCGTCCGACCTGCTCGCCCCGCTGCTCGGGGGCGGGCGCACGGAGGGGCTCGGCGTCGTGATCGCCACCGCGGATCGTGGGCTGGACCAGTGCGTGGTGCGGACGCTGCGGTCGCACGCCGCCTCGACCGTGCTCCTGCGCAGCAGTGCGGACGGTGGCGATCCGCCGTTCCGCCTCCCGCTCGGATGGCCGGCGGGCGACCTGTCCCGCCTGCCGAAGTTGCACGCCGTGGCGACCATCTCCCGCGGCGACGTCGTGGCCGGGCCCTTCACGCTGCTGCTCGACCACTGGACTCGCCACGCCCGGCGGTCGGGGCCGACGCCGCCATCGGTCACGGGTGCGCCGGGCGCGCCCCGCGCCCTGGACGCCACCGCAGACAGTCGGCCGGACGGCGACCTCGCCGAGGCGACCCGCTGACCGAGGGCCTGCCCCGGGGCGCCGGCGGGACGCCGACTGACCCAGGCGTCTGCGGCGATGACCTGCGGACACTTCTCGGTCGGTGACTCGCCGGCCCCAGGGGTCCGACGTCGGGTGGCGTCCTACGGGATCTGGAGGATGACGTCGAGCCCGTCGTCAGGGTGGTACTTCCACGAGGCCTCGATGCCGGCCCATCGGTCGGTGACGCGGCCGTCGAGCGAGGTGGTCTGGCCCATCTTGCTTCGCACAGCTTCCGGCGTCTTGAGCTCGTCCAGGACGCAGAGGACGTCGCTGAGGGTGAGGCTGCCAGTTCCGGGCTCCTCGCCTGCCATATCGAGCACGAGGGACCGACCGCCGTCACCGACGCGGCCAGCGCCACACGCGCTGCTCGCCGCCTGGAGCACGCTGACGGCGGTGAGGCGGATCACGGTGCCCTCCTGCGCCGTGCCGTACCGCGGCTGCTGGCCTCGGACTCGCCACAGCTCCGACGCCTCGTCGCCGGAGTCGACGCCGGACACCTCCGCGAGGAAGCCCGCCTTCTCGAGTTCCGCCACGGCGACGGGTACGGCCTCGCCGGTGACGTCCGGGAGGTCGCGTTCCGGAGGTGCGCACCCCACGAGGACGCCGCACGCGACGCCGGCGGGCACCAGCCACCGCCAGGTCGCGCTCACTGCCGCGCCCAGGTGCCGCACCGGCTGCTGTTGAAGTCCTGCCCCTCGGAGAGGGTGACGCTGGGGAACCCGCCGGTGACGATGTCGTTCTCGATGATGTCGGCGCCGTTCGAGCCGGATCGATAGATGCCCCAGTAGCAGGTGTCGGTGACCGCGTCGATCGTGCGGTAGGTGCCGGGTTCGATGTCGCGGCCGACCGTCCAGATCCCATCGCCCACCTGGTTGGCGGCTGCTTGTTCCTCGGCACCCGTCACGGCGGCCTCGCGTGCGGCGACGGCGGCTTCGCGGGTGTCGAGCTCGGCCTGACGGGCATCCGCGGCGTCGATGCTCTCCTGGGCACGGGCCTCCGCGGCCGCGGCCCGGGCGTCTGCGCCGCCCAGTGCGTCCCTCGCGTCGTCGCGCTGCTGGAGCACCTGTTGGTACTCCTCGGACTGGGTGGGGTCGCCGCCGCCGCCGGCTCCCCCGATGCCGATCCCGAGCAGGAACGCACCGCCCGCGGCGACGGGCCAGACCCAGCGGCGGCGCTTCTTCGCCGGCGCGGGCGCCGCCTGGTCGACCGTTCCGTCGGCCTCGGGCCCGACAGCGAACGCCTGTCCCGCCGGAGGGGGCGGCGCGGCCGCCACGGAGGGGGCCGGGAGTGATGGGAGTGCCGGGCTATCGGGGCGGGCCGGCATGGGCTCGGTGTTCTCGGGGGTGCTCATCACGGGGCTCCTCGCGGTTCGGGGACGCGAACGTGCGTCGTCGCCGAGCCTGGGCGCCCGGTCAGGAGGCGAGCAACGCGGTCCCCGATAACCGGGCTTATCAGCCCCCGTGAGGCGCTAGGGCCCCTCGGTCGGTAGTGTGCGAGGAGCGGCCTTGCTGGTCGTGCCGCCGCCGATGCCGCTGGACCGAGAGGAGGCCCGCCGCGATGACCACGACGTCGAGCGGGCACCGCCTCCTGCTCACCCTGTCTGACGTCGCCGCCCTCGCCCGGGTGCAACGCCCGGTGGTCTCGATGTGGCGTGCCCGGTGCGCCGGCACCGACCATCCGTTCCCCGAGCCCGCCGTTCACAGCGGTGGCCAGGAACTCCTCGATGGCCACGACGTCGCCGACTGGCTCGTCACCACCCGCCACGGCAACAACCCCGACGTCCGGGAGGAACTCGCCCTCTTCGCGGCCCTGGATGCCGCCGCGGCGGGGCCCGGCGCGCCGGACCAGGCGATCACCCTCGACGGGCTCACCGCGCTCCTGGCCCTCAAGGCCGTCACCGGTGAGCGTCTGACCGGAGTCACTCCCGCCGAACTCCTCGACCTCGCCGACGACGTCGACCCCCACGACGGCGCCCTCTACGCCGAGGTCGCCGCCCTCGACGAGCACCTCGCCGACGTCGCCGCCCACGCCGACGCCGTCGCCTCCGCCGCCTACACCCCCGCCGCCGCGGTCGAGGCCCTGCTGGCCCACCGCTTCCGCCTCGACCTGCGCCCCTACGCCGACACCACGTTGGCTCCCGCGGCGGTGGACCTCGCGGCTCGGCTCGGCGCAGCACTCCTGGGCGATATCACTACCGATCACGAATCCGCGACCGGGGCCACGGTGGTTGATCCCTCCGGTGGCAGCGACCTCCTGGTGGCGCTCGGGCGGCGGCTCGGCGACGCCGACCTCCCCTCGGTCGCACTTCCCTCGGCCTCCGGCGGGGCGCGGATGGTCCGCCTGGCCAGGCGCCGCCTGCTCGCGCACGGGTGGCGGCCGGGCGACATCGCGGTCGACGACGCCGGTCGCCTCGCCCTTCCGGGCCGCACCCTGGTCCTCGCGCAGTTCCCCTCGCCCGCCCAGCCCGTCATGCGTGACGAAGGGATCCTCGCCGCGATCGACGACATCGCGGTCGCGATGGACGACGACGACCGCGCCGTGATCATCGGTCCCGCCTCCGCCCTGGCCGACCGCCCGCGCGCCGCAGCGGTCGATGCGGCCCGCTCGGCCCTGCTGCGCACGGACCGCGTGCGCGCCGTCGTGCGCCTGCCCGCGCGGCTGTGGACCGCGCGCCCCCAGCAGCGCCTCGCGATCTGGGTCCTCGGCCCCGCGCACCCGGGCGTGCCGCTCGGGAAGCGGTGGACCACGGTCTCGGACCTCGGCGGCGTCACCCTCACCGACGCGGTCACCGAGGACGTGGTGACCGACGTCGTCGCCGCACTCGGCGACCGCGCCGCCGTGCGCGCCCACGCCTTCCGCTTCGCCCGGTTCACCGCGACGAGCGCGCTGCTCGCGGGCTCCGGTGACCTGGTCGGCACCCCGAGCCCGCGACCCCTACGCCCGCGCACGCCGCCCGCCGAGACCGCCCTCAAGGTTCACGACCTCATCGAGGCGTCGACCCGGGCGTCGACGTCGACACCGGACCTGCGCCTGACCGTCGAGCACC
>JARKOU010000233.1 GCA_029975645.1 Actinomycetales bacterium
GAGCCGGAACCCGAGCCGGAGCCCGAAGCGCAGCCGGAGCCGGACGCCGAGCCGGAGGCGGACGCCGAACCGGAGGCGGCCACGTCCGACGCCGAGCCCGAGGACGAGCCGGCCCCCGACTTCGACCACCTGTTCGGCACCACCGGCGTCCCGGTCGCACCGGCCGACGAGCCCAAGGCAGAAGAGGAACCGGCGGCCGAGTGGGACTCCGACCCTGCGCCTGAGCCCGACTCCGACCCCGAGCCTGCGCCCGAGGCGTCCGCACCCGAACCCGGGCCTGAACCGGCGGCCGAGGAGGCCGCAGGCCAGACGATGGCGAGCCCGCTGACGGGCCCGACGCCGATCGTCCAGCCGCCCGGGCAGCCCAAGCCGGGGGCGGGATTCATCGACGCGTTCCCGTGGGAGATCGGCGCGCCGCCGATCGCCGCAGAGGCCGGGCCGTCGGCGTCCGGGCCGATCACGCAGTTCCCCGCACCGGAGGACGCCGAGGAAGAGCAGGCCCCACCGGCACCGGCGGCGTCCTTCGCGCCGGATATGACGATCGACCGCGACCAGCTCGTCGAGCACGGGGGAGCGACGGGTCCGCTCGTGGTGGCGGCGCGTTGTCCCGACGGGCATCTGAGCCCCGCGTATGCGGGCAACTGCCGCGTGTGTGGCAAGGCGCTGCCCGCCCAGCAGCCGTTCGAGGTGCCGCGGCCGTCGCTGGGCGTGCTGCGGCTGTCGAACGGCGACACGGTCACGCTCGACCGGGGAGCCGTCCTCGGCCGCAACCCGCGCCTGCCGCAGGGTTGGACGGGCGAGCAACCCAACCTGGTCAAGATCCACGACCCCGACCGTGACGTGTCGAGCCAGCACGTGGAGGTGCGCCTCGACTTCTGGCACGTGCTCGTCAAGGACCTGGGATCCACGAATGGCACCGAAGTGATCCTGCCGGGCGCCGAGCCGGTGGCGCTGCGCGCGAACGACGCGATGGCGATCGAGCCCGGCACCCGGATGGTGCTGGCCGGTGTGTTCGACTTCACCTTCGAGGTGAGCGCGTGAGTCAACCCCTCCCACCCCCCAGATCCCCGGGCTGGAGTTCCTGGGAAAGCTCGGCTCGGGCGGGTACGCCGACGTGTACCTCTACGAGCAGGGCATGCCGGCGCGCAAGGTGGCGGTCAAAGTCATGCGCGAGGTGGGGTTGTCGGCGGGGCAAGCGGCCCGGTTCACGGCCGAGGCGAACGCGATGGCCCGGCTCGAGCATCCGCACATCGTGCCCGTCTACTCGGCGGGCACGACGGCGGACGGGCGGCCGTACATCGTGATGATGTACTACCCGCAGGCGAACCTGGCCGAGCGCGTGAAGCGGGAGCGGTTCTCGGTGGCGGAAGTGCTGCGCATCGGGATCCAGATTAGCTCGGCCGTCGAGACGCTCGGGCCGGCTGACCGGGGTGGACGCGGCTGCCGTCGCCCACCAGACCGAGAGAGGCATCACCATCGACCCGGCGAGCCGCTTCGACATGCGTGGCGGGTCGATCGCCGTCCTGGAGCCCACGTCCGGGCGCCTCTGGGCCGGCAGGTACTTGCCGGACGACCCCACACTCGACCTGAGCGCCGTGGACGCCAACCAGAAAGTCGCTGCCGAGCTGGGCGATGCAGTCTCCGGAGCCCCTGAGGGGCAGGGCGCCGGGCTGAGCATCGGCGTCGACGGCACGATCCATGCGGTGTCGACGAACGGCAGGAGCGTCCTTCCCGCCGCAGGGCATCGGGTTCGCCGAGCCGGAGTATCGCGAGGGTGCGGGCTACGGCCCGGTGCAGGTCGCCGCCGTCGGCGACGGGTACGCCGTGCTGGACGCGCAGGCCGGGGTCGTGCACCTGCCCGGGGGCGGGACGCAGGACGTCGGGGCCGACCCGCAGGCGCGCATCCAGGCTGCCGGAGAGGCGTCCGACACCGTGCAGGTGGCCACCGCCGAAGCCCTGCTGGCCGTCGGCAGCGGCGGCAGCGCCCGGCTGGCGGAGGGCAACGGGAATGCGCCCGCCGTCCCCGTCGTGCTGGCGGGCTGCACGTTCGCCGCGTGGGCGGGCGAGCCGGGACTGGCCGTGCGGTCGTGCGGCGGCGCGCCGGCCGAGGTCGCCGGCGGGTTCGCCGACGTCGCGCTCGTGTCGCCCGTCTTCCGGACGAACCACGGCCAGATCCTGCTCAACGACACGAGCGACGGCAAGATCTACAGCTTCGAGGAGCAGCGCTTCGTCCAGAACTGGACCGAGGCCCAGCCGCTCCCCGCCACCGACGAGGGCAACCCGGACGCCGAGGCCCGCCCCAACGAGGACGAGCCGCCCCGGGCCAACGACGACGAGATCGGGGCCCGTCCGGGCCGGACGACCGTCGCGTACGTGCTCGACAACGACTCGGACGCCCTCGGCCGCATCCTGACCATCACGAGCGTGACCCAGCCCGTGGGCGGGACGACCGTCGAGATCGCGCCGGACGGGCAGACCCTGCTCGTCACGCTGCCGCAGGGGGCGTCCCACAGTTCGTTCGAGTACACGATCGACAACGGGACGGCGTCCGACTCTGGCACGGTGAGCGTGCAGGTGCACCCCGACTCGGTCAACGACGTTCCGTTCCTGCGCGCCGGTGAGGCCGAGCGCACGTACCCGGTCAGTTCGTGGGGCTCGATCGTCGTGCCCGTGACCGGCGATTGGCGCGACCCCGACGGCGACCCGGTCTCGGTGAGCTCCGTCACGGCCGAGGGGCAGCGGGTCGGCCTGACGACCGACGGCCGGGTGACGTTCACGGCGGCGCGCGGAGGAGACGACGCTCGTGCCCCTGTCGCTGCGCTTGTCCGACGGCCGGGGAACCCCGGTGGACGCCGGCCTCACCGTCCAGGTGCTCGCCCACAACGCGACCCAGGGCGACGCGCCGGTGCCGCAGCCGGACGCCGTCCGCGGGGAGGTGGGCAAGCCCGTCGTGATCAGGCCGCTCACCCATGACATTCCCGGCGCCGACCCGCTCAACCCGCGCGCCACGCTCGAACTCGCTGCGGCCGTGCAGGGCACCGACGGCCTCGACGTGACCACCGACCTCCGCTCGGGGGAGATCACGGTGACGGCCGCGGCGTCCGGAGCGTACTTCCTCGACTACACCGCCAAGTTCGGCTCGGCGCAGTTCGCGGGTGGGCAGATCCGCGTCGACGTCGCCGAGGCCGGGCCGAGCACGCCGACGGCCGCCCCCGACCATGTCACCGTCCGCGGACGCTCGGCCGTCATGGTCGACGTGCTCGCCAACGACTCCGACCCGACCGGCTCGGTGCTGACGGTGCTGTCGGCCCGCCAGGCAGACACGGGTGCCGACGGCGGCCAGCTCCAGGTCGCGGTGCTCAAGGGCCGCTGGCTGCAGATCATGCCCCGGGCGGACACCCTGTCACCCAACCCACAGGTCGTCACCTACACGATCAGCAACGGGGTTTCGACGCCGGTGACGGGGAGCGTGATCGTGACCCAGCTGCCGGCGCCCCCGCAGGACCAGGCGATCGTCAACGACGACTTCGCGGTCGTCCGGGTGGGCGATTCGGTCCTCGTGCCGGTGCTCGAGAACGACACGTCGACCTCGGGCGAGGCGCTCGTGCTCGATCGCAATGTGCCCGGCCTTCCCGCCGGCCAGTTGCGGGTGTTCGACCCGAACGTGGCCGCGGACGCCGACCAGGGCGACGTGGGGAGCGCCTACGTCGTGAACGACCAGGTGCTCTACCTCGCGCCGGCGACGGTCGACGTGCGGCGTCAGCTGCGCATCGAGTATCAGGCGTCAGCACCGCAAGGGGCGCCCGAGACGGGGGTGCTGACGGTCACCGTCAACCCCCGGCCTCGGACGACAACACGAACACGGCCCCCCAACCCCAGAACCTGGAGGCGGGCGAGCGCGGGGCAGACGATCGAGATCCGGATCCAGCCGTGGCGCCAGGATCTCGACGGCGACACGGTCACCGTCGTCGGCCTCGCCTCGGCGCCCACCCAGGGGCGGGTGCTGCGCTACAGCCCGAACGCGATCACCTACCAGGCGTACCCGAGCGAGGGCAACGGCGGCACCGACGTGTTCGGCTACCTCGTGGCGGACGCCTACGGCGCAACGGCGGTCGGGCTCGTCCGCGTCGCGATCACCGAGCCGGGCGACGTGCAGCCGCCGGTCGCGGTCACCGACACGGTCATCGCCG
>JARKOU010000245.1 GCA_029975645.1 Actinomycetales bacterium
CGGGGCCCTCGTGTTCGAGCCGTTCCCGCCCCGCGTGTGGCGGGTTGATCAGGCCTTCGGCGGCTGGGGCGAGGCCGGGCGGCCCCCGGATCCCTCGCGCCGGGCGGTGACGACGGCGGGGAACGTGCCCGTCTCCGACGCTGGCGCGCTGGTCCGGGCCAGTTCCTCGGCCTCGGCCACCTGGACCTCGAGAGATGCGCTCACCTCTCGCGAGGGAGCATGCGCGCCGGGAGCCTCGAGCAGAGCGGTGAGGTGACGCCGCGCCTCGGCGGGCTTGCCCGCGTCCAGGGCTGCGAGGACCACCTGCCGCCCTGCCTCCGGGACATGCTGCTGCGGCGCCCAGTGCCCCACGCCGAGCCCGAGGGCGTCTGAGGGATGGCCTGCCTCACGCAGCATCCGCACGCCCTCGGCCACGGCCTTGCCGCTCGAGTCCCGGTCGCACGCGCCCGCCAGGCGCCGCAACGCCGCCTCGTGGTCGTCGGCGAGCGAGAGCCTCGCGAGTTCCACGAGGGGGAACCACGCACGGGGCCGCCCGGCGAGTTCCTCCGCGAGCGACCAGACCGCGAGGTCGGCTGCGCGCGCGGCGTCGTCGGGCTCGGGTGCCGTCAGCGGGCTCGCCGGAACGGCCTCGCGGGCACGACGTCGCACGAGGTCGGCGAGCGAGGCGAACGCCTCGGCATCGTTGGGGTCCGCGGCCAGGCGTTCGCGCAGGACGTCCTCGATCGCGACGTCCGGGGGAACGGGGCCCGTGGTGGGTCGGCGGGTGGTGGTGGCGGGCGCCGGCGAGGGGCGAAGCACCGCCTTCTTGAGCCGTTCGAAAAGGGCCATACCGTCGACGATAACGGCTCGAGCGAGCGATCTCACCCCCGAACGAGCCAGAGACAGTGTCGAGGATCCAGCGCGAGGCGCCGGAAGTTGTGGCACCCCCACAAGCCCGTGCCTACGATCGCCGCATGGTAGGCGACACCTCCGTCGAGACGACGACCGAGCGCGGCCCGGGCGGGCTCGCCCCAGCGGACTCCTGGCGCGCCCGCGGATCCGTCACCCCGGAGATGGTCCAGCGCCTGCGCTCGGGTACCGACCTGCTCACGGCCGCCGCACTGCGCCGGCTCGACGAGGAGCTGCCGTGGTACCGAGCCCTCGCCGCGGAGGACCGGTCGTGGATCGGGCTCGTCGCTCAGTCGGGGATCGCCGCGTTCATCTCCTGGTACGAGAAGCCCACGGCGACCGCCTTCAACGCCGCCGAGATCTTTCGCGGCGCCCCGCCCGAACTGACCCGATCGATCTCGCTGCAGCACACCCTGCAACTCGTGCGGATCGTGGTGGAGGTGGTGGAGGCCCATACGGACCGGCTGGCGATGCCGGAGCACGCCGTCGCGCTGCGCGAGGCGGTCCTGCTCTACTCCCGCGAGGTCGCGTTCTCGGCGGCCGAGGTCTATGCACGCGCTGCCGAGGCGCGCGGCGCCTGGGACGCCCGGCTCGAGGCACTGGTGGTCGATTCGCTGCTCCGCGGGGAGCCCGACGACTCGCTCCGCTCCCGGATTGCCGCCCTGGGCTGGGCCGGCCACGGATCCACGCTGGTCATGGTCGGCACGAGCGAGAACCCGCTCGACGACGTCCGGGCGGCGGAGCTGCGCCGCGCGACCAGGCGAGCCGCCGAGGACGCGCTGGTCGGGATCCAGGGCGACCGCATCGTCGTGGTGCTGGGCGGCACCGGCGACCTGCGCAGCGCGGCCCTGGGACTCGTCAGCAGGTTCGGGCCGGGCCCCGTGGTGATCGGCCCCACGGTCGGTGACGTCGCCGACGCGAGCCGATCGGCCCGTGCCGCGCTCGCGGGCCTCGCCGCCGTCCGCGCGTGGCCGTCCGCGCCGCGCCCCGTCCAGGCCGACGAGCTCCTGCCGGAGCGGGTGCTCATCGGGGACCCCGACGCCCGCCGAACCCTGTTGCAGGATGTCTACAGACCACTCCGAGGCGTGGGCGGCCCGCTGCTCGGGACGCTCTCTGTGTACCTCGCGGAGGGACGGTCGCTCGAGGCCGCCGCCCGCGTGCTCTACGTCCACCCGAACACCGTGCGCTACCGGCTGCGCCGCATCACCGGAATCACGGGCTGGGATCCCACCGACGCACGTGAGGGATTTGTGCTCCAGATCGCCATCGCACTCGGCCACCTCGCGGGACAAAGCGACTGACGCCACATGTTTGTAGGTAATCGACAATCCGATCACCCGAGGTTCGTGGTCGTCGTGACCGCGACCGCCGACCCGCCATCGGCACAGTGGAAACCGTGCTCGCCGTCGTCTGCCCTGGACAGGGCGCCCAGACCCCCGGGATGCTCAGCCCCTGGCTCGAGGTTCCCGGCTTGTCGGACCGCCTCGAGCGGTATGCCACGATCACCGGCCTCGATCTCCGCGCCCACGGCACGGTGTCGGACGCGGACACCATCCGCGACACGGCGATCGCCCAGCCGCTGATCGTCGCGGCCTCGCTCCTCAGCCTCCACGCGATCTTCCCGGCGGACGAGCAGCGCGCCACCGACGTCGCGGTGACGGCCGGACACTCCGTCGGCGAGTTCGCCGCCGCCGTCGTCGCCGGAGTCCTCACGGACGAGCAGGCGCTGGCCCTCGTCCGGGAGCGCGGCGGCGCGATGGCCGCTGCTGCGGCCGTGACCCCCACGGGGATGAGCGCGGTCCTGGGCGGAGACCCGACCGCCGTCATCTCCCGGCTGTCAGAGCTCGGCCTTACTCCGGCCAACGTCAACGGCGGCGGGCAGGTGGTGGCCGCCGGCGCGCTCGACGCGCTCGCCGCCCTGACCGCCGAGCCGCCCGCCAAGGCTCGGGTGATCCCGCTGCAGGTGGCCGGAGCGTTCCACACCGCCTACATGGCCAGCGCCGTCGAACACGTCGCCGCCCTCGCCGAGGCCACCACGCCGCGGGACGCAGCGATCGACCTTCTCTCCAACGCGGACGGCCAGGTGGTCCGGGACGGGCGGGAAGCGCTGACCAGGCTCGTCGCTCAGATCGCCAACCCGGTGCGGTGGGACCTCTGCCAGGAGAGACTGGCGGGGCTGGGCGTGACCGGCATGATCGAACTCGCGCCGGGCGGGGTCCTCGCGGGCCTCGCGAAGCGTACGCTGCGGGGCGTGGAGACCGTTGCCGTGAAGACGCCAGAGGACCTCGAGGCCGCCGCTGACCTCATCGCCCGCCACGCGAGCGCGGGAGCGGAGGCGTGAGCGGGGCGGTCCTCCGCCAGACTCCCGTCACTCCGTACTCCCGGATCCTCGGGATCGGCGGGGTGCGCGGCGAGAACGTGGTCACGAACGACGACGTCGCCGGCCCCATCAACAGCTCCGACGAGTGGATCCGCCAGCGGACCGGCATCGTCACCCGCCGTCGCGCGGGCGCGGACGTGGACCTGGTGGACCTCGCCGAAGGGGCCGCCCGCGAGGCTCTGGCCGCGGCCCGGCTGCAGGGCGAGGACATCGACACCGTCATCCTCTCCACGGTGACCTACTTCGAGCAGACCCCCGCCGCGTCCGCGGTCATCGCGGATCGGCTCGGCGCGAAGCCGGCCGCCGCCTACGACATCTCGGCCGCATGCGCCGGCTACTGCTACGGGATCGCCCAGGCCGACGCGCTGGTGCGCTCCGGGCAGGCGAAGTACGTGCTGGTGATCGGCGCCGAGAAGATGTCCGACTTCATCGACCCGACCGATCGCACCATCTCGTTCTTGCTGGGAGACGGGGCCGGCGCCGCCGTCGTCGGGCCCTCCGACTTCCCGGGCATCGGTCCGACCATCTGGGGCTCGGCCGGGCAGGCGTCGGCGATCGGCCAGACGCACTCGTGGCTCGATCTCAAGAAGGGCGACACGTCCTTCCCCACCCTCCGCCAGGACGGGCAGACCGTCTTCAAGTGGGCCGTGTGGCAGATGGCGCTCATCGCACAGAAGGCGATGGACGCCGCCGGGGTCACGGCGGACCAGGTGGACGTGTTCGTTCCGCACCAGGCCAACATGCGCATCATCGACCAGATGATCAAGCAACTGAAGCTCCCCGACCACGTGGTGGTCGGGCGTGACATCGCGGAGACCGGCAACACCTCGGCGGCAAGCATCCCGCTGGCCACCGAGCGCCTGCTCCGCGAAGGCCAGGCGAAGTCCGGCGACATCTGCCTGCAGATCGGGTTCGGCGCAGGCCTTGTCTACGCCGCCCAGGTGGTCGTACTTCCCTAGCCCTGCCGGCGCACGTGTCGGCGGCTTTCCGCCCCAACGCACGCGCCGTCCAGCACACTTGTCCCGAGGTACCCGCGTTCCCCCACGAATGGAGAAACCCCTCATGGCCTACACCGAGCAGGACGTCCTCGCCGGCCTCGCCGAGATCGTCAACGAGGAGACCGGTCTGCCGACCGACTCCGTGCAGCTGGACAAGTCCTTCACGGACGACCTCGACATCGACTCGCTGTCGATGATGACGATCGTCACCCTCGCCGAGGAGCGGTTCGATGTCCGCATCCCGGACGAGGAGGTCAAGAACCTCGCCACGGTCGGTGACGCCGTCTCGTTCATCGTGAAGACCCAGGAGGCCTGAGCCCTCCCCGGCGGGGGGGGGGGGGGGCG